>CAYRQB010000343.1:0-6288 GCA_964426025.1 uncultured Heliomicrobium sp.
ACGAAGCCGAATTGCTGGTGAAAGGCCGCAGCAGGGATGTGACGATTGACCCGAATGGAAATGTCGTGACGATTGAAGATCAGGTCGCGCTTTCCGCATTGCCGCCCGCAGCCAAAGCCGAAATCCTCAAACAGGTAGGCAAAGGCAAAATCCTGCTGGTCGAATCAATCACCGAAAACAATGCCATCGTCGCTTACGAAGCTCACTTCAGAAAAGCGGGGAAAATTTTAGAAGTCAAAGTCAGTCCCGACGGCAAGCTTATGGAGTAACAGCCGATGAAGAAATTGAAATTGCTGCTAAGCCTAACCGCATTGCTTCTGGCCGCAGCGTCAATCGCTCACGCGCAAACGGAAAAAGTTTCAAAACAGGTTGAACAGCGCACAGGTCACGGATTGAACCCGGCGGCTAAATCCGCTCTCCCCTCAGGAGTCACGCTCGATGACGGTTTGTCGGAAGACGAAGCCGTCGCCATCGCGCTCTGGAACAATCCGACTCTGCAAGCTGATTTGACCGCTCTTGGATTAGCGAAAGCGGACGTGCGAATAGCCGGACAATTGACCAACCCGAACCTGACGCTGGTATTCCCTTTCAGTTTTCGCGTGCTGGAAGCAGTCGCGCTCTGGCCTTTCGACGCGCTTTGGCAAAGACCTCACCGCCTTGCCGCCGCCAAGTTGGAGCAGGATCGCATTTCGCAATCGCTGGTGACCAACGCGCTCGATCTGGTTCGTGACGTCAGACTTGCTTACGCGGATTATGCGCTTGCTCAATCTCGATCCCGGATTGCCGCTCAGGCTTGGCGCGAACGCGGCGAGATTGCCGTCATCGTCAACGCTCAATTTCGCGCCGGAGAAATCAGCGAGCTTGAAACCAACGCTTCACACGTCGAAGCGCGATTAGCCGAAGAGCAAGCGGCGCGCTTTGGATACGAAGTCACCGCAAGCAGAGACCGTTTGCGTTCGCTGCTGGGTTTCAATGCAAACGATCCGGCATTCAGCCTGACCCCGACCGCAGCGCCGGAAACGAATCGAGTCGTTGCCGTCAACGCTTCAATCAGCTCACCGACTGCCAATTCACCGGCAGCCGATCCGCTTGATGAATTGCTGAAACAGGCTTTCGACGCGCGCCCGGAATTGAAAGCCGCGGAGCTTGCCATCGAATCCGCAGGCCAACGCGCCAAGTGGGAACGATCAAGAATCCTGACCGTTTCCGCCATCGCCAAAGAATACGGGCGAGGCGTCAACGGTTTTGAGCAAGGTCCCGGTTTGCTGATTGATCTGCCGATTTTTCATCGTAACGGTGGCGCAATCTCTCGTGCCGAAGCCGAAATCGAACGCGCAGCCAAACAACTGATCGCCATTCGCCATCGCGTCGCGCTGGAAGTTCAACAGGCTTACACGCAACTTGAACAGGCAGGCGAATCGCAACGTCAATGGCGCGCGAACGTATTGCCTCAGCTTGAGCAGGAAAGCAGGCTCGCGGAAAAAAGTTATTCGGCGGGCGATGCGTCTTATTTGTTCGTCCTGCAAACCACTCAACGATTGACCGACGCGCGTTTGCGCGAAACTGAATTGCAAGCTGCGCTGGCTCGCGCCAAAGCGCAACTCGAACGCAGCATCGGAAGGAGGCTGATTGGAAAATAAACCCTTTGCCGAATCGCGGACTTTCGCCGGAACGCGGACTTTCAGTCCGCCCGTCATTTCACTAATCACATTCTTCGCAGCATCTCTGGTTCTCTTCGGCTGCGCCAAACCGCAAGCCGCCGAAACTCACAAGTCCGAAGTTCCGGCCAAAGTCGAAAACGTGGTCAAGGAACCCGAACTCGCCACGATCAAGCTGTCGGCTCAAGCCGAATCCCGACTGGGAATTGAAACCGCCGCCATCGCGATTCAACCGGTCGCCGAAACGCGCAGCTTCGCCGGAGAAATCGTTCTGCCGCCTGATCGCACAACCGGTGTCGCTGCGCCTATGGGCGGAACGCTTTCGTCTGGCAATGACAACTCTTCAGGTGTGCCAGTCGTCGGCTTGTTCATTCGCAAAGGCCAAACGCTTTATCGCCTGACGCCGTTTCTTTCGCCTGAGCGCGATTTGCGATTGCAGATTGAACGCGACATAGCAGCCGCCGAAACCCGAGTCGAAGCCGCCCGCATTCGTTTCAACCGAGCCGAACAATTGCTACGCGACAAAGCCGGAAGCGAAAAATCCGTTCAGCAATCGCGCGAAGAACTCGATCTGGCTGAACACGACCTGAAAACCGCGCGTTCGCGTTTGGAACGTTTCGACAGCAAGCCGCTGACTTCGGATTATTCGGTCGCCATCGCGGCTCCGCGTGATGGCATCGTCACAAAGATTTTCGCCAATTCCGGCCAGTCAGTCGGCGGAGGCTCGCCGCTGGTTGAAATCGCCAACCTGTCTTCCGTCTGGATTCGCGTCCCGGTTTATGTGGGCGATCTGCGCGAAATCGCTCCGAACCAATCGGCGAAGATTCACAACCTGGCCGATGCTCCCGGCGCGGCTTCGCGTTTGGCTCGCCCGGTCAAAGCTCCGCCTTCGGCAGACGCGCTGTCCAACACAGCCGATTTGTATTTTGAACTGGCGAACTCAGACGGTTCGTTGCGACCGGGTCAGCGAATGGGCGTGACGCTTGCGTTGCGCGGCAAAACTGAAAGCCTGGCGGTTCCCTGGTCGGCTGTGGTTTACGACATCAACGGCGGAGCCTGGGTTTACGAAAACACTTCGCCGCAAACTTACGTTCGCCGTCGGATAGAAATCGGTCGTGTCGTAAATTCGCTGGCCGTGCTTTCGCGTGGCCCCGCCGTCGGAGCAAAGATCGCCACCGCCGGAGTCGCAGAACTATTCGGTACCGAATTCAGCACTGGGAAATAAGTTCGTAGTACCGCCTTCAGGCGGAATACTGCGCCCGTGAAGGTTCCGCCTAAAGGCGGTACTACAAACTCTATGAACTGGCTCGTCTCTACTTCTCTCAAACTTCGCTTTGTCGTCATTGCGCTGGCCGTCCTGTTGATGGTCGTAGGCATTCGCGTCGTGCAAACTTCGCCGCTGGATGTCTTTCCCGAATTCGCTCCGCCGCTGGTCGAAATTCAAACCGAAGCGCCTGGGCTTTCAACCGCCGAAGTCGAAAGCCTTATCTCAATTCCGATTGAAAACGCGTTGAACGGCACGGCCAAGCTGAAAACTTTGCGGTCGAAATCCGTGCTGGGTTTGTCGTCGGTCGTTCTGATCTTCGAGCAGGGCACGGACTTGATGCGAGCGCGGCAAACCGTTCAGGAACGTCTGGCGTTGGTTGCTCCGCAGATTCCCGCCGCCGCCAAAGCTCCGGTGATTTTGCAGCCGCTTTCTTCCACCAGCCGGGCGTTGAAGATGGGCGTCTGGTCGGACAAGCTTTCTCAGATGGAGTTGAGCACGTTGGCGCGCTGGACGATTCGGCCTCGCTTGATGGCGATTCCCGGCGTTGCCAACGTAGCCATCTGGGGACAGCGCGACCGCCAGCTTCAGGCGCTGGTTGATCCCGACCGATTACGCGCGCACGGCGTCACGCTCAATGAAGTTCTAAAAGCCACGACCGATGCCGTAGCCGTCGGCGCGGGCGGATTCGTTGACACTCCGAATCAGCGGCTGGCTGTCACGCATCCGGCTTCTGTCATCAAACCTGAAGATTTGGCGCGAGTGCCGGTGGCGTTTCGTCGCGGTTCGCCGCTGCCGCTGGGTGCAGTGGCCGAAGTCGTCGAAGGTTTTCCGCCGCCAATCGGTGACGCAATCATCAACGATCAACCTGGTTTGCTGTTGATCGTTGAAAAACAACCGGACGGCAACACGCTGGACGTGACTCGAAACGTCGAAGCCGCGCTGAACGCGCTACGCCCCGGATTGAAAGACATTGAGATTGATTCGACGATTTTTCGCCCGGCGACTTTCATCGAAACGGCGCTCGGCAATTTGCGAAACGCTTTGCTAATCGGCTGCCTGCTGGTCATCGCCGTGCTGGTGGTTTTTCTGTTTGAATGGCGAACGGCGCTGATCAGCTTGTTGGCGATTCCGCTGTCGCTGATGGCTGCGGCGATGGTTCTTTATTATCGCGGCTTCACCATCAACACGATGGTCATCGCCGGGCTGGTCATCGCGCTCGGCGAAGTCGTTGACGACGCGATCATTGACGTTGAAAACATAGTTCGGCGATTGCGGCTGAACCGCGAGTTGGAAAATCCCGAACCGGCTTTTAGCGTAGTCTTGAAAGCTTCGCTGGAAGTTCGCAGCGCGATTGTTTATGCCACGCTGATCGTCGTGCTGGTGTTCGTGCCGATCTTTTTTCTGGAAGGTTTGTCGGGGTCGTTTTTCCGACCGCTGGCGATTTCTTACGTGCTGGCGGTGCTGGCTTCGCTGGGAGTTGCGTTGACGCTGACTCCGGCTTTGTCGCTGTTGCTGCTGCCGCGAGCCGTCAAAAGTCATAAAGCCGAACCGCCGCTGACTCGATGGTTGAAAGGCGTATATCGAAAGCTGTTGGAAAAGATAGTTAATCGTTGGCGGCTGGCGACAATCACGCTGCTGATCTTTCTGACGGCAACGGCCATCACAATTCCACTGCTCGGCGAAGAGTTCCTGCCGAATTTCAAAGAAACTGACTTTCTGATGCACTGGGTTGAAAAGCCCGGCACTTCCATTGATGCGATGAATCGCATCACCATTCGCGCCAGCAAAGAGATGCGCGCGATTCCGGGAGTTCGCAATTTCGGATCGCACATAGGCCGCGCCGAAGTCGCGGACGAAGTCGTTGGCCCGAACTTCACGGAACTCTGGATCAGCATTGATCCGAACGTGCCTTACGAACCGACTGTCGCCAAAATTCAGGAAGTCGTTGACGGTTACCCGGGCTTGACGCGCGACCTGCTGACTTATCTGAAAGAACGCATCAAGGAAGTTTTGACCGGCGCTGGCGCTTCAATCGTCGTCAGAATCTACGGCCCGGAACTTGACGAGTTACGATCAAAAGCCGATGAAGTAAGCAAGACAATCGGCGGAGTTGCAGGCGTTGCCAATCTGAAAGTCGAACAGCAGGTGCTGGTTCCGCAACTGGAAGTGAAGCTGAAACCTGAGGCGGCTTCGCGCTTCGGGCTGACGCCGGGCGACATTCGCCGAGCGGCAACCACGCTGGTCAAGGGAACAAAAGTCGGCGAGCTTTATCAGGCTCAGCAAATCAACGACGTGGTTGTCTGGGGAACGGCTGCGACGCGAACCGACATTGAATCACTGAGGCGGTTGAGAATCGCTTTGCCAACCGGCGGAGACATTCCGCTGGGCGACGTAGCCGACATTCAAATCACTCCGACGCCGAATGTCATTCAGCACGAAGGCGCTTCGCGGCGAATTGATGTGACCTGCGACGTTAAGGGACGCGATCTGGGCAGCGTCGCCCGCGAGATTGAAACCAAAGTCAAAGCCTTGTCTTTCGAGCACGGCTACCACCCGGAATTTCTGGGCGAATACGCCGCTCGCCAGCAGTCCCAGAACAGACTGTTCTGGCTGTCCGGATTGTCCTTGCTTGGAATCCTGTTGCTGCTGCACACGGACTTTCGTTCGATGCGATTGGTGACGCTGGTTTTCGTCAGCTTGCCGTTCGCGTTGATTGGCGGAGTCGCGGCGACTTTGTTGACCGGTGGGATTTTGTCGCTGGGTTCGCTGGTGGGATTCGTGACGGTGTTGGGCATCGCGGCTCGCAATGGAATTATGCTGGTCAGCCATTACCGCCATTTGGAAACAGAAGAAAGCCAGCCGTTCAGCCGCGAACTGGTGCTGCGCGGTTCTGAAGAGAGGCTGGCTCCGATTTTGATGACGGCGCTGGCGACGGGATTGGCTCTGCTGCCAATCGTCGTTGGCGGAAACAAACCCGGCCACGAAATCGAACATCCGCTGGCCGTAGTCATTCTTGGCGGGCTGTTCACCTCAACCGTGCTGAACCTGTTTCTGATGCCTGCGCTTTACCTGCGCTTTGGCAAACGCCGCTGAAGCCGATTATTTGAAGTCTGTGCGGGTAAAACTTTAGTGACTCAGTTTCACGCCAAGCCGCCAAGAGTGAAGAGGTAATGGCAAGCTGTGGGAGTTGGCAGACGGCTTCTTATTATTTTCTTGCGTCTTCGCGGCTTGGCCTGAGATTACGATTCGGACATGTCATCTATCATTTCGGTTCGCCCAAAATCAGAGCGCTGCGCGGAGCGACTTTCGCCACACTGTTTACAATCAAATTAGTCTTCAGTTTCAACGGCAGCAGGTTGACTT
>CAYRQB010000344.1:0-6275 GCA_964426025.1 uncultured Heliomicrobium sp.
GCTCCGGCTGAAGGCGGGTTCATTCAACAGAACAAGGACTGGAAGAAATACTTCAAGCAAAACGACTGGAACAAGCTTCGCGCCCGCGTCACGGGGCAACCCGCGCACGTCATCGCCTGGCTGAACGGCGTCAAGATGACCGATTTTCAGGACAACCGCGAACGTTATCCGCGCGAAGGTTACATTGGCTTGCAGGTTCACGGCGGAGCCGGTTCGTGGGCAGAAAACAGCCGAGCGCGTTTCCGCAACATCCGCATCAAAACACTCAGATAACTGAATCAGAACTCGCAACATTGGGACAGAGAGAAAGTAGACAGGGTTGACAAGATGAAACAGGATTGGAGTCAATGAGGATCAATCTCAGTTTTCATCTTGTTGAATCCTGTAAATCCTGTCTCAAAGTTTTCTGGTTTGATTTAGACAATTAAATGAATATCAAAGCTCAGATACTTCTTCTGGTTCTGGCATTGAGCTTCGGAGCTTCGGCGCAGAATCAGAATTCATCGCCGCCGCGTCCGTTGATCATCGGCGTTGCTCACATCGCATTTCAGGTCAGCGACATCGCCAAGGCGCGCGATTTTTACAGCGGCCTGCTCGGTTACGAAGAACCGTTTCAGATTCGCAATCCTGACGGCAGTCTGGCGCTGACTTATTTCAAGGTGAACGACCGACAGTACATTGAAATCTTTCCGGGCTTGCCGCCGGATCAGGACGAACGGTTGAGGCACATAGCATTTGAAACCACAGACATCGAAGCTCTGCGCGTTTACCTGAAATCGAAAGGCGTCAAAGTCCCCGACCAACATAGGCAAGGCCGTGACGGCAATTTCAATTTTACAGTCACCGACCCTGACGGCCACACTGTGGAATTCGTCCAATATCGTCCCGGCTCGCTGCACACCAAAGCGCGCGGCAGATACGTTTCGGCGCAGCGAATTTCTGACCGCATTCTGCACGTCGGTTTGACGGTTGCCGATGCCTCCGCCGCAGACAAGTTTTACAAGGACATTCTGGGCTTTTCGGAAATCTGGCGCGGCGGACGCGATGACGCGACGATCAACTGGATCAACATGCGTGTGCCGGACGGAACCGATTACCTGGAATACATGCTGACGACCGGCAAACCCACTCGACAGCAACTTGGATCAAGCCATCACGTTGCGCTGTTGGTTCCAGACATTCAAAAAGCTTTGGAGACTTTGCGCCAACGCGTTGACGATCCGGCGCAGATTCGTTCGCCGCAAGTCGGCAGAAACCGCCGCTGGCAATTGAATCTGTTCGATCCCGATGGCAGCCGCACAGAGTTGATGGAACCGCACACCATTCGATGAAAGGCAGTTTTGATGAGCCAAGCTAAAACCGGTCAGACAATCGTGGAGCAGGCTTTAGCCTGTTTCATTCAACGACAGGCTAAAGCCCGTCGCCACTTGTCTCTGAAATTTTCACTCAGTCCACAAGCCCTTGCTGCAGTTTGCCTGATCGCTTTCGCCTTATTGACTTCGCCGCAAACCGTCGGCGAATCGGCTCAAACCAAACGCCAACCGAATGTTGTTCTGATCTTCGCCGACGATCTCGGCTACGCCGACATCGGCAGCTTTGCATCTGAGCCGTTGGGTTACAAGACTCCGAATCTTGATCGGATGGCGAAAGAGGGAATCCGGCTGACGAATTTTTATGTGACTCAGGCGGTTTGCTCGGCATCGCGCGCGGCTTTGCTGACCGGATGTTATTCGAATCGAGTCGGCATTCACGGAGCGCTGGATCATCGTGCCAATTACGGAATCAACACTGCCGAAACCACACTGGCCGAAGTCTTCAAATCGCGCGATTACGCGACGGCGATTTATGGCAAATGGCATCTGGGACATCTGCCGCAATTTCTGCCTACTCGGCATGGTTTCGACGAATACTTTGGATTGCCGTACTCGAACGATATGTGGCCGAACCATCCGTTGAACAAAAACTACTATCCCGACTTGCCGCTGATCGAAAACGAAAAGGTCATCCAGTTGATGCCCGACCAGACTCAATTGACGACCTGGTACACAGAGCGCGCCGTCAGGTTCATCGAAAAGAACAAAGACAAGCCATTCTTTCTTTACCTGCCGCATTCGATGCCGCACGTGCCGCTGTTCGTTTCCGACAAGTTCAAAGGCAAAACCGCACGCGGGTTGTTCGGCGACGTGATCGAAGAACTGGATTGGTCTGTCGGACAGGTGCTGGCGACGCTGAAACGCTTGAAGCTGGATGACAACACGCTTGTCATCTTCACTTCGGACAACGGCCCATGGCTCAGTTACGGCAATCACGCCGGTTCGGCAAAACCATTGCGCGAAGGCAAAGGGACTGAATTCGACGGCGGCGTGCGAGTTCCTTTCGTCGCTCGCTGGCCGGGAAAAATTGCGGCGGGTTCGGTCAGTCGCGAGCCGGTCATGACGATTGATCTGTTGCCAACGCTGGCCAAATTGATCGGCACCGAAATTCCGAAAGACAGAATCATTGACGGGCGCGACGTGTGGCCGATTCTTTCCGACAGGAAAGCAAAAAGCCCGCACGACGCGTTGTACTTTTATTACGGCAGGGAATTGCAAGCCGTCCGTGCCGGCAAGTGGAAACTGCATTTGCCGCACAGCTATCGTTTCATCGAAACGCCCGGCGCTGATGGCAAACCCGGAAAAGACACTTATCCGAAGATAGAACTGTCGCTTTTCGATCTGGAAGCCGACATTGGCGAAAAGACGAATCTGGCCGATAAACATCCAGAAGTCGTCAAACAGTTGATGGTCTTTGTCGAACGCGCTCGCGAAGATTTGGGCGATTCGCTTGTCAATCGCGAAGGCAGGAATGTTCGTCCGGCTGGCAAAATCGAATAACGGCGATGATCATCAATCGTTCTTACAGCGGTTTCACTTTGGTACGCTCGCGCCCTCGCGTGCAAGGCTCTACGCCACACGCCAACCTGCGCTGGCGCGGGCGTACCGACCTGCAAATTGCTATGAAACTACCGGAGATAACCAATCAACCATGAGCCAAAATGCTTCGACTGAAACCACAGTCAATCAGAATGTCAGCAAGCCGCAGTTGCAAGTAGCCGCGACCGGTTTCCTGACGCTGTTTTCATTGGTTGGCCTTTCGTTTTACGGCCTGCCGTTCTTTTACGATTTTATGGTCGGCGAATTCGGCTGGTCGCGAACGACTGTCACTTCGGGCAATGCTTTCGGCAAAATCCTGATTGGCCCATTGTTCGGTTTTCTGGCCGGATGGATCATTGACCGTTTCGGACCGCGACGATTGATGATGGCCGGAATTCTGATGGGCGGGCTGGCTCTGGTCGGTTTAAGCCAGATGACTGCTCTGTGGATGTTTTACTTCTTTTATCTTTTCAACGCGCTTGGTTACGTTTGCGGAGGGCCGTTGCCGAATCAGGTTCTGCTGTCGCGATGGTTTGACAAGGCACGCGGCAAAGCGATGGGCTTTGCTTATCTTGGAATTGGAATTGGCGGCGCGCTGGTTCCGCAACTTGCCAGATGGTTGGAAGGAAAACTCGGCTGGCATACGGCTCTGGCGACGCTGGGCGTGCTGATGATTGCCATCGCCATGCCTATGGTCTGGTTTGTCAAAGAAATGCCTGAAGGTTACGAAGCCAGGAACTCTGAATCTGCTCCGCCGATTAGCGGCATTTTGAAAAGCCGCAGCTTTTACCTGCTGGCCATCGGCAGCATGTGTTCCATCGGCGCGGTTGGCGGGACGAATCAGCACCTGAAACTTTTCATGAGTCTGGATCAGGGATATTCGCAGGCGACAGCCGCCAACGTCATCTCGCTGGTTCTGGCGTCGAGCATCATTGGGCGGTTGCTGATGGGATGGCTGGCAGATCGTTTCCCAAAAAAATACGTCATGCTGCTGATTTACGCGATGGTTTCGCTGGCGATTCCATTGCTCTATTTCGTTTCGACTCCCAACGTGATTTATGTCTTCGCGGTTGTTTTCGGCATTGCCTTCGGCGGCGATTACATGATCATCCCGTTGATGGCCGCAGAACTTTTCGGTTTGAAAGTGATGGGGCGAGTGATGGGAATCATCCTGACCGCAGACGGATTGGCCGAAGCTCTGGCGCCGATGCTGGTCGGTTATCTGCGCGATCAGAGCAAGAATTACGTCAACGGTTTTGCGGCATTGATCATACTGGCCGTCATCGGAGCAATCGCCGTCGCAATGTTGCCGCGCCATCGAAACCAAAGTGCTTGAACAGTCGCATCAGATCAGTTTTCGCCAAATGCTGGCGGCGGATATTACTGCCGGTTTGGCGCTCTGCCGCGCCAGCCGCTGGAATCAACTCCGCCGCGATTGGGAACTGTTTCTGAAGCTCAGCCCGGCGGATTGCCGAGTCGCCGTCAAAGACAATCGGGTTGTCGGAACCGTCACGACCGTCAGTTATCAACAGCGTTTCAGTTGGATAGGCATGGCGCTGGTTGATCCTGCCGAACGCCGTCAGGGAATCGGCACACGATTGTTGCAGGAAGCGATTGATTTGCTGAACCGGCAAAAGTTGATCGGCCTGGACGCCACTCCAGCCGGACGCGAAGTTTATTTGAAACTCGGCTTCGCCGATCAATCCAGATTTTGCAGAATGGAGACAATCGTTTCCGCCGAAATTGCGAAGCTTGAAAAATCCAACGCGCGACGAATGACCGAAGCCGATCTGCCTGAAGTTTTCACATTGGATCAATCGGTTTTCGGCGCTGACAGAAGTTTGATCCTGCGGTGGCTGTTTGATGCGTCGCCGGAATACGCCTGGGTTGTGCCGGAAGCCGACGGCATCAGAGCTTTTATGTTTGGGCGTCACGGATTCAATTTTGAACATATCGGACCGGTCGTCGCGTCCGATGTTGAATCGGCCAGACAGTTGGTTACGAATTGCCTGGCTGAACAAAACGGTAAGAAGTTTATTCTCGACGCCGCTTGTCACGACGGCGAGTGGTTGCGATGGCTTGAGCTGGCGGGCTTTCAGGAACAGCGGCCATTCATTCGCATGTATCGCGGCGATGGCGAGATTCCAGGATTGCCCGAAAAACAGTTCGCGATTCTTGGCCCGGAGTTTGGCTAAACCAGAGCGTCCAACATGAGACAGTACAGGGAGCGGTAGCGACCTGTTTCTGGAGGGGAATGCGCTTGACGAATCAACCAGGTCGCTACCGCTCCACGTACCGCACCGTAGTTACACAATGATTGAAACCGAAGAACAACTTGAAGAAAAACTGTCTGATCCGAATGCTTCCGACGTTGATTTGATGAGCCGTTTGTCCGGCGATGTGATCGTACTTGGCGCGGGCGGCAAGATGGGGCCTTCGCTGGCGCGGCGATGCAAACGCGCTGCGGATGCGGCGGGAGTGAAGAACCGAGTGATTGCCGTTTCGCGCTTCTCTTCAGCCGAAGCCAGAAAAGAACTGGAAGCCGCAGGCGTTGAAACCATCGCCTGCGATTTGCTGAATCGCGATGAAGTTGATCGTCTGCCCGATTGCGAAAATGTTTTGTATCTGGCGGGGCGCAAGTTCGGCTCGACGAACAGAACAGATTTGACCTGGGCGAACAACGCGATTCTTCCGGCTTATGCGGCGCATCGTTATCGCGCTTCGCGCATAGTGGCTTTTTCAACCGGCAACGTTTATCCGTTTGTCAGCGCGGCCAGCGGCGGAGCAGTTGAAACTGACAAACTCGATCCGCGCGGAGAATACGCGCAATCCTGCCTTGCACGCGAACGAGTCTTTGAATACTTCTCGCTGGAATTCGCCACGCCGGTTTTGCTCTTGCGATTGAATTACGCTGTAGATTTACGTTACGGCGTGTTGGTGGACATCGGGCGAAAAGTTTACGAAGGCAAGCCGGTTGATCTGACGGTTTCGCATTTCAATGTCATCTGGCAGGGAGACGCGAATTCGTATGCGCTGCGAAGTCTGAAACTTTGCCAGTCGCCGCCGCGAGCGTTGAATGTGACTGGCGGCGAAATTGTTTCCGTTCTGCAAGCGGCGGATTTTTTTGCGCGACGCTTTCAACGACAGGCGGTTTTCACAGGCCGGGATTCGGGCGTTGCCTTGCTCAGCAATTCAGCGCTTTGCCGTCAATTGCTGGGCGAGCCTGAAACGAAGCTGGAAGAGTTGATGGAACTGGTCGCGCACTGGATTGAAACCGGCGGCAGGAGTTTGAACAAGCCCACTAAGTTTGAAGTCGTTGACGGAAAGTTTTGATCCAAATCATCAAGAAAATACATCTCACGC
>CAYRQB010000345.1:0-6274 GCA_964426025.1 uncultured Heliomicrobium sp.
ATCGGCAGAAAAACAGAAAACCGCCTTGTTTTCCAAAACTTCACCAAAAACATGGCCGGTTCACTATTTACGTGTTCAGCACGATTCATCTGCTGATTGACCTGACCGGGTATTATGCGCCGTGATGATCTGAAATCTAAATCAGAACCCGCAACATTGGGACAGAGAGAAAGTAGACAGGATTGACAAGATGAAACAGGATTGGAGTCAATGAGGATCAATCTCGGTTTTCACCTTGTTATCCTGTCTCAAAGTTTTCTGGTTTGATTTAGATTTTCTTCTTTGCAGTGTTTAGCCAATGAACTGATGACAAATAAAATCGTTTGTTATGGCTTCACTCCATCTGCTTGGCGTTTGATCCCTGTTGCCTGAAAATGCCCGCGCTCACAAGATTGGTCACGCGGAAAATCCTAAACGTAAATCAGGACTATAATCCGTTTTGTTTTCAATAGGGTTTTCCGTCATCCCAGACCGTCGTCTGTGTCAGCGTTGTAAAACGTCAACAACAAGGAGAAGAGCGATGAATTGGTCAAAGAGAATTTTGACTTTCTCGATTGCGATAATTCCAATCGTTTATGGCTTGGTTTACGGTCAGAAAGTTTGGAATCAGGGATTTGGCAATCATTCGGGCATTATCAATTCCCAAGCGGAAATCCCTGGAACTCGCCAGCGGCAAAACAGACCGGATCGGACCGGGGAGCAAACTGCATCACCCCGTGACGCTCTCATACAGCGGGCGAAATCCCTGGAACTCGACACTCCTTACGTGCCGCCGCCGGGCGACGCGCTCACGCATCACGCGGCAGGGTTTGCAAAGGTGATCTGTTCGGCGGTTTTCATTACAGGGCTTGACCCTGATTTTGCGGCGGCTAATGTCGGAGGCTTCACCGCGCCGTTCAACGAGCGTGCAAAACTCGGCAAGCCTGTGATAGACCGCGCGAACAAAACCGTCACCGTCACATTGCCTAACGGCATCAAGCGCACAGCGAAACTCTTCGGCTCGCAAGGTTGCATCGCGCTGCCGCTGGGGAAAGATGAATTGAACTACAAGCCCGTCGCGGTCAAAAGCGAACTGCCAGCAGCGGACAAACAAGCGTGGCCGATGGGCGATCAATTGCCGAGCGCGCCGCTGCCTAAAGAAATCAACCCCGCCAAGCTCCAACAAGCCGTAGACGCGGCCTTCGCGGATGAAGCCGGAATGACCGCCGCGTTTGTCGTCACGCACAAAGGCCGATTGCTCGCAGAACGATACGGCGCGGGACTCACCGTGCAAACGCCGCTCGAAAGCTGGTCAATGGGCAAGAGCCTGACCGCGACGTTGCTGGGCATTCTGATCAAACAAGGCGTGTACAAGCTCGATGAACCTGCGCCGATCCCTGAATGGCAAGGAGCGAATGATCCGCGCGCCAAAATTCGCATCGCCGACATTTTGCATATGTCGAGCGGCATTCGCATTCGCGCGCCGCAAGACCCCGATTACGTGGACGATGGCCGCTACCCCGATCATTTGTATCTTTACACCGGCAGCGAAAATCTTTTCCATTACGCCGCCACGCGCCCGCAACAATGGCAGCCCGGACAAGTTGGACGCTATCGCAACACTGATCCGGTGCTGACGAATTATCTGATTCGCCTCGCGGTTGAAAAACGCAAAGAAGATTATTTATCGTTCCCGCGCCGCGCCTTGCTCGACAAATTGGGGATGCGCACGATGGTGATGGAAACTGATTCGCACGGCAACTTCCTCACGCAAGGCTACGAATTTGCATCCGCGCGCGATTGGGCGCGGCTCGGCAATTTGTATTTGCGCGACGGCGTGGCACCGAATGGCGAACGGTTGCTGACATCAGAATTCGTAAGGTTCATCCAAACACTCGCGCCCGCATGGAAAGCCGATGGACGCCCGATTTACGGCGGCTTTTTCTGGCTCAACGGTGATGGTGAATATCCCGTGCCGAAAGAAGCATACTTTATGGCGGGCGCAGGCGGACAATGGACGATGATGATTCCTTCGCACGATCTGGTCGTCGTGCGCTTAGGGCATTACAAAGGCAGCGCACCGGGCACGAGGTCATTCAAACGCGCGCTGGCATTGCTGATGGAAGCCATACCGCCCGCGAAAACAAGCGAACGAGATTAAACCATTTTCGATCTGTGCTCTTTTCAACGGCTGCTGCACGCAGTGGAAGGGAAGTCCACAAGCCTTACATATCATCGGCGTGAATGAGTTCGCCTGGTTGCCGAATTTTGAGTTTGGCGCTCCGCAGAAGTTCAACTCGCCGCAATCATTTTACGCTTTGTTCGCGTTGAAGTTGTTCGCTGTAACTCTTTTCAAACGTGGCGATGTACCTTTGGTAACCGTCAGGATCAATGAATGGATTCGATTTTCCGTCGCTGCTCAACCGGAGGACTTTCGCTTCCATGTCGAAGAACGGAGCGTGCGGTCCAAGAAAGACGTCGCAAGGCAGCGATTTCAAAGTCTGAAATGATTTGGCGTAAGCTTCGGCAATTTTCGGCCACGTGGGGTTGTTGATCATGCGAACGCCCGGATTGATTGACATGCTGCCCGCAAAAACCACGTCGTATTTTTTACCGCCTTCTTCAACTGTGGTTGTCCAGGTGGTGTTGCCTTCGGTGTGACCCGGAGTCAGATAAGCTTTCATGCCAATTGGTCCCAGCCGGAAAATTTCTCCGTCTTTGATGACCTTGTCCACCTTGACAGGTTTGTAAGGCGTCAGAGGGTGAAATCCTTTTTTGCCTCCGCTTTCTAAAATTTCAGCGTCCGCCGCCGAAGCGTAAATTTTCGCGCCGGTCGCGGCTTGCATATCGGCGTGTCCGGCTACGTGATCGAAGTGGGCGTGACCGGACAAAATGACTCTGACGTATTTCAGTTTGTATCCGAGCGATTCGATGTTCGCTTTGACAATCGGCACGGATTCTTCCATCCCTGTGTCTATCAAAACATGACCGGCGGGCGAAGTTATCAGGTAACAAGCCAGGTTGTTTGTGCCGACGTAATAAATATTGCCAATGACGCGAAACGGTTTGAACGGCTGATTCCAGGCATCAAGCAAAGACTTGTGATCCGAAAGATTTTGCGTTCGTGCCGGGAAGCAGACGACGCAGACGCTCAGCAGGAATGCACAGAAGAGAAAGTTGCGCCATTTCATGGAAACTCCTTTCTGAAGCGATGACGGGTTTGACAACTTTTGGATTGAATCTAATGCGCGGAGATTATGAATGAACCATCACATCCTTTTCCAGCATTTGAATGAATTGTTCGGTGCGGCTTGCGCGAGTTTCGGCTTTTTTTGGCGATCTCAATTCTGATTTATCTTGCCGGCGCTGCGGCGGCGGGAAGCATGTTGCGAATTGCCGTGATGCGCCATTCTTTGCCGCTGCGTTTCAACACAATCGTGGTCCACATGCTGCGAGCAACTCCTCCGGCCAACCCTGTCAACTCATAACGCCCGTCGGCGATGGCGACATCCGGCGTTACGAAGCGCACGGATTCCACCGTAATCGTTCGTTTGCCGCCCGTGTTGGTGGAACTCGCCATCGTGCCTTTGACCACGGCTTCACGCCCTTTGCGCCATTCGCCCGACGAAACCAGTTGATCGGCGTCGCTGGTGAATAATTGTTCGACGGCTTGCGGATCAATGCGTTCACGAGCGTCAACGTATTTGGCGACGACCGCGCGAACTACGGCTTCATCATTGCCGCCGGTTTTCGTTTGCTCGAACCACATGGCAAAGACGGCAATTAAAAACAGGATTGCGAATCGAACGTGCATAAGACCTCCAGGAATCAGTCAGTCAATCGTGAAAGAGTCATTGGTGAATTGCTCAACCGGTGACACGGCGCTGGATCAAATCCCACAGGTTTCCATACAAATCTTCAAACACGGCCACCGTGCCGTAACTTTCCTCTTTCGGTTCGCGGACGAAGCGGATGCCCAGCGAAACCATCTCGTGATAATCGCGCCAGAAATCATCTGTTTGCAGGAATAGGAAAACTCGTCCGCCCGCTTGATTGCCGATGAATTTCGCTTGTTCCGGCGTGGCGGCGCGCGCCAGCAGCAAAGTCGTCTCGCTCGACCCCGGCGGAGCTACGACAACCCAGCGTTTGTCCTGTTCCGGCTGATAAGTGTCTTCGACCAGCGTGAAATGAAGCTTGCGAGTGTAAAACTCAATCGCTTCGTCGTAATCGCGAACGACCAGCGTGATATGCGCAATAAATTGGTTCATTCGATAAGTTTCTTTACTTGGGTAAATGCAATGATGAGGCTGACAATTAGCGATCCCCATCCCAACCATCGTGAACCTTTTCGTATAGCCAGAATTGCAAGGAATAATGCGACCACAAGTGCGGCGTATCTGTAATTGCTGATGTATTCGGACAGTTGAGCCGCTTCAAGGAAATTTGTGTTATCAATCCCGTTTTGGGGAATCTGAGACAAAAGCTTCTGTGCGCCAGTGTGAAACGAATACAGGAAAATTGTGGCTGCGGAACAAAGTAAGCTGGCAAATCCGGCGATCATTGGTAAATGGCGGATGGACTGTTTCATTTGGAGCGATGTGTCTCGTAGCGCGGTTCTATTTGTGGAGTCTGAGTTCCGACGGCGGATTTCCGCGCATCTGCCAGACTTGAACGGCAGCCGTGATGCCTACGTATTCTTCCACTTGCTTACGCAGTTCACGAATTTGGTCCACAATCGGTTCGGCCATCACGGCGAACCGTTCGGCGCTCAGCGGCAGAACATCGCGTTTGAGCGCAGCCATCGCCGCTTCCAGATTATTGATCGCCAATCGTGTTTGATTCAGTTGAGCTTCGTTTTCGATCATAGTTCGATCCTCAGCAATCCTTTGCGTTCCTGATTCGTTTCCTGGTCAGGATCGTCCAGCTTGACGAGAGAAAAGAAATCCAACAGCCGCAAATAGGTTTCACTGCCATCCGTAGCAGGCAACACGTCAAAGCCGTACAATTTTCTGACCATTGGCTTTGACTGTATGTTGTATTCCAGCGGGCGCATTTCCGACGCCAGATCAAAGTCTGACCGAAGAGCTACGATCAAATCAATGTCGCCCGGTTCTTCTTTGTCCGTCACATAGCTGCCATCAATCACAACGGCTGAAACGACACCGGAATTGCGAGCATCTTGAATGTACTGCGCCAGCTTTTCAGTCAACTGCGGACGCCGGTCTGAGCGAGTAAATCGTCCAAATATACTTTTCACTTCTTCCAGCGTGCAGCGATGAATTCCTTCAGGAAGAACGCCATCTTGTAATTCTGGAATCATTGGCTATCACTTCAAGTTTGTGAGCTTGCCAGAAACAAGCCCGTGTCCGCCTACAGGTTCTGTGACTGTGCTGTTGCTGAAACCTGCGATCAGCGGTTTGCCGCGCGTGATGGCTTGTCGCACGGCGGGCAGGGACAATGATGCTTTGTGACTTTCCTGACTGTCCCAGACTTCGGTGATCCAGATGGCGTTCGCATCCGCAGGGTCTTTGGCCACCACGTAGCTGAGACAGCCGGGCATTCCGGCCACGCCTTCCAACAGAATCGAAATCAGTTCGTCGCGCTTGCCTTCAACCGTAGTCATTTTGCCGATCAATCCGTACATCATTTGTTTGCCCTCCGATAAAGCAATGCCGTGTAAAGCTGCTGCTCCGGCCATCGCGATGAATTCGCGTCTTTCGATGTTCATATTCTGTTATCTGAAAAGTGAATTCGACGCTCACAACGCCGCTTTGTAAAGCTCTACCAGCTTTGCCCACGCGCGTTCAGCGTCTTGTTCGTTGTCCGCAGCCGGTTTGTTGTCGGGCACGCACCAACCGTGCAGCGCGTTCGGATAAAGTTCGATTTCCGCGCGAAGCTTCGCCGCCGCGAACGCTTCTTTCAATTTATCTTTCGCTTCAGGCTCGCGCTTGTCATCATCGGAAGCGATGGCGATGTAGAGCCGCGCTTTGATTTTCGGCGCCAACAAATGCGGACTGTCGGGTTTATCCGTCACCATAAATCCGCCGTGAAACGAAGCTCCTGCGCCAACGCGGTCGGGGAAAAGCGCGGCGGTCTTCAGCACGTAAGGCCCGCCCAGACAATAACCGTGGACGCCGATTTTCCTTTTCTTGTCCACTTGCTGTTGCGCGTCCAGGAATGCGATGAAAGCGATCGCGTCGCGTTCTGCCGCGCCCGGCTCAAGAAACGGCCTGACCATTCGATGAGCCTTCTCACGGTCGGCGGGATTTTTGGCGTAATCGAAAGTTTCGTCGAA
>CAYRQB010000346.1:0-6259 GCA_964426025.1 uncultured Heliomicrobium sp.
TTGATTTCGCGGCAACCGAGACGGTCTCCACGAGAATAGAATTGCTATTTCTCAACCTAGCAAGCTTTTTTTCGATCCCAGCTTTGTTCTTTTATTATTGGTGGTTAGTTCTTCGTTGGTGCGGCAGAGCGTAGTTCCTGCCAACTGATGTGTCAAGAGTTGATTGTCAGACCAAATAATATTATGTGAATTCGACATCCCGAAAAGACATTCTGAAATTGGACGTGGGCATTTGCCTTCATTTGAGCCTGACCGTGTCTTCCCAAAACCGCCATTTAGCCAATCCGATTCGCGCCGGAGCGCCGTCCAGTTGCAATCCAAACGAATTCGGCTTGGCTTCCAGCAAAGTCTGATTGCGGAAAAGCACTTTGCTCATCGTCGCGGCAGAGTAAGAGACTTCGTCAGCTTTGATTTTGGCAAACAAGTACGATGCGTCGGTTTCAAACTCACCGTACTTCACCTTGCCCAGCGGGTATTGGTAACGCGGCCCGACCTGTTCGCGAGCCAAATCCATTTCCAGATCGAGCTTGATGCAGATAACGGACTTCTCTGTTCCGTCAGCGAACTCAAGACCGATGGCTTTTCCGGCTTTGTCCACTTCCATCAATCGAAACTGACTGGCTTTGGCAAGCGCGTCTTCCGTCGCATCGTGAGGAATCAGAATCGTCACGAAGTATTCGTAATCTCCGGCTTTGTACAGACTGGAAACCGTCTGGTAAATCGCCGTCTCGTCCTGATAATGGCGCGAAATCCCGAAAGCCCCGATCTGTTTGCCGAAAGTGTTTTCGGGAAAATGAATCAGCAGCCGCTTGTTCAACGGCATCGGGTCAACGTGAATCTTGTCTATGCCAGTGTCGAAGGTCTGTGCCTGTTTGCTGTGAATTTGCCGCGTGTGCCACAGGTTTGTGAAAGTGAAGTAATCGTTTTTGAGCGCCTTGATTCCATCAACCACGACAAAGAAGTTTTTCTCTTTGACCCAAGTCACCACGCGATCCCATTCGTAACCCAGCGCGTCGTCAATCACGCGAGTGCGGCTAACATCAACGTCTCGGAACTTCAGGAAGTCAATTTTCTGCGTTCGCACCGAGCGGTAATTGCCCGAACCGCGAATGAAGTCGTAAACGCCCTGAGTCTTGTCGCGTTTGTCTTTGCGAACGACGACTCGGTTGTGGAAGTAATCGGCTCGCCAGGCTCCGTATTGGCCGCTTGGCAAATCCGGGCGATAGCCGCCATCGTGCAACAAGACTGAACCGCCGCTCATCAACAACGCAACGGAATTTTCATCGGCGTGGCCGTGATGCATCTTCTCTTCTTCGACTGATAAAGTCTGCCGCAAGAAATCTCTGCCCAATCTGCCGCCGTCGCCTTCGTCACGGTAATTCAACAACATCATAGTGCTGTCCGGTTGCCAGCCGTTGCGAAAGACGACTTTCTTGCCGATCAAATCTTCCAGCACGTCGCCGCTCAAATTCGTCGGGGCTTGCGGTTTGATGGAATCATCCGCCCAACGATGCGCGTCTGTGAAAGCCGAACCAACGCCAGCGCCGATGTTGACTTTTGCCAGATCGGTCAGGTTTTGCGTTTTAGCCGAACGAGCCAGCGCGCGCCGAGTCAATTGCTCTGCCAGATATTTGTATTGAGGATTGCGAAACAGCGTCGCGGCTTTTTCATAAACCGGCACGAATCTTTCCCAGCCGCCGTTCCAGTGAGCGTCTCCGAAATCGGCGATGTTGCCATGCGGAGTCAGCAACTGCACGAAATAATCCAGATAATATTTGACCATCGGCGATTGCAGCACGTCATCGCGCTTGAAAACCTCGGCATACGAAAACACCGAATACAGCCAGACGCCGTGATAACCGGTGGCGTCTTCGATTTCCCATTGCTTCATACTGTCGCTGGCCAGCGTTTCGGCGAGTTGTTTCCATTTCGCCGAGCGCGGATGACTGGCCAAAGCCGTCGCGCCATAAGCCAGACTTTCCGCCCGCAGCATTGCTCGGTTATGAGCGCCCCATTCTGGAAAGCGAAAAATGAAATCCAGGCTGAACGCGAGGGCTTCTTCGATCTTGGCTTTGGTTTTGGCGTCCAGCGCGCCGCTTTCGCGGATTCGCATGTAAGCTCGCGCATACGGCGGCATGATGAAAAAGTTGGAAATCGCCGGAACGCCTTCGGAGTATTCCAACCGTTTGGCCTGCATCTCTTTCGGATAGATTTCGCGCAGATCGCCGTAACCGGCCAAAATGTCTCGCGCTTTTTCGGCGTAAGAACGATCTTTGGTTTCCTGATACAGATAACCCAACAAATCCGCCAGATAGATCGGTCCGCCCGGCGAATCGTAGCCCCAGAGTTCGTGATGATTCGGCGCTTTTTTCCAGCGTTCGATGCTCGGCTGGTAATCCGTCCAGCCAGCATCGGCGGCAATCTTGATCCAGTTCAGGTATTCGTTTTTCAAGGTCTGCCCTTGCGCAGCGAATGAAGCAAAAACGAGACAAGCGAGGGTCAACAAAACCCAAATAAACAGACGGGAGATTTTCAATAAATGCATTTTGATTTCTAGTTCTTGTTTTGTTCAGGATTGTTTGGAGTCAATGTGTTAAGCAAGTTTTCAACGACATCTCGCAAGCTGGCGTGATTCGACTGGATGATTTTGACAAGCGCCAGCAACCGGTTTTGATCTATCAGAAAGCCGTAGATTTTTGTGGCGACGTGCCGAAAACCCATCAATTCCGTCACAACATTTGACAATTCTTGATCCAGGGGCGACTCGGCTTCAGAAAGAAGAGCTTCGAAAGCTCGCAGCGTATCTCGATGCCAATTCGGGCCGGAAGCAGGAGCAATCCCCCGATGCTTCAGGAAGCGAACCATCAGATGTTCAAACGCGTTGTAATACCCTAAACACTCATAAGCCAAGGCAGGCGCCAGCACATTCGCAGGAATGTTCTGAGGGTCAATCGCCGTGATGCTCGCCAGCACCTTATCGAGGTTCTCCAGGCCAAACTCAATCTCCTGCCGGAATTCACCCTTCATAAATCACCTTCCCTTCCTGAAGTACGCGCTGGCGAAAATACCCCCAGATGTTTTCCAGCGGCACAATGCTGACGTGGGAATCAATCTCCTTGAGGCATTCGCCCACGGCGCGAAAATAATTGATCCCCTCCAGACCACTCACACAAAGGTCAATGTCTGATTCGGGTTTGAAATCACCACGCGCCATAGACCCATATAAAATAATTCGAGTGGCTCCGTTTCTAGTCAGGATATTTTGTGCTTTCAATAAATCAGATTGAACCGACTTGGGAAGAAGCGCCAGTTGATCGGAGAACATCTCAGGATCACCTGTTGGCAATGAAGTTTTTGATACGGCTCCCATGCTTTCTCCTGGAATTTTTGCTTATCAGTGACCTTCTTTCACAAAAGCTACCCATTGTTTACAGGCCATCGTGATTTTAGCACATCACTTTCAAGCAGCCTGAAGCAGCCATCATTTTGACAACAAAGCAGGCTTCAGCGTCCAGGCCTGCAATCGCGCCATTTCCATGATCTTCGGCGCGTGAAAGCCTTCGGGAAAAATCACCCAGCCCCACAGTCTGGTCGAATCTTCGGCAACATAACGGTCAGCAGTGAAATTGCCGATTCGCAAAGCGACCGCCGAGTTTCCGTCGTTGCCTTTCCAGGCTTCAATGACAGAGCCGAGCGTCGCCAGATAATCTTGCGGCGAAATGCTTTGAGCGCCGATCCAGACTTCGTCAGGCATTCGACCTTGAGTTTCGATAAACCGCGAAACGTCTCGAACGGATTCGGAAAATTCCATCAGACTCACAGTCGCTGGCTTTTGACCGCCAACTGAAGCTGAAAAAGTTCTGGCGGGGCCGTAAAGCCGTTTCAGCTTCAACGGCTGCTTTTTGCCGCCCAGCAAAGAAAGACAGGCTTCTGTCAGAAGCAAAAAACTGTCCGCCGCCGAAACCGCAAAGCCGTTCATCTGCTGAAAGCCGATTTCCTTCTGCACCGATTGAGCAATGGCGGCAATTTCTGTTTGCGTGAAGCTGTGCGTCAACGCGCGGTCTTCGTAAAGCTTCATCAGGTCGGCGCAATGAACGAACTGAATTCCCGCCTGTTTTTGGATGAACTGGACGTACTGTTCGAAGTCGCGGAAGTTGCGCTCAATCTCTTCGGCGGTTTGCATCGGCGGCAGTTTCCATTCGCTGCGCGGCGGGTTGGCTCCGCGCCGAAAATTGACGCCGTCCCAGAATTCCCGATGCACGAATTCGCACGGATGATAGTAAATGCTGATCGTGCCTCCGCCGCGTTGTCTGAGCTTTTCAACCGCTTGTTGAAATTCTTTCTGAGCTTCAGCAAGGTTGTCCTGCTTGCCCAAATCCATTCTGACGACGGTCGAACGCATTTTGAAAACGTTCAACATTCCCGCGTAATAAAACGGCTGGTCGTCAATGCCTACTTGACTGGCTTCGTCCAGATACATTGAAACGCCCATGCGTTTCAGCGCCGGATAACTTTGCGGCCCCCACGAACTGCCGGGCTGGCCGTAACAAACCGGAGTGACGCCAAAGATGCGCTCAATGTCGCGGACGCCCTGAACTTCGCGGCGATAAAATTCCGCACTGCCGTCTTCCCAACCCGCGTGCTGCAAGTAAACGGCTGGCGTAGGCTGGCCGCTGTGCAAGTTGGAGTGGTAACCGATCTCGTGTTTTTTCAGTGCGGCGATCACGTCTTTGCGGCCACGCTGTTCCAGCACGCGCGCCTTTTCGCCGACAATCTTGAAGGTGGATTTGACGCCCAATCGAGTCAGCATTTCCGCCAATCGCTTCGCGGCATCATCGCTTTGCGGCAGAACGTAATCTTCCGTGTCGAACCACAGAGTGACGTAAACCGGCGCGGCTGATGTGGATTGAGCGGTAGCGTGATTGCTCGCTGACAAAACTCCAATCAGCATCGTTACTGACAACAAAAGAATTCGTTTGAGCATTCAGCACTCCTCCCTGAAACATAAGGTTTTCGACTGCGAATCAGGAAAGAGATTACTGAACAAACGGAAATAACAGAATTAACGGAAGCTCTGATTTTATTTTCCGTCCGTTCGGTTATTTCCGTTTGTTCCGTATTCTTCTTTTGGCTCCCTGATTTGCAGCCTTGATCAACGACCTAAAAACAGATCACGGCCTGCAACCAGCGCCGCAATCTTGCGGTCGGCAATTGAGCGTTTGTTCATCCAGAATCCGCAATCGGGATTGACCCAGGTGATGCGGCCATCGCCGACGATTTTGGTTGCGGCTTCGATTCGGTTGGCGACTTCATCCGCCGATTCAACCGTGTTGACCTTGATGTCAATTACGCCCAGTCCAATTCCGATGCGCGGATCGAGTTCATCTTTGAAGTACTGCAATTCGTCGTAACCGCGAAACGCCATTTCCAACAGCACGTGGTCGCAATGCAACCGGTTGATGAAGCCGATCAGTTTTTGCCAGGTTCCGCGTTGGATTGATTGCCCGCCGTAATTGCCGAAACACATGTGAACGCCTTTTTCTTTGGCGCGCACGGCGGCGTCCAGCACGACGTTGATTGCAGCGGCAGCCCATTCGCCTTCGTCGGCGTGGCCTGTGATGTTGGCTTCGTCAATCTGAATGACTTCGCTGTCTATTTCCGCAACCTGTTTGGCCAATGCCTGACCGATAGCCATAGCCAGATCGGGCAGGTTGCGATAATGATGATCCATCAGGGTTTTGCAAAGCATGTGCGGCCCGGTCAGCGTGAATTTCATCGGATGCGAAGTGCAGGCGCGAGCGCGGCGGTAATCTTCGCCCAAACTCAATGTGCCTTCGTCAATCGCCGATTCGACGACTCCGGCGGGAGCGGAACGAAAACCCATTCCTTCCAGGCGGCGAAACTCTTCAACATCCTTGCGCGAGATGCGCGAACGAATGCCGTCCATTGGCCGAATGAAATATTCGATCATTCCATTGGTGTCGGGATGATTGACATCCCAGCGATAAAGTTCGCCGTCAACGACAACGTCAATGCCCGCCAGTTCCTGAATCTTGAAAACGACTTTGGTCGCGTCAATCAAAGCCTGCTGGCTGGGCAATGCGATCAGCCATTCGGGCACGGGATACGAGCCGACTACAGTAGTGCGAATCACAATTTCCTCCTGGAACGCGGACGACCCGTCCGCAAGCTGGAAAGCGGACTTCCTGTCCATGCAGCTAAAGTTAGTGGCTAAAGCCAGTACACAGAATTAGTTGGC
>CAYRQB010000347.1:0-6232 GCA_964426025.1 uncultured Heliomicrobium sp.
CGGAATGCGCGGATGATCGCGCAACGCCAGCGAAACCGTCATCGCCGATAATCCCAGCTTGGCCGCGACATCTCTGATCGTCACTTTCTTCTTCAATTCATCCACCTGATGCTTCAGCAAATGATGCTTTGGTGTTACCCTTTAAGAAATGCGGGCGCATTGTAAGCGCGAGTGCCTTTAACTGTCATCAAACAAAATTCATTGATACGAAATGCATCATCCGCGATCGGATTATTTGTCATCGCCGTCTTGGCATTCTGGAGAAGTCGAAAATGAAAAAACCTTTGCTGTCTCTCTCGTTGATCTGTTCCCTGTTTGTCTCGTTACCGTTGAACGTGTTAGCCCAAAACCCGCCAAACCGCCAACAACAGGAACAAACGATTTCGATCAAAACCGCCGAAGTCGTTCTCGACGTTTTGGTGAAAGATAAAAAAGGACGCGTGGTCAAAGACCTGAACGCCGCCGACTTTGAAGTCTTCGAAGACGGCGTCAAACAACAGGTAGAATCATTTCGATTGGTCACGCGCGCAGCAGCTTCAAAGCCTGAACATGAAACCAAGGAGCCGACTCCGGCAAATAAACCAGCCGAACCGAAGGCAATCAATCTGAGAGCAGGCGAAACCGATATTGGCGTCAGCGCCATCGCCCTGGTTTTCGACCGTCTTACACAGGATGCGCGCAAACGCGCTCATGACGCAGCCGTCAGCTATGTCGGCGAGGAAGAGCGTCCGAATGATTTCATAGGCGTGTTCAACATTGATCTGTCGTTGAAAGTTCTTCAGAACTACACGACCGACAACCGTCTGATCCGCGAGGCGATTGATAAAGCCGGTGTGATGGTTTCTTCCACATTCAATTCCAACGCCGAACAGGCTCGCAGCCAGAACGTACAGATAGAGCAATTGAGACAGCAGGTGGGAGCCAGTCAATCCGCTGCGGCTGCTGCCGGAGCATCGGGCAATGCCGCCGGAGCTGGAGCGGCAGGTTCAGCCGCCGGAGCCGCAGACGTTGATCTGCAATTCGCCGAAATGACCCGCCGGTCGCTGGAAACTTTCGAAGTCCTGGAACGCGATCAACAGGGTTATGCCACTTCCAATGGTTTGCTGGCCGTGGTCAATTCAATGCGCAGCCTGCCCGGACGCAAAGCCGTCATTTTCTTTTCCGAAGGGCTTTCGATTCCGCCGAACGTCGTGGCGCATTTCCGTTCGGTCATCAATCAGGCCAATCGAATCAACGTCAGCGTCTACACGATTGATTCCGCCGGTCTGCGAGCGATCAACCCGAACGACGAAGCGCGCGCTGAAATCAACGCTCTGGGACGCCGTCGCGTTGATCACGACCCCAGCCGCCCCGAACTTGGTCGCCCGATGACCGCCATGCTGGAACGCAACGAAGACCTGTTGAAACTGAATCCGCAATCCGGCTTGACTCAATTGGCCAATGAAACCGGCGGCGCATTCATCGGCGACACCAGCAACATTGCAGGCCGTTTGCGGCAGGTTGACGAAGACCTTCACACTTACTATCTGGTTTCCTATTCGCCCATCAACCAGAATCTGGACGGCAAGTTCCGCGAAATTTCAGTCAAACTTAAAAACAACGATTACGACGTTCAGACTCGCAAAGGTTATTACGCCGTCAACGTTCCAGGCCACGTGCCCATGCTTTATTACGAAACGCAGCCGCTGGCGGCGTTGAACAAACCGGCTGTGGCCAACGCCTTTCCGATGCAGATGCTGGGATTCAATTTCCCCGACCCGACCCGCAAGCTGCAAACCGCAGTCGAAGTCAAAACAAACGCCGCGTCATTCAGCTTTATCGAAGACAAGGCGAAAAAAACCTTCAGCACAAACTTCACGATTCTGGCTTTGATCAAAGACGAATCGAAACAGGTTGTCAGCAAGCTAAGCCGCCAATACGTGCTGAACGGCCCGCTGGACAAATTGAAAGCCACGCAAAGCGGAGCCGTACTGTTTTACAAGGAAACAGACCTGCCGCCGGGACGGTACGAAATCGAAGCCGTCGCTTTCGACGAACCGACCGGCAAAGCCAGCGTTCGCCGCTCCAAAATCGAAATTCCCGAACCGGACGAAAACAAATTGCGATTGAGCAGCGTGGCCATCATTCAAAGCGTAGAAAAAGTTCCCGCCGGTCAAAAAGCCGAAAGCCCGTTCCAGGTTGGCGAAATCATGCTTTACCCGAATCTGGGCGAAGCCTTCAAAAAATCCACGACCAAACAGATTGGCTTTTATTTCGTCGTTTATCCGGCCAAAGGCGAAAAGGCGATTCCGCAATTTACCTTGCAGGTCGCGCAGGGCAACAAGATGGTTGCAGATTTGCAGTTGAAACTGCCCGCTGCCGACGCCGATGGCCGAATCCCTTTTGCCAGCGCCTTGCCGATTGAAAGCCTGTCGCCCGGCATTTACGAATTGCGGATCGTCATCAAAGACGACACGACCAGCGTCACGCGCTCGCAAACATTCACGATTGAATAATTGAGATGAATAAATTCAGCCTGTGTAACAGGCGTCAAGAAGATATAGCTTTTAAGAAAATAACTTCCCGCGAATCACGCCGATTACGCGAATGAAAAGGATTTTTTACCGGTTTGAGAACCAGCTATCTTGTTGGTCAGATTAAGGCTATTGAATAGCCTTTTCCAAAGTATCTGCGTTAATTCGCGTCATCCGCGGGAAAAACATTTTCTTGAATTCTATAGCTCCGGGTTACGCTATCGCTTCACCTTGTCATTACCCGGGGCTATCTTCTCGTTGCCTGCTAAGCAGGCTGAAGCTCTACAGGTTTCGAATTGTCAAAATTGAAAAAAAATTCGAGCGCCTGACGGCGCGGGGAAGGGACTCGCGCTAACGCGCGTGCGCTCCGCTATCGCTACGCGCACCGTCCCAGGACAGAGATCAGGAAGAAGAAGGGGGACGACACAACACTACCCGGAAACCGATATTGAGGTCACGGTTGGCGGGACGAACGTAGTAACGACAGACGGCGCGCGCATCACCTCGATTGTCGTACCACGAGCCGCCCCGCAGGACGCGGCTGTCTTCAGTCCGCAGATTCTCTTTCGCCGCATCGAATTTCGGATTGCTGTAACTGCTCAGACACCATTCCAAGACGTTGCCGCTCATCTCTTCAACTCCGTATGGCGAAGCTCCGTTCGGGAAAATGCCAACCGCGCTGGTCTGGCCGATTTGGCTTTCGGCTTCGTAGGTATTTCCCTTCTTCGCATCAAAATCATTTCCGTATGGATAAGGTCGTCCGTCTGTGCCTCGCGCTGCCTTCTCCCATTCAAATTCGGTGGGAAGGCGCACTGCCCACTCCGTCACTTTCTTCAGATCGAAAGTCGTTCCCATCCGCCACGACAACCAGCGGCAGAATGCCATCGCCTGATACCAATTGACCGTCTCGCGAGGATGGTTGTCGAATTTGAACCATTGATCTTCCATCTGGCGCTCGTCTTCGCTGGCCTTGAGTCCTTCAAACCATCGCGAATTGTTGAAGCCTTCTGGTTCGTCCAGAAATATCTGGAACTGGCGGTAAGTCACCGGGAAACGGCTGATATAAAACTCCGGTAGGTTGAGCCTCTGCGGTTTATTGTCACTCTCGCTTTCGTGACCATACTGAAACTCGCCTTCGGGAATCTTGATCCAATCAAAATCCGGCAGCTTCACGCCGTTGATCTCGACAACACCGACGCCTTTGCGATTGTCCCATCCGGCAATTGCTAGTCCACGTCCGACCGCCGCGCGTGATAACGGATTCGGATCACCTTTCAAATCTCTCAGCCGTGCAATCCATTTAGCTCGTAACCGTTCGAGCGTTGTTTCAGCCAATCCGGCCCCGCTGCGGACGACGCATTGAGCCGCGACTTCGGGATTCGCTTCGGCAATCCATTCGACGGCTTCGGTGCAATCGTCGCTGTACAATCCGGCCAGCAAGATGGCGGCCTCTTCCCAGTTCGTGCGCTCCCACCAACGATCCGGTTTCCAGATTTCAACCGCCTTCAATCGCTCGGCGCTGATTTCGATGTCCATGTATTTGGCGGCGAAGTATTCCTGCAACAGTTGATGCGTGAACCGCACCTGTTCGCCAACGCTGAGAATGCTGGCGCTGCCCGCCAGATACAGTTGCCGCTCCGACAAAATTTTGCTGACTTCGTGTTTGTCCAATACTGTCAGCGCATCGCCGGTTTGATCGTTGGCTCGGCGAATCTGCATTTCGTAAGCGACTCGCGCCAGCTTTTCAATCAATTCAGCGTGCTCCAGAACAAGGTTTGCTTTTTCATCTTCGGGGCGATTTTGGCGTTCGCGCTTCAGCAACTGTTCGACGAACAATCGGAATAACTCGCCACGATTGTCAGGCAATTTGTTTTCTTCGGCATACACGCTGGTCAGCATCAGCAACATATAAGGATTGCGAGCCAGTACCATCAAACTGGAAGGAGTTTCGCGCAGCCTGAGCCAGTTCTGCCAGAGGTAATTTTTTTGCCATTCATATCCCCAACTGAAGCCCTGCGGCAGTTGGGCTTCTACCCAAAACACCTGCTCTGCGTCAGGCAGTTTGCCGCTGAACTTATTCATAAATTGCTTGAGTTGATCACGCGATTCCTGCCCGGCCAGCTTCCAGAACAGCGCCTCGCCCTTTTCCTCTTCCAGATAACGCTCGGCAAATTCGCGAATCCGAATCGGATCGAGCGGCGTGATGTTGATGCGGTCGAATTCCAGATCAATCGTGTAATCCAGTTCGCGGCAGGAAACGACGGCCAATAGCTCCGGGTTTTGTTTGGAAGCTGTTTCGATGAACTGTCGAACCTGTTCGTATTTGGATTTGTGCTGGCTGGCGGGCATTTCGTTCAATCCGTCCAGCAACAACGCGGCGCGTTTTTCCGCCAACAACAGGTCAAGGTAATCGCCCAAATCGCCAAGCTGCGAAGCGATGAAATCCGGCAAGGTTTGATCGGCGTCCGTCCATCTGCCCAACCGAATCAGCAACGGAATCGGAGCCTGCCGATCATTCATTGCATCGGCGACCAGTTCCGAAGCCAGTTTCCAGATCGTAGTCGTTTTGCCTCCGCCCGGTTCACCCAGCAGGACGGCTCGACGGATTTCAAGAATTTCTTCCACGGCGTTTTCAAAGCGGCGGGTTTCCTGAATCGCTTCACGATCTTTGCGGAGCTTCATCAATTCAAAGACGGCTCGCATTTCGGCTCGCTTTGACCGATGCTGTGACGAACCCGCCAACGGGGTGTACTTGTCGCTGTTGAGCAGTTCTTCCAGTCTTAGTCGGTTCAGGTAAGCAATTTCCGCCTTGCGCGGCCAATCAGTTTCGGTTTCGGGCGCAGTGGGAGTGGGCAGGGCGCGCAAGATTTTTGGCAGCGCGGCGTCATAATCACCGTTAAAAAGCGTCACCCCCTGATAACTGTTAAGCAGGAAAAATCGTTTGTCGCGAAAGACGTTTTCCAGAATCACCGGAATGATCTGCTTGTTTTCGTTTCTGGCCCAGAGGATTTCATCGCGCACCCATCGGCTATCCAGCGCCTTCTGCGTGACGATGACAACGAAAGCATAGGAATCCGTAATGCCTTCGGCGATGGTTATCATCCATTCGTCGCCGCCCTTGATATCGCTGGTATCTATCCAGCAGGCGTGACCGGCATCGTCCAAATCGGCGATCAGGCGATTGGCAAAATCCGCATCCTGATGCGCGTAGCTGACGAACACCGACGGACGGCGTTCTTCGCGCGGAGTATCAATTGTCTGAAGCAGAGGATTTCGGTTCATAGGCGTCGGGAAAATCGTGCCGCAATTTTTTCGGCGTGAATCTACCCCGACAAAATTGCGGGAGCAAGCAAATCCGGGTTGCGCTAATCGCAAAGCTTCGACAAACTCTGCAACCGATGAACGACCGCAACATTATTATTTTCTCCGCTCTGTTCGCCTTTGCGTTGATGACGGCCCCCGGCGCACGAACGCAAAACCGCGCGCCGCAGGATCAAAGCTGGAATCGGCGCGTCGAAGGCGCGGGCGATTATCAAACCGTTCTGGAAGTTTCAGGTCGAATCGAAGTCACGCGGGCGATGAAATCCTACGACCCGATTGACCTGAAATCCATCTGTCAGGCCAAAAAAGACGCCGAGCGCAGAGCCTTTCTTTCAGCCGACGGTTATCTGTCGGCGCTGGAAAATTCCGTCGAAGCCAATCGCCGCCAGATTGAAATC
>CAYRQB010000348.1:0-5586 GCA_964426025.1 uncultured Heliomicrobium sp.
CTTCGACGACGACACTTTCACTTTCAACCCGAACCGGATGATTGAAATGTCCAAGGCTTTCAAACCGCTGAAGTTTCAATGGTCGTCAACTTCGCGAGCGCATCTGGATTACGAAACCTTGAAAGTCATGCGCGACGCCGGGTGCCGATTATTCATCGTCGGCTTTGAATCAGGAAACGAGCAAATCCTGAAAAACATCAAGAAAGGCATCACCGCCAAACGCTCGTTGCAATTCGTCAAGGATTGCAAACGCGCAGGCATCAAAGTTCATGCCGACTTCATTATCGGTTTGCCGGGCGAAACGCGCGAGACAATCAAGGAGACAATCGCCTACGCCAAAGAGATGGACGCCGAGACCTTGCAGGTTTCCGTCGCCCACGCTTACCCCGGAACCGAAATGTACGAATGGTTCAAAGCCAACGGCGTGATTCTGAACACGACCATGTCGGATGAATTGGGCCAGCAATTGCCTATGGCCAACTTCCCTCACCTGTCAGGAGCGGAAATGCTGGAATGGGTTCACAAGTTTTACGACGAATATTACTTCCGCCCGAAACCGATTTACCGCATAGTCAAAGGCGCTATCTTCAAACCGGCTGAACGCAAGCGGCTTTACAAAGAAGCGAAAGAATTTCTGGCAACGCGCGCCCGTCGCCGCGAACTGGTTAAAGCCGGACAGGTTTAGATGCCTTGAAAACCAACTCAGGCGGAGGAAGCTTCTTCGCTTTCATCTGCCTGTTTCTTTTGCTGCCACACACAAATATGACTGAAGATTTTTATTGCGAAGAAGCGCTGAGCGGGCGCACGCCGATCAACAAAGTCCTGGAAACAGAAAACGTGCTGGCGTTCCACCACACTCGCCCGTACTGGCCGGTCCACATAGTCGTTATCCCAAAACGCCACATCAATTCCCTGCTGACGCTGGAAACCGCCGACAACGATTTGCTGATTGAGCTGTTCGCCGCGATCAAACAAATCGCCGCGCAAGTAGTCGCCGAACACGGAGCGGCTCGCGTACTGACCAACCTGGGTAAATATCAGGACTCGAAACATCTACACTTTCACATCAACTCCGGCAATCCGCTGCGCTGATCAGCAAGTACAACCGTGATGCCAATACCCGGAATATTTATCACTATGGTTGAAAATCCTGTAAGGCGGAAATGGACGCGCGACAAAATTATCTTTCTTGCTCTGGCTGTGATCACGATTGTGTTGGTCGGTTATGGCGTCATCATCGAGCCGAGCCGTCTGGTCATACGCGAAACCGGAATCACGCTGACTTCATGGCCAGCGGAATTGAATGGCTTGCGCATTGCGGCGATCTCTGACATTCACGCCGGTTCGCCGCACATCACCATAGAAAAGATTCGGCGAATGGTTGAAATGACGAACAGCCATCGGCCTGATTTGATTCTTCTGCCTGGCGATTTCGTCATTCAGAATGTGGTTGGAGGAAGTTTTGTCGAACCTGAAGCGCTTGCTGCTGAATTGAAAAACCTGAAAGCCGTGGGCGGAGTCTTCGCGGCTTTGGGAAATCACGACTGGTGGTATAATGCCGCGCGTGTTCGGAACTCACTTGAATCAGCGGGTATTCGAGTTCTTGACAATCAGGCTGTGAAGATCGAATTGAAAGGCCGGTCATTTTGGCTGGCAGGGTTTGCCGATGAATGGGAAGGCAATCCGAAGATAAACGAAACGCTGAAGCAAATTGCTGACGATTCGCCAATCATTGCATTCACTCACAACCCCGATCTGTTTCCAGCTATTCCGAAACGAGTTTCGCTGACCGTTGCCGGTCACACTCACGGCGGACAGGTTGTATTGCCGCTGATAGGACGACCGATCGTCCCATCGAAATTCGGCCAACGATACGCAATTGGTCACGTCATCGAAGACGGCAAGCATTTGTTCGTGACTCCCGGCATAGGAACCAGCATCATCCCGGTTCGTTTCGGCGTTCCGCCTGAAATCTCGTTACTGACGATCAATTGATTTACTTTTGGCGTCCATTTGTCCCCAAGTTGTCAACTGCTCTCCCCAGGGCAAACCAAAAGGATAACTACATGCCTCGAGGCATTACCGCTGGCTTACGAAAACTCATCGCTCCGCCCGATCTGGCAATTGATCTTGGAACTGCCAACACTCGTCTTTACGCGCTCGGTCACGGTTTGATCGCCGATGAACCGTCGCTCATTCGCTTTCAACCGTACACTGGCGAAGTCGAGGCCGTCGGCGCAGAAGCCGCATGGCTGGCCAACGTTGATCCGTATTCGCCGACGGTTTCTCCGCTTCACGCCGGAGTCGTCGCCGACATCGAAGCCGCCAGCTCTCTGCTCAAACCTTTTTTGAAGCGCGCGCAACGCTTCGGTCTGTTCAAACCTCGCATTCTGGCTTGCGCTCCGACCGACGCCTGCGAAGAAGAGCGCGCCGCATTGATCGAAGCCGCTCAGCGAGCCGGAGCTTCGGAAGTTTACATCGCGCCGGAACCGCTGGCTGCAGCCATCGGCGCCGGTCTGGACGTCGCGTCACATTACGCTCAGATGATCGTGGACATAGGCGACGGCGTGACTGACATTGCCGTCGTTCGTTCAGGCAATTTGATTTTGACTTCGGCTGTGCGAACAGCTTGCAGCGATTTGCGCAACGCCGTCGCTCAAATGGTTTCCTTCCGTCACGGCGTTCTGCTGTTTCCGCAGGAAGCCGAACGCCTGATGCAATTGATCGGCGCAACCTTCGATTACGATCAGGAAGAATTGGTCGTCACTTCAGGAACAGATTTGCTGACCGGTGAAGCTTTGGATTTGTGCGTCAGCAGCCACGATCTGAACGAAGCCATCGAACCGATTCTGGAAAACATAGTCGAAGCCATACACAACACAGTTCGCAAACTGCCCGAAGAAACTTCCTGCGAAGTGATCGAAAACGGAATTTGCCTGACTGGCGGAGGCGCTCAATTGCAGGGATTGCCGGAAAGACTGGCGGCAGCGACTTCGTTGGATGTGAGAGTTGCCGATGATCCGATGATGGCTGTCATCAACGGCGCTCGTCAGATGCTGGACGTGGGAATCGCCACTGACATCTGGCAAAACTGATTTCGCCAACTGCCAAACGGCTTTGTCTGAGACGTTGGTAGAAATCGCATCGCTTATTCCAGATAAGGTTCAGCGTTGTCCGAAGCTCTGGCCGACAGTTTGTTTCGCATGATGATTCGCGCGCAGGCATTCCAACGCAAAATGGAATCGTCATTGCCAATCGGACGAATGGATTCGGCTTTTTCGAAATGCTCCATCGCATCGCACAACAATTCGTAAGCGTCGTGATTCGATCCGGGGCCGCCTTGTTGTAATCGCGCTTTGGCCTGACGCTCGCAAATCAAACCGGCGTAATACGCCCGTTGATATTCATCCTTGATGCGCGGCAGAACGTCTTTGGCTTGAGTCGCTCCGACCGCATAACCTTTATTGAAACGATCCGTGATTGCCGTCAGCAAAGTTATCAGCGCCTGCTGATTGTCTGGATCAACTTCCAACACATCCAGACAAATGCTTTCCGCAGACCCGGGTTCGTTGAGCAGGCGATAAAAATGCGCTCTTTCCAGAGCCTGCGCGATGGCATCCTGATGAATTTTTTTCAGCTCGAACATGATTCCTCCGCAAAGCCATTTCGTATTCAGCTACAACTCCGCGACTCAACTTATGCTCGCAATCAAATATTCCACAACAGGTAAGCCGCCAGAATTGTCCCGATAATTGCGCTTCCATAACAGCAGACAGCGATCAATTCATTCAGGTGTTTGATCTGCAATCCGTCGTAAAGCGTGAAGCGGAAACGATGTGCTCCGTGAAACAGCGGCAACGAACAAAGCCCGAACAACACCAATCGCGTCAATGGATGTCGCACCAGCGTCATCAAACTGTCGTAGCTCGGCGCTTCCACCCATCCCAGCGGAATGGCCAGACCAAACAGGACGATCAAAACTGGAAACGTCAGCGCGGAAAGCATTCCGCCCGAAGCGAACAGCGACCACAACAAAGGCTCGTTCGATCTTTTGGCCATCTTACTTCCCTCCCATCAGAAACCAGACGATGACAGCCGAAACCGCCAACCACATCACGTAATTCGGCGCAGCAATCATCCAACCAGGAAGCCGTTTGCCACCCAATCTAACAGGCATCGCTTTCGGCGCCAGATTGAACCAGGTGATCGAATGATAGATGACGAAACAGAATGCAATGAGGCTGAGCACAATAACCGCTGGCGACTTCAGCCACGACATGAATTCAGCGTAACTGTCAGCGCCGCGGCTCAGACTCCAAATCATCAAAAGCAACATCAGGACAATGTATCCGACTGCAAGGCTGCTCAATTCACGCAGGATGAATTTGAACGAACGCCATTGCTGCGCCCACCACCAGGTCGAAACGCGTTTGCGATACCATTTCGGACGATACAGGTTATAAGCTGGAGCTTCCTTCATTTCGCAACACCCCTGAACATTAAGTGGAATAGGCCTGTTCCGAAGGCGAACGGGCTAAAGTCTGTTCGTCTTTGATTAACGTTTCCATGGCATCAACCAGGACTTGTACCATTCGGTCACTGCTTTGATCTTGTATTGCTGAATCGCGCCCGCCGGATCAACATCTTTCGGACAAGCCTTCGAGCATTCGCCGTTGAAGGTGCATCCCCAAATGCCATCGTGTTGAGAGAGAATGTCCAAACGTTCTTCATTGCCTTCGTCGCGCGAATCGTTGTTGTATCGCTGAGCCAGCGCGATTGCCGCCGGTCCGACGAAATGCTCATCCAATCCGACGACAGGGCAAGCGGCATAACAGCAGAGGCAATTTATGCACATGCTGAATTGTTTGAAGTTGTCCAACTGCGCAGGCGTTTGCAGGTATTCGCCTTCGTCAACAGGCTTCTCTTCGTCGCGGACTATCCACGGCTTGACGCTTTTCAGCTTCTGCATGAAGTCCGTGATCTCGACAACCAGGTCGCGAACAATCGGGAAGTAACGCAACGGTTCGACCTTGATCGGCCCCGGAGCGTAATGCGTCAGAAAAGTTGCGCAAGTCAGTTTAGGTTCGCCGTTGACCATCATCCCGCAACTTCCGCAAACGCCCATGCGGCACGACCAGCGGTACGAAAGCGAGCCGTCAACCTTGTCCTTGATGTAGTTCAAGGCGTCCAGAACCACCCAGTCTTTTCGCAAAGGAACTTCGTAGCTTTGGAATGTAGGTTCGGATTCCTGTTCCGGGCGATAGCGCGCAACTTCGAGTTTGATTGTTTCAGCCATCATGCCTCGCTTTTCTAACTTTAGCTGTCTACTTACAATGAAGCTTAACTTAAAACGAATACTCATGCGCCAGATGGTATTTGCTAAAGAAAGTTTTTATAAAAGTTAACTGCTCTTCAACATCTGACCGTTGATAACCGGTAAAATTTCCATGTACAACAGGATTCCTGATCTTATATGCAAAGCTTCTTATTCTTTGACATTCATCATGAGTTATAACTGACTGGTCTTTTAAGAGAATTGCAAGGTCTGCCATTGTCGCGCTGGTATGACATGCTCGGCAAGGAACA
>CAYRQB010000348.1:5596-6211 GCA_964426025.1 uncultured Heliomicrobium sp.
TGGGGTTTATACTGATGCTGTTATTTTGTGCGAGTGATTTTAACCCTCCTTCTAGCGTAGCTGATGCCAGCATTGCCGCTTGATCAACTGAGATAGGGTCATTATCGCGAAGTAAGCTGCTAGCTCGCTCTAACCGTTTGCCATTATCTTTTATTGCGCTCAAATCTTGTTGAGCCATTTCTATGGCTAACTGGAGTTCCCTACTGAGAGACTCCCAATCAATTCCTTTAAGGAAGGAGAATGTTTTCTGGGCAAGCTTCGCGACCAACCAGCCTCCCAACGCTATTCCGCCTATTGCAAGCAACCCTTTCACAATATCTTCGTCAGGATTACTGCTTACATTGCCCCATGAGGTAGTTGCCCTATGTTGAGATAACGTGGCCTTACAAAAGGGACAGTCCGACAAAAACGAAAAAACCATTTTTCCACAGCTTTGGCATTTCATTAATTTATATCCTTTCGCTTTTCGCTACCTTCCATAAACGCGCTCGCCGGGCGGCCAGCGCGTGATCGTCACCGGCAGGTACTCGATCCGCGTCGAGCCGTCTTCATTCCGATACGCCAGCGAATGCGCCAGGTATTTTTCGTCGTCGCGTTTGGGGAAGTCAGTCCGCT
>CAYRQB010000349.1:0-6210 GCA_964426025.1 uncultured Heliomicrobium sp.
CCAACAACCGTCACGGTCACATCATCGAAATCACCGAGGACAAGAACGATCCCACCTCGACTTCTTTCAAGTGGGAAATCTTCATGCTTTGCGGCGATCCAAGCGTGACAACCGATGGAACTTTCTTCGCTGGATTCGACTCATCGCAAGTAAGCGCCATCTCCTCACCGGACAACATCACCTTCGACAACCAGGGTAATCTGTGGATTGCCACTGACGGCCAGATCAACACCTTCAGGCAAAACGACGGCATTTATGTCGTGCCGGTCGAAGGCGCTCAGCGCGGTTCTCTTCGCCAGTTTTTGAGCGGCATCCCCGGCGGCGAAGTCGCCAGCTTGGCCTTATCGCCCGACAACCGCACGCTCTTCGCTTCAATCCAGCATCCAGGTGAAGGCTCGACATACGACAGCCCAACCAGTTCATTCCCTGACGGCGGAAAGCCTCGCCCCGCAGTAATCGCCGTTCGCAAGGGTGACGGCGGAATCATTGGCGGTTAGTGATTGGCATATCCATCACCCACCGAATACAAACTACACACAAACAAAGAGGCGAGTCCGGCAATCTCAACTCGCCTCTTTGCGCTTTCAATTAAAGATAGGGAAAGTATTTGTTCAGACTTTACGGCTTTTCAGGATTTTGGCGTTCGCGAGCGAAGTAGCCTTTGCGGGTTTTGACGACGACTTCGCCGACGCGTTTTACGGCTTCGGTTGATACGGACAAACTGACTTGTCGAAACCGTCCATCGTGCGCCAGATCGGTTGGCGTGTAACCGATGCTGTAACGAGTTCGCAGATGATTGATCATTTCAGCCAGCCGCTGGTTGACGTTCAGCGTGTCTGTCAGCATAACTTCTCCGCCGGTTGGTTCGGCGAATTCATCCACTTTGACTTTCCAATTGTATTTGTCGTCGCGGCTGCGCAGGAAAATATTCAGATTCTTCGACGTTCTGCCGCCGATGACGATTCCGCAAACCACAGTGTTTTGATCCAGCAATCGTTCGTTGACTTCGTTGATTGTCGGATTGGTGAAGCGATGCATGCTGGCTATGTTGTCTGTGACGACGATGATCACTCGGCGGCTCAACCTGTCGCTGGACTTATCCATGTGCAGGGCGGCCTCGTAAAGCGCCGAGTGAATGGCAGTGCCGACTCCGACGAAGGATTTTTCCAACGTCCGGCTGATTTGATCAACGATTGATTTTCTGTCTCTGGTAAATCCCTGCAACAGCCGAGTCTGATCGGCGAATGACATCAAGGCGACTTCATCCTCAGGCCTGAGAAGCTGCAGAGCCTGCAAAGCGCCGTTGCGAATTTCTTCTATGACCGGGCGAACGCTGGCGCTTTGATCCAGCAACAGCAGAATGGAAAGCGGCAACCTGTCCTGGCTGAAATGAACTATCTCTTGTTTGACTCCATCTTCTAACAGTACAAAATCTTCGCGAGTCAGCAGGTTGACCATCACGCCGTCTTTTTTCTTCAGCACCTGCGCATCGAGCACGACCAGGTCGGTGTTGATTTTGACGACATCGGAAGTCTGGGCAGGTTGCGGTTCCTGGGCAAAGGCCGCCGTCGTAGCAAGCAGAGTTGCAAACAACAGAAAAATTCTTCCATTAAGCAGAAACATATTGAGTGGCCTTGCTGACGTTCTTATGCCATTGGTTCGAGCGTATTTTTCAATCGGCCTCGATTACGCCCGTATACTTCGGTCAATTCCGCCAGACGAGAGCGAATGTCAGATGTCAGATGCTCAGGGCGATAACGCCAGCTCCAGTTATTGCTTTCGCGCGACGGCACATTCATTCGCGCTTCGTTGCCGCAACCCAAAACATCTTGCAGCGGTATTATGGCCGTATTTGAAACCGATGCCAGAGCCAATCGAATGAAATCCCAATGAATCTCCGATCCGTCGGAACCAAGATACTTCAACACGAACTCGCGCTCGTCTTCGACTTCTTTGTGACTGCGAGTGCTCTCGCCGGCTCCTTCGCTGGTAAACCAGCCTACGGTTGTGTCGTTGTCGTGCGTGCCTGTGTAGACAACCGAATTCGGCGCGAAGTTGTAAGGTTTGAATGCGTCGGCTTGCGGATCGGTTCCAAAGGCGAATTGCAGAATGTACATTCCGGGAAAGCCGAAATTTTCCCGCAACTGTTCCACTTCAGGAGTTATGAATCCCAGGTTTTCAGCAATGATCGGCAATTCGTCGCCAATATCTGTGAAAGCTTTTTTGATTGCGTTGAACAAATCAGAGCCGGGTCCATTCTGCCATTTGCCGTTGATCGCCGTTTTTTCCTGAGCAGGAACCGCCCAATATTTTTCAAAACCGCGAAAATGATCGAGCCTGATGATGTCAACTTGGGAAAGCGCAACGCGAATGCGTTGTATCCACCATTGATAACCGTTCTTTTCCATCAAATCCCAACGGTAAAGCGGATTGCCCCACAACTGGCCTGTCAAGCTGAAATAATCCGGCGGAACGCCTGCAACCGCAGATGGATTGCCTTCGTCGTCCAGATAAAAGAGTTGCCGATTCGCCCAGACATCCGCCGAATCGTGAGCAACAAAGATAGGGATGTCTCCGATGATCTTGACTCCTTTGCCGTTGGCGTAAGCGGCGAGATTCAACCATTGTTTGAAAAACAGGTATTGCCAGAATTTATGACGGCTGATTTCCAGAACGTGGTTCTCGCGGAAAAAATGCATGGCTTTGTCTTCTTTATCGCGAAGATAAACATCCCATTTCGTCCACTCTTTGCCGTCATTGTCATCTTTTATTGCTCTGTAAACGGCGTAATCGTCCAACCACCATAAAGTCTGCTCGGTGAATTTCATGTAATCGGCTTTGGCCTCTTCCGAACCATATTCGATAAAATTCGCGTGAGCTTTTGTCAGTATTTTGTTTTTGAATTCGATGACCGAGCCATAATCAACCCTGTCGGCTGAAAACGCCGGGGCGTCGGCCAAATCAGTCTGATCAAGAAAGCCGTCGGAAACCAAAGATTCAAGACTGATCAATAGAGGGTTTCCGGCAAAAGCCGAAAAGCATTGATAAGGCGAATCGCCGTAACCGGTCGGCCCAAGCGGTAAAACCTGCCATAAGCTCTGCCCTGTTTCTTCCAAAAAATCTACAAAATCATATGCTGCTCGTCCCAAATCGCCGATGCCGTAATGCCCGGGTAACGATGTAGGATGAAGCAAAATCCCGCTAGCCCTAGGAAAACTCATTTCGCTCAAGTCCCTTCAGAATCAGATGTTCATAAGTTGTGTCAGTATCGATTGCTCGCCAGTCATCAAGATATTGACGCGCAAAGCGTAACAAATGTTATCACAGCCACACTATCACATCACTGCAGGCGAAGACGGCATTGAGGATCGGGACAATTCTTTCGGCTGGGCGATGACTTAAAAAAGCGAATGCCGCAGCGGAAAAAAAAACACTGCGGCATTCGCCAGTTGTCACTCTAAACAGATGATGGTTATTGACGCGGACAGGATGTGCAACGAAGCGCAGCCGGAAATGCCGGCGTTGCCACATAGAAGAATCCTTCGCCCGGAGTAAAGATGACCTGCGGATCATCCTTCTTGTTGCTGTCGGCCTTGACTCCTTTGAAGAAGTCGCCGCCATCAACAACGAAGAATGTCATGACTCCCGGAGCCGCGTGAACACGGAAAGTTACAGGGGATTTTCCGTTGTCACGATAAAAAGTTACGACCTCTTCACCGCGCGGAATATCGTGAACCCATTTCCACGTTCCAGCCTCAACGGGCGTCGGGTCCTGGTAAGCTTTGTAGCCCTGAGCCACCCAGGTTCCGTCTTCGTTGACGAGCAATGACATGGTGAAATCCGTCATATCGAACTTGTCGGGCGAGTTAAAGTGAACAACGCCTTTCGAGTCAATCTGGTATTCAACATGCCATTGTCCGATCATATTTTCAGGATATGAATTTTCGCGAAGAGCGCGATTGCCAGCCGGAGCCGGGTCTCGCCAGCATTCCTGAGTTTCCAGATCGCAATGAACAGGAGAATATGGCTTGCCGTCATCGCCGTAACCACTGAATTTCGCTCCGGCAGCCAAGGCATCAATCGGCGGACGAGTTCTGATGCGCTCATTGCCGTCAATTCGCCCGTCAGTGTCTTCGCCAGGCATTGGAATCGTGACATCCCAGGCGGTGGAAAAATCCAACACCCAGTAATAAGTACCTTCGTTATAACCGCGACCGACACCAACGATTTTCCATTGAGGTCTGAGCATCAGTTCATTGAATTCCGGGTACGATTTCACGGAATCAAAGAAGGTTTGCACATCGAAGATTCTGGTCGCAGTGGCCAGAGTTTCAACTTTCGATTCGATCTTCGTGAACCCAAAAGCGCGAACTCGAATGTGACCGCTGAAACCGCTTTGGTCATAGATGCTGACTTCCTGCCTGTTAGCCAGATCTTTGCTAAGCGTATCTGATGCCATTGTCAAAGAGACAGAGGCTCGAACCGGCCCGACATTTTTCGATGCCCGATACTGATTAAGGATGTAAAGGAATTCAGATTCCGTGTCGTCCAATGGAATCGCCGTTCCAAACCCGCCAGCGGGAAGCTCATAAGGAATACCGGGCTTTGGCCTTAATCCGGCGTAACGAGCGCGCGGATTCGGGTCAGAGCCATCGGGCGTCGTCGCCATTGCGGTATTCGACGGCGGAGAAAGATTGGCGCTGTGGCTGTTCACGTTATATTTGATGTGATAGTAGTATGTTGTTCGCGGCTTCAAATCCGCATCAACATATCTGTTCAGATTTGAACCAATCGCTCCGACCATCACAAAATTCTTCGGCTCAAGCGAGGATGCACGGTAAATCCGCAACGAGGCTACGTGACTAAGAGACGGTATTGCCCACCTCAATTCGATCTCGTTTGCAGAAATAGCTTTTGCTGATAAGGTCTGAATATCGTTGTTCAGTGAAGGGTTTTCTGTTGTGATCTTCGGCTCTCCTGGCCCATCCTGTTGATTGGTCCCAGAGCCTGAACCGGCTTCCATGGTTGTCGCTCTGGCCGAATTGGATGGCGCAGATAACTGAGCCGGTTTGCGCAATGAAGTCTGCATACGATAGACCCAGGTGCTTTTTGCCTTCAGACCCGAATCAACGTAGCTCAGCGCATTAGCGGGCAATGTTGTTAGTAATACAAAATTGTCCGGTGTGACATAGTGCGCACGGTAGATGCGGATGCTGCCAATCACATCGGGGGAATTGATTCGCCAACTCAGACGAATTTGCGAATCGGATATTGGTTGAGCCTCAAGTTCGATGGTTTGCGACTTAATGCCTGGAATCTGCGCAGACATTGTTGTGGACATGCCCAAGGTGATCAAGCATATCAGCAGCGAAGCAACCACCAGCACATAAGAGAATGTACCCTGAGGTTTACGGATATTTTCCGAGAGGTTTAAGTTACGAGGCACCATAGTTTCTTCTCCTTACGCCAAAAACCTACGGCTTCTGGACTTGTTTAACCTAGCAGTTGTTACTTAAACACCTCAACCGTAGATAGGCTATGGATTAAGGTAGCTTGCCTTGACACACCTAACCCACCTGTCTTGAAGAGATAGTAACAGACCTCTTAAGCCACCAAACGTCCTATTAGGTTGAATACAAAATACAGATGAACGATAACAGGCTTCGGCTTACACCTTTACTGTTACCTTTATTCCTGGGGATAAAAGTCGAGCATCGGAATATTCATCAGTGCTAGCAAGTTAGCTAGGGTAAATACGCTGGACAGCTGTGTTAGCAGTAGAAGCTGGAGGGAAACTCAAAGACTGGCGTCTGCGAACCTAGATTCGGGCACCAAACTCTAGCCACCATCTCCATACGACACTTCCGTTTACCTAGAATCAACAGTTAGACAATTACTGATCCAAAACCAATAGGGGCTAAAGCCCAAGGTTGTTACTCAGTATAGGGGGTCTCAATTGTTGATCATTTCGCATACAGCTTTGATTTAGGGATGCATCCTTTTATTACTACGCATTAGGCATACTGTCAAGCGCAAAAATTAGAAGAATGAATTCCAGCCATCAAATTTATCATATTCAATTACTGCTAACCGCTTACGACCCTGAAACACTAACGTCTATCTAACTCAACTTCTTATTTATGACTGCTGCGTTCAGGCCAAATCAGAGTCCAATCCCCAGTTTGGCCACTGCGGAACCTGAACGCAGCT
>CAYRQB010000350.1:0-6202 GCA_964426025.1 uncultured Heliomicrobium sp.
GAGGGAGAGTAATTTGGTCAGTAAGCCGAGAGTGTAAGCGGTGGTTTTAGGCTTGTCAAAACAGGCGTTTTTCAATCAGTAAGCGCATAAGTTCAAAAACCTGAAGGCGAACGATCTATGGTTCGCCTTCAGGTTTTTGATTTTGCGGAGACTCCCCGTTCAAGCCATTAGCAATTTGGCGGGAAGACCGGGATGACATAATTCGCAGCCGCGCTGAGCGTCAGCGCATGCAGGTTGTGACCGCCATTGAAAGCGCCGGCAGATGCGGCGGCATTCGCGTTCGAGTTAATCGCCGCGCCCAGCATGGCGATGTCGGATTGGCTGTAAACCTTGAACCAGCCGGAACGACCCGCCGGAATGAACGTCTCGAAACGAGGCGCGAGGCGCGGGAAATTGTTCGACAGCGAACTGCGAAGCTGACAGCCACCAGTCACGGAAAAGCTCAGAGCGTTTTCAGCGTCGTCGTAGAAGATTCCGAACAGCGACCCAAGCGTCGCAGCGCCAATGCCCAGGTTGCCGCCGACGCGGTTGATAATGACCATTGTGTCATTGCCGTCCGCGCGACTAGGAACGTTGTCATCAGCCAGCACGCGCGGAGCGCGATTGTAACTGCCGGCTAAGTTCACGCCATCAAAGAAAAGCGCCGCAAGGCTTCCATCCGTCGAGACAACATTGGCGTTGTTGAGCTTTGCAAAGGCGACTGCGCCAAGATTGGCCGCGTGTCCGCTGCTGAATTTGACGTACTCATCGCCGATCAGAAAGTTGTGAAGCAGCGGAAAACCATCACGGTCAGTGGCGACCGCCACAATGTACCCGCTGACGCCGGGGTCAACGTCGGAAGTCAGGAATGACGCCGTCTGATTGGCCGTCAAACAAATGAAGCTGTCTGCAACCGAGCAGCCTTCAGAAACAAAAAACAGATGCACGGCAGCAGCCGAAGTGGTGCTGGTGTTGGTGATATTGATGCGCGTGTTTTGCGTGTTGCCGCTGCTCGCGCCCGACGTGTAGATGTTGTAGAACAACAGCGATCCGGCCTTCTGGTCGCTGGCTTCCGAAGTCGGCGGATAAGTCAGCCCAGGATCAGCCGCCAAAGCAATGGACGACATAACGACAAGCGCAAATAGCGCCAGAAGAGTTTGTGAAAGTGTGTGTGTTTTTCGCATTTCTATTTCCTCTGAGTGAGTGTCGAGAAGTTCGCAAGCGATGTTGCTGTTAAATCGCCTCGCATTGAAATTCGCCTGACGACTCGAATGAAACTCCCGTTTCCTGGTTGCTAGCTTAACCCGGTGAAGCAGAACTCTTGCCAAATTTTGTTCGAAGCAAAATATCCGATGGGCACAATCAGGAAGAGGGGTTGGAGACCTTATTTGTGACATGTCACCGTGAGTAAAGGTCAACCAACGGGGTGAATCTATGCCCGCCTACAACAAATGTCAACGTATCTCCTACGTTAGCCTAAAAAAGTTACTGCCTTTGTTCTTCAGCATGTGCTGATGTCAGTGGAGCTGAGCATAGTTGACCGGAAAGACTTCTGATCCGGCTAAGGCTGAAATTACATCAGGGTCGGTCAGCAGCATAAACTCATTTTGTCTGGAAGCGCGCAATCGAGTCTTCACCTGCGAAAGTTCAAGATCGTCATAACCCGGATGGCACATCAATTCGCTGATGCCTTCTGGCAGGGATTCGATCAATTCCATCAGCCAGCGTTTCGTCCAAAAACCCGTTTGCGAAACTCCGAAAAAAGAATCCGGAGTTTTGACTTCGGCTTTTCGCAAAGCGGATTCGCCAACTCTGCACAATTGAGTCAGACCGTAGGCGGCCAGACTTTGAGCTATTTGTTTTGCAGAGGAATCGAAACCGGGAAACTGCCAACGTTCGCGCGGCAATCTGACGGCATTGATTTGGTAATCGCCAATCACGCGAACGATGGCTTCGCAAACCGGCGGCAAGGCATGCGTATGTTTGTGGCTGTCAATATGCGTCAACTTCAATCCGGCGTTCAGAACCCGTTCGATCTGCGCCCGCAACTCAAGCTCGACCTCATTGATTTTCAGGCTCCCTGTCAAAGCTCGCCCAAGCAAGGCCATGCTTGTCCCGGCGAATTCTCCGTTAGCATCCAACAGGCTTTGCACATCAGACGCCGGAGCAATCGGACACCCTTGCGCGATGTTGAAATGCAATCCGACGCCAAGCGATGGATGATCTTTCGCCAGTCGCACGGCTTCGTCAAAGGCCGGCATGTTTGCCATCACGGTCGCGCTGGTCAGAATACCCCGCGAGTGAGCTTCGATGATGGCGCGATTGACTCCTGCCGTCAGCCCGAAATCATCCGCATTAACGATCAAATGTTTCATTTGGGAAGTTTGTTTTTTCCGGATCGTTTGCGCCTGTTTGTTGCCTGATCTTCACTCCCGGTTTCTTGATTCATCACCGAGAGGGCTTCCTCTATTACCTGCTTCAGATTTGCTTCTTTGGAATCGAAGGTTTTCCTGCCAACGTGCTTGTGATGTGGAAAGCTGGCGAGTAGAGGATGGTGAGGCGCGTTATCATAGCGGAAAATCGGTGATTGAGATTTCACATACTGATAACGGTAAGCTCTTTTAATGGGCTTGGCTTTTTCAATGACAACTCTTTCAGTGAACTCAAGCCTTGATCCATCGGAAAAATAAAGAGTCCCATCAATCGTACCTCGCCTGGAATCGAGTTGTTCCAATTCAAGTTCCGCCGAAGTGACCGGACTGTTTTCGATGGTAGCGTTTATCAAATCGAAATACTGAATGATGTCTCGCATAATCTGGAAACTCAGGCAGCAGCGTGTTGAAAGTGTTCGCGTAACAAAGCCTGATAATCGTCAAATGCGCCCGCCCACAACATTACTTCACGGCTGTCACCTATCTGTCCGGCAACATAGCGAGCGTAGAAATCCAGCGTGCTCATTCCGTATTTCTCCTCATAACCGTGCATGGTTTCGATCAATGACTGCAAGCTTTCCTGAATATCAAGTGATTGGCTCAAATCACGAAGCAGGTTTCGCCGTTCAGCGACCGAAGTTTGTCGGTGATTGATTTTAATTTTTGCCATCCGCCTAACCTCCTTTTGCTCAATTTTTGCCTCGTTTGGCCAAAAAGATCAAACCCACTCCGATCCAGAAAAACATTCTGATTTTGCGGACAATGGCCAGCGCCACTCCGAACGAACCGTCGAAGCCCAGAACCTTTGCGAGTTCGCGCGTGCCGAGTTCGTCCACTCCAACCAGCGCCGGAACGAAGACGAAGGCGATGTTGATTGCGCGATTGACCGATTCCATCAAAAACGCTTTGGCCGGACCGAGACCGGCGCCGATCAGATTCATCGTCACGAAAATTTCCGCGATGCCCGCCAGATGAAAAACCGTCTGGCAAATCATAACAATGAAAAAGTCTGCCGGTCGCCGAGCGAAGAAATTGAAAATATATTCTTCCAGTTCGCTCAAGTGAACGATCTTCGCGGCGATCTTGTCGCGCGTCGCTTCATTCGGAATCAGCTTTTGATTCAGCCATCCGGCGACGCCCGAACCGAGTTTCCAACGTCTGCCAATGACCACGACCGAAGCGACGATGATCAATACAACCGCAGCCAATGCCGCGCTCATCGCAGTTCGCAGCGATTCCTGCAACCCGAAATTCGCCAGCAGAGCGACCGCCCCGGCCATAACCATCAGACAACTGGAAAAAGTATACGAGATGTTTTCAACCGCCAGCGAAGAAACGCGCGAAGCCAGCGAAACTCTGCCGCCGAGCGCAATCGCCTTCAAAGGTTCGGCGACGACCGGCCCGAACATCAAATCGCCAATCGCTTCTCCGGCCAATCGCGCCCGCCACAAAGCCCAGAACCCAATGACGCGATCTTCGGGCGGTAAACATCGCAACCACGACAGGCTTCGCGTCAGGTAACGAAAGGCTGAAATTGCCAGTATCAGCAAAAAGCCTGCTCCGAGCTGGCGCACTCGCAACCAGATTTCGCCAAGCCCTGTTTGTTCGATAACGTATATGAAAAGCGCGAGTCCGATGAGAGCGGAGATGATGGCAAGCAGGCGGGATTTCATTGGAAATCAAAAGGCAAAAGGTAAAAGGCAAGAATCAAAAATGCCTATCGCGGCAAATTTCATTTTTGCCATTTGATTTTTGACATTCGCCTTTTGATTTATTCATAGCTCAGTGCGTTAACCGGGTCCTGGCTGGCCGCGCGCAAAGCAGGATATAGCGCGCCAAGCAGTCCGCTGATCAAACCGGCAAGCGAAGCATACAAAATAGCGCTGGGTTCAAGTTCGATTTTCCAGCCCAGATTCTTGACCAGAAAAAATCGCGCGACGACAGTGAACAGCAATCCGCCAACGATTCCAAGCAGACTGATCAACAAGGCTTCCTTTTCAAAGGTCCAGGCGATCCAGTATTTCGACGCGCCAAGCGATTTCAGAATGCCGATTTGCCGAGTGCGCTCTGAAACGGTCGTGTACATCGTCAACAGAATGACCAGCAAACTGATCACCGTGGCCAATCCCTTGACGACATTCAGAAAGACGTTGAAGCCGGAAAAGCCCTGCGCGAACAGTTGCGGCAATTCGCGAGTGAAGAGAACTTGATAATCAGGATGTTTGGCGACGATGCGGCGGGCGACTTCTTCCTGCTGTTCGGCATTTTCGCATTTGACGAAGATCATCGAAGCTTTGCCCTGCGAACCCATCGCTTCCTGCATGGTCGCAAGCGGAATTTTGATTCTGGCTCCGGCTTCGGGTTCGTAAACGCCAACGATGGACAATTCGCGTCCCTGCCATTTGATCTTGTCGCCGAGTTTGGTTTTGCGGTCGGCGGCGTATTTGCCGTCAACGATGGCCACATCGCCCGACGATGGCAACGGCTCGCCCTTGACGATACGAAGCTTGCTGGCGCGCACGAAGCCGTCGAATTCAATCCCGTCAATTTGCTGAATTCCCACGCCTCCGCCTCCGCCCATTTGCAGGTTCTGCCCGACCGGAGTGGCGACGGCGACTCCTGGAACTGTGGCAATCGCGGCGGCTTCTTCAACCGGCAAGGTCATATCCGCCGAAGTCAGCGATATTCCCTGTCCTCCCTGCCGCAACATGATCTCAACGCCGATGTTGGCATCGCGCTGACCGCGTTCGCGCAAAGCTCCGCGAACCAGTCCGACGGTCAGAACTACTAGAATGACTCCGATGGCCACGCCAACCACGCTGGCGGCGGTGCGACCGGGATGATGAGTCAGGTTGGAAGCAACAAGGTTGTTCATAGTCTTCAAGCTCCCAACATCTGTTTGACGATTTGCGGAACCGCGCTCAAGGCTGAATCCAATTGATCGGTTTCGACTCCGCCTTCGGCCAGATCGGGTTTGCCTCCGCCGCGCGCTCCGGGCAATTGTTTGATGACATTGCCCGCTTTTATTTTAGAAATCGCGTCGTCAGAAACCATCACCAGCAGCGAAGCCTTGCCGTCAACCACGTCGCCGATGACGACGACGCCGGGAGCGACTTTGCGAGTCAGAGAGTCGGCCAATTGACGGCGGCCTTCCTTGCCCAAACCTTCGACTTTGCGAACCAGCAGCTTCAGCCCGTTGATTTCCGTGATTTGATCTTCCGCGCCGCCTCCGCCCTGCGCCAGTTTCAGCTTCAAGCGTTCAATTTCTTTTTGCTGTTGGCGAATTTGCTCCTGCAACTTTTCGACTGTTTCAGGCAATTGCTTCGGCGCGGTGTTCAAACGCGAAGCGGTTTCGGCCAGCAGGCTTTCCGAAGCTTGAAAACGTTCGAAAGCCCCTTTACCTGTGACGGCGCGAATGCGGCGTGTGCCGGAAGCGATGGCTTCATCGCTGACGATTTTGAACGAGCCAATGTCGCCCGTCGCGCGAACGTGCGTGCCGCCGCAGAGTTCTTTCGAGAAAATCCCGTCCACGCCATTCACCGTCAACACGCGAACTTTCTCGCCGTACTTTTCGCCGAACAAAGCCATCGCGCCTGATCGCATGGCGTCTTCAATCGCCAGCACATCGGTTTGAACAGGCTCGTTTCGCAGGATGTGATAATTGACCAGATTTTCTATCTCTTCGATTTCGGCGCGCGTCAACGGTTGATAGTGGCTGAAATCGAAGCGCAGATAATTCGGCTCGACAACCGAACCCGCTTGCTTGACGTGCGTGCCGAGCACTTCGCGCA
>CAYRQB010000351.1:0-6174 GCA_964426025.1 uncultured Heliomicrobium sp.
TCTCTTATGCCATCAGCGAAGAGGGGCCAGGTATCGTCATTCAATCTTTGACCGGCACGACAGCCGTAATGATCATAACCGGCGAACACTGCCATGACCAATCCTTTGATCGAATTCAAATCGGTCTTCAACTGTTCGCCAATGTACGAACCTGATCGAACGTATTTCTCTGCTTGCATAGTTTTTTGTCCTCCTCTAAAGACAATTTCAATCAACGAACTTGCAATCGTCAAGCATTGCCTCGGCCAGCACGGCCAGATATTCGTGATGAGTCAGATCAATTGCGCCAAAATGCGAAATGTGCGGCGTCCGCATTTGAGCATCGAAGAGACGATAATTTCGCGCCTTCAACCTGTCGGCCAAAGCCACCAATGCGATCTGTGAGCCGAAGCTGACGCGCGTGAACATTGATTCGCCGAAGAAAGCCGACTTCATCGAAACGCCATACAATCCGCCAACCATGTTTCCATTTTGGAAAACCTCGACCGAATGCGCAAAGCCGCGCCGATGAAGCTCTATGTATAAAGCAATCATCTCCTCGCTCAACCAAACCTCTTCGGGGTGAACTTCGTCGTGACGGGCGCAGGCTCTGATGACAGCGGGAAAATCCGTGTTGATCCTGATTTCGCAATCGGTCTTGCGAATCGCCTGACGCAGTGATTTGCGAACGCGGAATCTGTCGTCCAGCGGAATGATTGTGCGCGGTTCGGACATGAACCAGTCTATGTCGCCAAAGCGACCTCTGGACATGGGAAAATAACCTTGCTGATAGCCGGAGATCACCTGTTCGGGCGTGATGATCCGGCGTGCGGCTGAACGTCTGTTTCGCATGGCCAAACATTAGCACGACGCCGAAACCCTTCAAAGTGAAAATCTGCGGTCTGGATCAATGACCGAAATCCAAATTTCAACTTCGCTCGTTCGCGTGTTATCTTGACCGTCGTCTTTCATTCGCTGACAAAATCCTTTCCAAAAACAGGAGTCAAAAGAACACGATGAAGCATTTTTCGATCATTGCTCACGCGGCGCGTTTGCTTGTCACACTGATAATCATTCACTCTCTGACAGTTCCTGGTTTTAGCCAGCAGCGCGCGGCTGTCGCATCGCCGACCTCATCAGCAACAGTTGCTCAGCGACAGCTTAACCTGAGTTACACGCTTTCATTCCCGCAACCTCACACGCATTTGTATGAAGTGGCTTTGGCCATCGGCAATGTTTCGACTCCGCAATTGGACATCTCGTTGCCGGTTTGGACTCCGGGTTCGTATCTGGTCAGGGAATATGCTCGGCACGTGCAGGATTTCAGCGTCAGCGACGGCGGCGGTCAATTGAACTGGCAGAAGATTGATAAGGCGACCTGGCGGATCGAAGCCGGAGCTTCGGCTGGAAAAACGAAAACGCTGAAGATCAATTACCGCGTTTACGCCAACGAACTGGCGACACAGACCAGCCATCTGGATTCGACTCACGCTTATTTCAACGGCGCCGGTTTGTTTATGTACGTCCCCAGCGCCAAAGATCAACCGCACAAATTGAAGATCGTCGCGCCAGAGGGTTGGCGAGTGACTTCGCCCCTGGAATTGTCGCCGGACGCCGACGGTTATTTCACTGCGGCCAATTACGACCGCCTGATTGATTCGCCGACCGAAGTCGGCACTCACAAACTGTTGGAATTCGACGTGCGCGGCAAACGGCATCGCGTCGCCATCTGGGGGCAATACGAATTTGACGACGAACGGTTGAAATCCGATCTGGCGAAGATCGTCGAAACCGGCGCGCAGATGTTCGGCGGATTGCCTTACGACCATTACGATTTCATCGTTCACGTACAACCGGGAATCGGCGGCGGAACTGAGCATCTCAACTCGAACGTCAGCATGACACGACCCGAAGCGTTCAAATCTGACAGCGGTTACAAACGTTTTCTTGGTTTGGAATCACATGAATATTTTCACCACTGGAACGTCAAACGGATTCGACCGCTGGCTTTGGGGCCGTTCGATTATCAGAAAGAAAATTACACTCGCGGTTTATGGGTTTCAGAAGGCATCACCAGCTATTACGGCGATTTGATTTTGCGCCGAGCCGGATTGCTGACTTCGACTGAATATCTGACCGGCCTGGCCAATCTGTTGGCCGGATATGAGCAAACGCCCGGACGATTCATACAAAGCGCTGAATCGGGCAGTTTCAATTCCTGGATCAAACATTACCGCCCGGACGAAAACTCTCCCAACACGGCGATGAGTTATTACACCACAGGCGAAATTCTGGGTTTGCTCTTCGACATCGAAATCCGTTCGCTGACCGGCGGAACGAAATCACTGGATGATGTCATGCGTCTGTTGCTGGAAAATCACGGATTGCCGAAACCGGGTTTCACCGACGCCGAACTGAAAGCCGCATTTGAAAAAGTCGCCGGAACCGATTTGACAGGCTTCTGGCAGAAATACGTCAGCGGCAATGAAGAGATTGATTTCAATTCTTATTTCAACAAACTGGGATTGCAGTTGGGAAAGGGCTATTTACCCGGAACGCCTTATGCCGCCAGCAAGACCGACAAGCCCGGCGCTTTGGGAATGCGAACTCGATCTCAAGGCGACAGAGTCGTTGTCGCAAACGTTCTGGCCGGATTGCCTGCTTACCACGGCGGCATCAATTCCAGCGATGAGATCGTCGCGATTGACGGCAAAAAAGTTGACGCCGCCAATGCTGGCGAACGTTTGAACAATCTGCGCGCCGGTCAAAAAGTGGCTTTGACCGTTTTTCGCCGCGAACGTTTGATGAGCTTCGAACTGACGGCGGCGACCAAGCCTTTCGACCGATACACAATCTCGGAATTGAAGGAAGCCGATGACGCGCAGAAAGCTCTGCGCAAAGCCTGGTTGAACGAAAAATGAGCTACTGTTTCAACCGCTTCGCTTTCTCGTCCAGTTCCGAAAGCTTCAATCTGATGCTGACAATGTACGGAGCTTCGCCAGCAATCCAGTGGCCGTAAGTGGTCGTGACGAAAGTCCCGTCGGGCAGAACTTCAACTCCCGGATAAGCGCAATCGGCGTCCCATCCCGACTTGTTTTTGTGATTGTCCATCAGACGGACGCGGTATTGGCCTTCGCGGTTTTTGACGATGTCTTCGTAACGCCCGACCCAGGCGACCCAATCGCCTTTGGTCGGGCTTTCGTGCGCCATGTCTCTGAAAGAAATGAACAGGCGTCCGTCAGGCGAATATTGTCCGGTGTGTCTGTCGCCGGTCAGCGAACCTGGCAATTCGATTGGCTCGCTCCAGCTTTTCGCTTCGTCGTTGGAAAGCATGACGAACGAATTGCGAACTCGGCGATTTTCGCGCAACAACATCGCCAATTGCTTTCCGTCCGGTGAACGAATCACGCCGGGTTCGCACAGATGAATCTGATCGGATTTGAAAAGCTCCTGCGGCTCAGACCATGTCAAACCGCCGTCTTTGGAAACCGTCTGATACAAAGTCATAAAAGGCGTCTTCTTGCCGTCCATGCGAAAGAAACGCCCGTCGTCATGAAACAGCGCAATGTAATCGCCGTTCTTCAGTTTGACGACGCTGCCCATTGCGACTATGCCGCCGAAATCACCGATAGCTTTCAACTCGCTCCAGCTTTTGCCGTCGTCGTCGGAAACAGACATGCGAATCGGATACAGGCCGGAAAAAACTATCAGGCGTTTCTTTCCGCGCTTGTCAATGACGCGATGAATCGTCGGTGTTTCCAGCGAAGTTTCCCAGCTTTTCGGCGTCGGCAAACGATCAGACCAGGTCAATCCGCCGTCGGTCGAACGTTTCATGACAATCGCTCCGCGCCCGTGCCCTTTGGGGTAAACCGTGATGATGGTCTTTTTGTCTTCCAGCAAAACCGTCGTCGGATGACCCAGATATTGTCCCGCTTCGCGATCAACCACGATCTGACGCTGTCGTTCTTCCATCAGATCAATCATCGGAATTGAAAAACCTCTGGGTGGTTGTTGAATAGCCAAACTGGAATTTGTGATGGCCGAAAACACGAATAGGCCAATTGAAGAAAGTAAAACTACCGCTCGCAATAGGAATTGCATCATTGGTTGTCTCCGAAAAGTAAGCTTGGTAAATCTGGCAAAAGTATGCCGTCAAGTTTCAGGAAAAGGCAATTCAGGTATGGCTTGATTGATCGGCGCTCGATGAAGCAAGATGGTTTTGCCATCAAAAATCACATAAGGAAATAAACTCAACAGGTATGGACGGAACGGCAATCGTTTATTGCGAAGGAGCTTTTGCGACTCCGACAGGTAAAACCGCCAACGGACTTGTGCGCTTCACCGCTCGTTACAAAATCGTCGGAGTGATTGATTCAACCAAAGCCGGACGCGATGCGGGCGAAGTCTTGGACGGCAAGCCCAACGGAATTCCGATTTTTGCCAGCGTCACCGATGCGGTTGAGCAACTGGAAATGCGCCCGAACTATTTCGTCATCGGCCTGGCTCCGGATGGAGGCAAGTTGCCCGATTCCGCGCGCGAAGCTGTCGAGCGGGCGATGGAATACGGCATGAACGTTGACAGCGGCCTTCACGAATTTTTGGCTGATGATCCTGAGTTTTTCGGCCTGGCCTATCATCACAACGTCATCATTCGCGATGTTCGCCGTCCGCCGCCGCGTTCGCAGCTTCATTTTTTCACCGGCAAAATCGAAGAAGTGAAAGCTTTGAAAATCGCCGTGCTCGGAACCGATTCGGCCATTGGCAAACGCACGACGGCGATCAAATTGAATCAGGCGTTGAACGCCGCTGGCATCAAAAGCGAATTGATCGGCACCGGACAAACTTCGTGGTTGCAGGGCGTAAAGTATGGTTTGGTGCTCGATTCGCTGGTCAACGATTTTGTGACGGGCGAAATCGAACACGCCATTTACGAAGCCTGGAGCAACGAACGTCCGCAAGTCATATTGCTGGAAGGGCAGGGCAGCATAGCGCATCCGGCTTATCCCGGAGGCTTTGATTTGATAGCCGCGGGCAGCGTTGATGGAATCATTTTGCAGCACGCTCCGGCGCGAAAGGTTTACGACGGATTCGACAATTACCCGATGGGCGAATTGAGCCGCGAGATTCAGATTCTGGAATTGCTGGCCGAACGGCCTGTCATCGCACTGACCATCAATCACGAAGCGATGACCGAGGCCGAAGTTCGCTCGACAATCGCCGATTACGAGAAACGCTACGGCAAGCCAACGACGGACGTTTTGCTCCATGATTGTGATAAGCTTGTGACAACAATTCGCCAATTGCTGACAGAAAAATAAAGGCATCGTTCAAAATCAGGAGAGATATTATGGGAACCGCAGTGATAGATATTGGAGAATTAATCACTAGTTCTCCGGAAATTCGTGGCGGAAAACCGCGCGTGGCAGGCACTGGCATAACTGTGATGCGTATCGCAGGGTGGTACAAACTTGGGTGGAGTCCTGAAAAGATTGCTGATCAGCTCGAACTCTCCTGCGCGCAGGTTTACGCCGCACTGGCTTATTACCACACCAACCGGGAAGCCATTGATGATGAACTGCGTCTGGAAGCCGAAGAGTATGACCGCTTGGCAGCCGAGCATCGCCTGAATCGGCAACAGCAAGAAGATCAAAAAAGTCAGCCATGAAACTCTCTCTTTACTTTGACGAGGATATACAAACGAAAGGGGCTTGTTCAGGCTTTGCGCACACATGGAGTAGATGTCGTTGTGGCTTGGCAGATCGGCATGCGCCAGCGTGACGACGAAGATCAACTGGAACTGGCAACATCTCAAGGACGAGTTCTTTACGGATGCAACGTCAAGGGTTATTTCCGCATTCATTCCGAATGGTTGACGCAAGGTCGTTCGCATTCCGGAATCGTGTTGTCGAAGCAGCAGACTTATTCGATTGGAGAAGAGTTGAAAGGATTGCTGCGATTGGTCGAAATGAAATCTGCCGAAGAGATGGTGAATCAAATCGAGTTTCTGAGCGATTGGGGAGATGAATCGTAGCCATGAAAAAATCGAGTCCAATAAGACAACTTTCATTCATTGTTGCCGCCGCGCTGGCGTTGGTCTTTGCTCCAACGCGATACGCCGACGAAGGCATGTGGACTTTCGACAATCCGCCGCTCAAACAATGGAAAGAGCGTTACGGTTTCGAGCCTTCGCAAGCC
>CAYRQB010000352.1:0-6165 GCA_964426025.1 uncultured Heliomicrobium sp.
GTGTGTGCCCCCCAAGCCAGCCTTTGTGCCAATGTGGAACGGTCAAGCGCGTGGAAGTGCTGACGCGCAAGGCGATTCAACCCTCGGAAGCGGAAATCGCCGATAACCCGCGCGCCAGAAGCGCAAAGTTACGCGCTTGCCGAAAACTATAAGAGCCATCAGCTATAAACCCAGTGAAGCTTTGGCCCGAATGTTTAGAATAGTTGTCTCAAAAAAAAAGGGTTTTAGCCTTTCTCAGATCAGGAGCGTGGGAATATGAGGACGCAAAATCACCGCACCAGAATCCAGAACACTTCAGTAACCAGACGCCGCGCCGCCTCTGTTGCTTCAGGAACAGCCAGCCGGTCACGAAGCGCGTCGCGCGGCGGGAATAAATCCGATCATCGTAAACACGGAACGCGCGCAATCTGGTTGCTGATGTTCATCGGCGGGATGATCGCCGCAGGTTTCATTCTGGCGCAAAGGTCGCAGATAAACGCTCACCAGTTGAAGCATGTCGAGGAAGAATTGAAATCCGAACTGGACACACTGTCCAGCCAGCAGCGTTACCTGATATTCCAGAAAGAGCGCGCGCTCAGCACTAAGGAAAGCGACCGCGCCGCCAAAGAATCCGGACTGATTCAACCGAAGCTGGATCGCGCGAACGCCAGGCAAGTTCAACCGGATCAAGCAGCGGAAGCCGAGTCAAAACCGGTCGCAAAATCAGCTTCGCGCGCGCCCAAACAATCAGGGAACACGGCGATGGCAAAACCGTCAAAGAGTTCAGCCAGTCCTTCCAACAAACAGGTAAACAAGCAGGCGCAATCCGTCAAATCAAACAAGGATGGAAAAGCAAAGGAAGGAAAAGCAAAGGCTGTGCAAACAGGCAAGCCCGTAATCAAAGGCAAAACTCAGCAATTGGCGCAGAACCAGACATCGCGAAAAGGATCAACTTCACAAGACAAGCGTCGTTGATGGTTGTAAGTCGGAAATTGATCGTTTCGATCCAAACCTTTCACTGACAGTCATTCGATAATCGGCAAAGGCAGTTATGCGAACCAAGCGGCCAACCATAAATACAAACAAGCGGGTTTTGACGATGGCGTTGTTTTTCGTCGTCTGGATGCTGCTGATTGTCGGGCGGCTGGTTTGGTTGCAGATTGCCAAATACGATCATTACGTCACGCGCGCGGCGCAAAACCACCGCTCGCAATATGAAACTCTGGCCACTCGCGGAGCCATCATTGACCGCAACGGCAAAGACCTGGCCGTCACAGTCATTTTCGATTCAATGTTTGTTGACCAGCGGCAATTCAAGGACGACGCGTCGCTGAAGAAGACCGCTAAACTCCTCTCGCCGCTTCTGGAAATCGGCGAAGCTGAGCTGTCTCAGAAAATGACCGGCAACAACGGCTACGTTGTGCTGGCTCGCAAACTCGACCCTGAGAAAGCCAGAGCGCTGAAAGTGATCGTTGCTGATAACAGTCTGAAAGCCATTGGCTTCAAAAAGGAAACACAACGGTTTTATCCGAATGAAGCTCTGGCCGCCGCCGTCGTCGGTTACGTCGGCGCAGAAGACAAAGGGCAAGCCGGTTTGGAGCAATCGCAAAACAGACATCTGAGTGGCAAGCCGGGCGAAGTTGAATTCGAGCGAGACGGAAAGAATCAGGCTTACGAACGCCGCGAGACCCCGGCAATCGGCGGAGCGCAGATAATGACCACGCTGGATTCGCCCATGCAGCACAAGATAGAAACGCTGCTTGAAGAAGCCATGGTCTCAACCAAAGCGAAGGGCGCATACGCCGTTGTGTTGGACGTGGCGACCGGCGAAGTGCTGGCGCTGGCCAACGCGCCGGGCTTCAATCCGAACGAACGGCCAAAGAGCGTTGACGAAGAAGCCCGTCACAACCGCGTGATCAGTTGGCCGTATGAACCGGGATCAGTTTTCAAAATCGTCACCTATGCCGCGGCGTTTGAAGAAGGCAAGGTTCAATTCGACGAAAAGATCAATTGCGGCAATGGCGAAATCAGATTTGGGCCGCGCGTCATTCATGACACGCATGCTTACGGAGTGTTACCGGTCGCCGACGCCTTCGCCAAATCATCGAATGTTTGCGCCATTCGTCTGGCGCAGCGAATAGGCAAAGAGAGGTTCTTCGATTACATCTCGCTCTTCGGTTTCGGCAATAAGACCGGCATCGAATTGCCAGCCGAATCCAGGGGGATAGTCAGGCCGTTGAAGCGATGGAATTACGATTCAATTGCTTCAATCGCCATCGGTCAGGAAGTTTCCGTGACATTGCTGCAAGCCGCCGCGGCCACCGCCGCCATCGCCAACAAAGGCGTTTGGATTCAGCCGCACGTCATCAAACAGATTGTCGGCGGCGACGGCAGGTTGGTTTATGAAGCCAAACCTGTGACGCGTCAGGTCGTCAGCCAGCAAACGGCTGAAAAGATGAGTACGTTGATGCAACGAGTGGTGACTCACGGAACGGCGCGTCACGCCATTCAATTGGCCAATTACACCGCCGCAGGCAAAACCGGAACGCCGCAGAAAGTTGACGGCAAGGCTTATTCGCAAACCAAGTTCATGCCTTCGTTCGCCGGGTTCGTTCCGGCAACCAATCCGCGCTTTGCGATTGTGGTGATGGTTGATGAACCCATCGGCGCTCATCAGGGAGGAAGCGTAGCCGCGCCGATCTTCAACATGATCGCTCAAATCGCGCTCGGCGATTTCGTCGTTCCGCCGGACGGAAAAGGTTATCGCGAGGCTCTGCTGGCGCTGTCAGACAAGTACGAATCCGCCACCGCCGAAGACGAAGCGGAGGAAGGCAGATTGATCGCGCAGGCTTTGCCGGAAGAGCAAATCGCGCAGCCGTCTGCGGGCAGTGATGGCGGATCGGGCGCGAACGTTTCGCAGAATCTGAAACCGGATGGCGGGCGTTCGCAATCTTCGTCGAAATCATTGCCGACGCCGACAGTAAGGCTGACCGGTCCGGCATTCGTCATGCCGGATGTTCGCGGACGCGGTGTCCGCGCGGTGGTTCAGGCTTGTAATCAGTTGAGTTTGAATGTGAAGCTTGTGGGGACGGGAGTGGCCGTCAAGCAAATGCCTGCGCCTGGCACTCGCGTCAGGCCGGGCGAAGATTGCAAAGTGGAATTTCAGTAACGAGACCGGAATGGTGACTTTGAGCGACATTGCAAATTACATAGGCGCGCGCGCCAGCGGCGGAGGACTTGAAACCGTCGTCGGCGCGTTTGGCTCATCAGTCACACATGATTCGCGCCGCGCGATGCCGGGGGGCATCTTCGTTGCAATTTCGGGCGCACAATCCGACGGAAACAGTTTTGTCGGAGAAGCAACGAAGCGCGGCGCGAAGGCCATTATTTCAGAACAACCGAGACCTGCGGATTTTACAGGCATCTGGTTGCAAGTTGAAAACGCGCGCGCGGCATTGGCCAAAGCTTCGGCTCTGGTTCACCAGCAACCATCGTCGAAACTTGCTCTGGTCGGCATTACCGGCACGAACGGCAAAACGACGACGGCGCATTTGCTGGATTCGATCTTCACTGCTGCGGGCAAAAAGACCGCTCTGATGGGAACGATTGGTTATCGAATCGGCGATGAGAAAGTGGACGCCGAATTCACCACGCCCGAAGCTTCTGAAATTCAAAACTTTCTTCGTCGCGCCGTCGAAACCGGAGTGACTCATGCGACGATGGAAGTTTCCTCGATCGCGCTGGAAATGCGTCGCGCGGATGAATTGCAATTCGCCGCCGCCGCGTTCACCAACCTGACGCAGGATCACCTGGATTTTCACGGCACGATGGAAAATTACTTTGCCGCGAAAATTAAGCTCTTTGACGGCAGCATCGGCAAACGACCGGCGCGTTCGGTGATCAATCTGGACGATCTGCGCGGCGCGGAACTTAAAGATGTTTGCGGTTCGTCGGCGTTGACTTACGCGCTGAACGCCGACGCCGACATCACGACCAAAGAAAAACGTTTCGGACTGGAAGGTCTGCGCTTCGTAGCGCGAACTCCCGCAGGCGAAATCGAAATAACTTCTTCGCTGGTTGGTCGTCCGCACGCTTACAATTCGCTGTGCGCGATTGGCGTCGCTCTGGCTTTGGGATTCGATCTGGAAGTCATCGCTTGCGGCATCAATCAATGCAAAGGCGTCGCCGGAAGATTTGAACGAGTCAGCAACGGCACGGACGACATCACTGTGGTGGTGGATTACGCTCACACGCCGGACGCGCTGGTCAACGTGCTTAACACGGTTCATGCCGCTCAAGCTCATAAGAACGGCAAACGCGGCAGAATCGTGACGGTGATGGGATGCGGCGGCGACCGTGACCGTTCAAAACGCCCGTTGATGGGCGAAGCTTCCGCCAAACTGAGCGATTGGGTCATTGCCACTTCGGATAATCCGCGCAGCGAAAATCCTGTCATGATTTTAAACGACATTCGCGTCGGGTTGGATCGCGTCGCCAGGAATTACGAACTGATCGTTGATCGCCGCGAAGCGATCTTTCGCGCAGTCACACAGGCCAAACCCGGCGACGTCGTGGTCATCGCGGGCAAAGGTCATGAGACTTATCAGATTTTGCCGACGGGCAAGATTCATTTCGACGACCGCGAAGTCGCGCGCGAAGCATTGGCTGAAAGAAAGAATCTGAGACCGCTTGTATAACCGCTCGGACCTGATGAACAAGTGAAGCTGAAAGAAATTGCGCGACTCTGCGCCGCCAGTCAGATGATGAATGAAACCCTGGCCGAATTTGAACCGGCTGGCTTCGCGATTGATTCGCGCGCGGTCAAACCAGGCGATTTGTTCGTCGCGTTGCCGGGCCAGCAGGTTGACGGTCATAAATTTGTTCTTGAGGTCTTTGACAAGGGAGCCTGTGCCGCGATGGTCATTCATCATCGCTTGCCGTTTGCCGGCGAGCTTGGCGAATTGGCGGACAAACTTCTGTTCGTTGAAAACACGGCTGGCGCTTTGCAACAAATGGCCGCGCGTGTTTTGGCGAAATGGCATCGCCCGGTCATCGGCATCACTGGCAGCGCGGGCAAAACCACGATGAAGGATTTGACAGCGCACGTGATGACTGCCGCCGGAAGCGTGCTGAAATCGCTCGGCAATCTGAACACGACTTATGGTTTGCCCCTGACCGTTTCGCGAATGATCACGGGCGGAGCGAAGCCAGCCGATTTTGATTTCGCGGTTCTGGAAATGGGCATGAGTTCGTTCGGCGAAATCGCGCGATTGACTGACATAGCTCCGCCGACGGTTGGCGTAGTCGGAAACGTAGGCGTCGCGCACATAGAATTTTTCGGCACGCAGGATCGCATCGCGCGAGCCAAAGCCGAAATGGTCGAAGGAATCAAACCGGGCGGAACGGCAGTCCTGAACGCGGATGATCCGCGAGTGATGGCGATGCAAAAGCTTCGCGACGATGTGGGTGTCGTCAGCTTCGGGATTGATAATCCGTCGGAAATCAGCGCTGCGGAAATTGCCAGCGCAGACGATCTGAGCGCGACGCGCTTTGTTTTGAAAACTCCGGACGGACAGGCCGAAGTGAATTTGCCGCTGATTGGCCGTCACAATGTTTACAACGCGCTGGCGGCTGCGGCTGCGGCGCATTGTTTCGGTCTGTCGGCGGAAACGATTGCCGGACGGCTTTCATCCGCCGAACCGTCGAAAATGCGCGGCGAGTTGATTCGATTTGCCAACGGCGTGACGGTGATTGACGATTCGTACAATTCCAATCCGCGAGCTTTGATTGAAGCCGTGCGCGCGATGGCCGAAGCGAAAGGATTCAAACGCCGAATTGTCGTCGCCGGTGAAATGTTGGAACTGGGCGAGCAGGGAGCTGAACTTCATCGCCAATGCGGCAGACAGATGACGGCGATGGGCGTTGATCGTTTGATCGGCGTGCGCGGTCTGGCAAAAGAGATGATTGAAGCGGTCAAAAGCGCCGGAAGCGACATGGCGGTCTTTTGCGAATCTCCGGAAGAAGCGGCTGAAAAACTGATCGCCGAAGCTGTTTCGGGCGATTTGGTTTTGGTCAAAGGTTCGCGCGGAGTCCGAACGGAAAAAGTGATCGAGCGATTGCGCTTTCAGTTCGAGGCAAAGGAACCACAGATGAACACGGATTCGCACGGATGAACACAGACATATC
>CAYRQB010000353.1:0-2108 GCA_964426025.1 uncultured Heliomicrobium sp.
CGCAAAACATAGATTCGATCATCGCGCTCGGCGGAGGCAGTTCGCTGGATTGCGCCAAAGGAATCGCCTTCGTGCTGGCGGGCGGCGGTTCGATGCGTGATTACTGGGGGCACAACAAACTGTCGGCGAAGCCCGACGCCAAACCTGTGCCGCCGATGATCTGCATTCCGACAACGGCTGGCACGGGAAGCGACGCGCAAAGTTACGCGCTGATTTCCGACGCTGAAACTCACGTCAAGATGGCTTGCGGCGACGATCAAGCGGCGTTTCGCATTGCGCTGCTCGATCCGAAATTGACCGTGACGATGCCGCGCAGTTTGACGGCCATCACGGGTTACGACGCCATCTCGCACGCGGTCGAATCTTTCGTCACCAAAAAGCGCAACCCGGTTTCAGACCTTTTCGCGCGCGAAGCCTGGCGATTGCTGGAATCAAATTACGAATGCGTGCTGGCCGATCCGAATGACATTGAAGCGCGCGGAGCGATGCTGCTCGGTTCGTTTTACGCCGGGCTGGCGATTGAAAATTCAATGCTCGGCGCGACTCACGCCTGCGCCAATCCGCTGACCAAAAATTACGGCACGACTCACGGCGTGGCGATTGGTCTGATGTTGCCGCACGTCGTTCGCTGGAATAAAGACACAGCCGGTTTGCGTTACAAAGAGTTGGCGCAAATCGCCGGACTGGCCAGCGAATTCGCCGACGCGTCGAACGCGGTTGAATCATTGGCGCTTCGTTTGGAACAATTACGTAACGCGGGAGAATTACCGAACAAATTGTCGGCGATCGGAGTTCCGAAATCCGATCTGCCAATGCTGTCAGAAGAAGCCGCCAAACAATGGACGGGCGGTTTCAACCCGCGAGACTGGAGCAAGGAAGGAGCTACAGAGGTTTATGAAAAAGCGTATGACTGAAATCAAAAATCAAACGGCAAATGGCAAACGGCAAACGGCAAAAAGATTGAATATGGTCGTCAATTTTTGCCTTTCGATTTTTGCCTTCTGCCTTTTAATTACCGACCCGCTTGCCACCGCGCGCGGTACTGAACCGATTCAAACTGCCGATTCGTGGCCGCAGTTCAGAGCCAACCACAATCTGACCGGAGTTGCGGCTTCGACGGTGCCGGACAATTTGAAACTGCTTTGGACGTACGAAGCCGGTAAATCCTACGATGCTTCGATCGAATCGTCCGCCGCGATTGCCGGCGGAACTGTTTACGTCGGATGCGCCACAGGCGAATTGCTGGCCGTTGATTTATGGAGCGGCAATTTGAAATGGAAATACAAAGCCAAAGAAATGATTCTGGAATCTTCGCCTGCGGTTGGCGGCGGAATGGTTTTCGTCGGCGATCAAGCAGGAGTTTTTCACGCGGTCAACGCCCAGACTGGCAAAGGCGTTTGGAGCTATCCGACCGGAGCCGAAATCAAATCGTCGCCGGTGATTTTCGGCGACAAAGTTTTGATCGGCAGTTATGACGGTTATCTTTACTGCTTCCAGATGCGCGACGGTAAAACCGTCTGGCGATTCAGAACCGAAAATTACGTTCACGGCACTCCGGCGGTGGTTGACGGCGTGGCCTACTTCGCCGGATGCGACGAAATCTTCCACGGCATTCGCATCGCCGACGGCAAAGAAGTGGTCAAAGTCCCTGCCGGCGGAAACACCGCGTCATCTGTGACGACTGACGGTCGTTCGTTCTTCTTCGGCAACTTCAACAACGAAGTCGTCAGTTTGAATCTGCAACAGAAACGGCAGGCCTGGGTTTACGAACATCCGCAGCGCAAATTTCCGTTTTATTCATCGGCGGCTCTGACCGGCGGCAAAGTCGTCATCGGCGGACGCGACAAGATGGTTCACTGTTTGAATGCCGCCAACGGCAAAGCCCTTTGGACTTTTATGACTCGCGCTCGCGTCGAATCTTCTCCGGCCATTGCCGGAGGCAAAGTTTATGTCGGATCGAACGACGGACGCTTTTACGTTCTGGATTTGCAGAAAGGAACCAAGCTCTGGGAATTCAACGCGGGCGGCGCTCTGTCGGCTTCACCGGCAATTGCTTCAGGCCGAGTCGTCATCGGCGATCAGAACGGCAAGCTGTATTGTTTCGGTGG
>CAYRQB010000353.1:2208-4942 GCA_964426025.1 uncultured Heliomicrobium sp.
ATTCCCGGTCGTTATGCTTCGACGCGATTGCCGGGCAAACCGATTCTGGACATTGCGGGCAAACCGATGATCGTTCGCGTGGCTGAGCGCGCGATGGAGGTTTCATCCATCAACCGGGTCATCATCGCCACGGATGATCAACGCGTTTTCGATGCCGTTGCCGCTCACAACCACGAAGTGATGATGACTTCGCCGGATCATCAAACCGGCACTGATCGTTTGGCCGAAGTCGCGGCCAAGCTTGACGCCGAAATCATCGTCAACGTTCAAGGCGACGAACCGTTGATCGAACCGGCAACGATTGAATCGGCGATTGCGCCGTTGCTGGCCGACAATTCAATCGTCATGAGCACGACAGCCGAACCGATTGAATCCGCCGCCGATTTGCTGAATCCCAACGTAGTCAAAGTCGTCACTGATCCCGAAGGCTTCGCGCTTTATTTTTCGCGCAGTCCCGTTCCCTTCCCTCGCGCGGCGGTTCAGGCTCACGGTTCGATCGAAGCGGCTTTAATAGCCCAGCCGGAATTGCTCAGCCGTTACTCGAAACACACGGGGATGTACGTTTACCGCAGGGAATTTTTGCTCCGCTACGCCAAACTCTCTTCGACGCCGTTGGAACAGACAGAATTGCTGGAACAACTGCGAGCGTTGGAATGCGGATATCGGATCAAAGTCGTTCGCGTCGCTCATCGTTCGATCGGTGTGGACACGCCAGAAGATTTGGAACGAGTCAGGCAGATTTTCAGCGAGTAAAAATCTTCAGCAATTCGCCTGGCTCGTTCAGCAAATAATCCGGTTTCAACTCTTCCAGTTCAGTTCGTGGGAACGGCCCCCAGGTAGCTGCGGCTGTAGCAACTTCGGCGGCTTTTCCGGCGACGATGTCGTGAGTGCTGTCGCCGATGTAAACGGTTTCGGCGGACGTAGCGTCGAATTTTTCCATGGCTTTCAACAGAGGTTCGGGATGAGGTTTGTGATTCGTCACGTCGTCGGCGGTGATGACGACATCGAACAATTCGGCCATCGCGAAAATGTTCAAACCGCGCTCGACGCCGAAACGCAGCTTGGAAGACACGATGCCAAGCCGGTAATCGCGCGCTTTCAGTTCGCGCACGGCTTCGTCAATTCCGGCGAATGCTTCGATCACTTCGTCGTGCCATTGCCAGTTGAACTCGCGGTAGGTTTTCAGCAATTCGTCGGCCTTGGCGGTTAAATCATCAACCGGGCGGATTCGCTCCTCTGCCACGCATTGTTCGGTCAGTTGCTTCAAAGCCGTGTGAAGCAAAGTGCCGAAGGTTTTGATGTAATCGGCGTCCTCCATTTCAAAGCCGAAAACCTGCTGCCAGGTAGCGCGGAACGAACGCAAAATCAGCGGTGTCGTGTTGACCAGCGTGCCATCGAAATCAAACAGAATTACTCGCGGTGAATTTGTGCTTTGAGCGCCCAAGTTTGCTAGACTCGCTTTCCGTGTCGAATTTCAGCGGGCTAAATCAAAGCCAGAAACTTTGAGACAGGATTGACAGGATTTTTCAGGATGAACTGGATTAAAACTTCAACCGGAACGGCTTCGTACAGAATACTCTTGTCAATCCTGCACGAAAATCTTGTGAATCCTGTCGAGAAAAACGTCTCAATCTTGCTTGCTCTGATCTAGACGCCCGCGTTCCAGGGGAGCTTATCATATGCCCGTTCGAGAAATTCTGCTGCTCGGCAATCCGCAGCTTTGGCAACCGTCCGAAGCCGTCACAGACATTCGCGCGACCGAAACCGGAGAAATCATCTCCGACCTCGCCGCGACTCTCGCGAACTTTCGCGCCGGTCACGGTTTTGGCCGAGCCATTGCCGCTCCGCAAATTGGAGCGCATCGCCGGATTCTGTTCGTCAACATGAATGACGGCAGTTTCGGCCCGTCGCCGCTGATCAATCCGCAAATCGCCCGCGCGAGTTCTGAAATGATGGAATTGTGGGATGACTGTTTTTCTTTCCCCGAATTGATGGTTCGAGTTCGGCGACACGTGGAAATTGAAGTCAGCTTCACCAACGATTGCGGCGAGTCAAAATTGGTCACTGCCAGCGGCGATCTTTCTGAATTGTTGCAGCACGAGATTGATCATCTTGACGGCATTCTGGCAACCGACAGGGCGATTGACGCGCGCAGCTTCGCGCTTCGCAGCGAAGTGATGAAATCTAAATCAAACCAAAAAACTTTGGGACAGGATTTACAGGATTCAACAAGATGAAAACCACGATGATGCTGATTTAACGCCAATCCTGATCAATCTTCTATTCCTCATTGTCTCAAGGTTGATTGTTCTTATTTAGCGAATAGACATCGCGCTTTTTGCGCGACTCGCGCCTGGTTCGGTATAGTGAAGCCCTCATCAAATCATCACAGGAGAAATCAAAAACAAATGAATTCGTTGGAAGCCGACGCTGGCGCCAAGCCGGTTGAATCAACTGAAGAATCGGAAACCCGTTCAAATTTCATTCGGGACATCATTATCGAAGACATCAAGTCCGGCAAACACGGCGGACGCGTGCAAACTCGCTTTCCACCCGAACCGAACGGTTATCTGCACATCGGCCACGCCAAAGCCATCTGCCTGGATTTCGGGCTGGCGGCGGAATTCGGCGGCAAAACCAATCTGCGTTTTGACGACACCAATCCTTCAAAAGAAGAAACCGAATACGTTGACGCCATCATGGAAGACGTCCAATGGCTGGGCTTCAAATGGGA
>CAYRQB010000353.1:5042-6158 GCA_964426025.1 uncultured Heliomicrobium sp.
ATCTGCACGCTGGAATTCGATAACAACCGTCATTTGTACAACTGGTTCATCGAACAACTCGGCATCTTCCCTTCCCAGCAATTTGAATTCGACCGGCTGAGCCTGACTTACACCGTCATGAGCAAGCGCAAGTTGCTGCGGCTGGTTCAGGAAGGTTTGGTCAGTGGTTGGAACGATCCGCGCATGCCTACGTTGTCGGGAATGCGGCGGCGAGGTTACACGCCCGAAGCCATTCGTAATTTCTGTGCCAGCCTGGGCGTTTCAAAAACCAACGGCATCACCCAGCTTCAACAGCTTGAGTATTACGTCCGCGAAGATTTGAACAAGCATGCTTTGCGAGTGATGGCCGTGCTGAAACCGCTGAAAGTCGTGCTGACCAATTACCCTGATGACCTGCCAAATGGTCTGGATGCAGAGATGGAAGCCGTCAACAATCCCGAAGACCCGAGCGCAGGCACGCGCAAAGTCCTCTTCTCGAAAGTTCTGTACATTGAACAGGACGATTTCCGCGAAACGCCTCCGCCGAAGTTTTATCGCCTTTCGCCGGGGAAGGAAGTGCGCTTGCGTTACGGTTACATCATCAAATGCGAAAACGTCGTCAAAGACGCCGACGGCAACATCGTCGAGTTGCATTGCACTTACGACCCTGAAACTCGCAGCGGAGGCCCGGCCAGCAATCGCAAAGTCAAAGCGACGATCCACTGGGTTTCAGCCGCGCACGCCATTGACGCCGAAGTCCGCCTGTACGACACGCTGTTTGCCAAAGAAAACCCCGACGAGACTGAAGAAGGTCAGGATTTCACCGCCAACCTGAATCCGAACTCGCTGGAAGTTTTGACCGGTTGCAAAGTCGAACCGGGTTTGAAAGGCGCTGTCGCCGGTTCGCGCTATCAGTTTGAACGACTTGGGTACTTTTGCGTAGACCCCGATTCCACGCCGGACAAACCTGTCTTCAATCGAACGATTGGTTTGAAAGACACATGGGCGAAGATCGAACAGCGCGGGAAGAAATGATTCGGCAGAGAAAATGAACGCCGCCTCTTTGATCTATGGATGCGGGTACAGGGCAATCGCATCATAAATGTTGAATTTATTGAGTGTTGATTACCTTCAGCA
>CAYRQB010000354.1:0-6018 GCA_964426025.1 uncultured Heliomicrobium sp.
ACACCAGCAAGCCGATTTTGCCGAGCGGCATGTTTTGCGCCAGCGTGCTGGGCGTGTAAACGGCGACGATGTTCAGCAAAATTAGATCGCGCAATTTCAGCGCGCGTTTCAGCGAAACTTTCGATTGGGTCATCTATCGTGATTGTGTCCTCGGTGAATTTGTGGCGCGAATGATGCGGTTTGAAAATAATTTTGGCAATCCTGACTTTGTGCTAATCTCCGGCGCGTCTTCTTCACAATCTTGTTCGCCCACGAAATCACACGAAGCTTCACGAAGAGAAATAAAATCTTCGTGCTTCTTCGCGTGGGGTGTGATTAAAAGTGCGACTCAGCTTTTGTCCCGGAGGGACAAGGGAAATTAGCCGGTGGTACAACCACCGGGAACAGGCCGATTATGCCGTCGCGTCCTGAAGGGACGCTGGACCAACCGTTACTCGTCCGGCGCTCCTGCCAGAGCGCGATTGCTTCATTCGCGCGATTCCGGTGATTCCATCACCGGCTAATCTCCGTTGTCCCTTCGGGACAGAAAAGAAGATTCGGATGTCAATTACTACGGCGAACCTGAGTCGCACTTTTAATCACACCCCTTCGCGTGGCTTCGTGGGAAGAATCTACGGAGGATTCAATCGTGATTGTTCAACTCAATGAATACGATTTTCTCAAACGAGCGCTGGCCGTTTACGGCAACCAGGAAGCTGTAGTTTCCGGCGATCTGCGTTTCACGTACAACCAGCTTGGCGAACGTGTGAGCCGCTGGGTAAACCTGATGCGTTCGCTCGGCGTCGAGCAAGGCGAACGAGTCGCCATCATTTCTCAAAACGATCATCGGATGATGGACGGATTCTTTGGCGCACCATTGATGGGAGCGGTTTACATGCCGATCAACTTCCGGCTGATTGCGGATGACTTCAATTACATCCTCAACCACGGCGAGGCCAAAATTCTGATTGTCGAAGACTGGCTGGTTCCGACCATCGAAACGATTCGCGGCGAACTGAAAACCGTCAAACACTTCATCACTTTTTCCGACGGCGGAGAAATTCCGGACGGCTGGCAAAATTACGACACGTTGCTGGCCGAAACTTCGGCTGAAAAGCCAACGCCCGCCGAAGTTGACGAAAACGACATTGCCACAATCCTTTACACCTCCGGCACGACTGGCCGACCGAAAGGCGTCATGTCCACACATCGCAATCTGTACATCAACGCCATGAACTCGATCATCGAATTCGGCTTGAAGCCCGAAGACGTTTACTTCCACACGCTGGCGCAATTTCACTGCAACGGTTGGGGCTTGCCATACGCGGTGACGGGCGTCGGAGCCAAACACGTTATTGTCAAAAAATACGAACCGGGTAGCTTCTTTGAGCTGGCCACACGCGAAGGCATGAGTTTCGCCTGCATGCCGCCGATCATGATTAACCTGGCGTTGAACCATCCAATGACTGACGAACAGCGCGCAGTTTTGCCGCGCGAAGGCGTTCGCGTAGCCACGGCGGGTTCTGCTCCGCCAATGGCTTCGATCAAAGGGATGCAGGAACAATTCGGCTGGCAAGTGATTCAAATTTACGGCCTGACTGAAACTTCGCCGTTCCTGACTGTCAGCAAGGTCAAACCTCACATGCGAGACTGGCCGCAGGAAGAAAAGTACCGAGTCCAGACGCGCACTGGCTACACGATGCTGGGCGTTGAAACTCGCGTGGTGGATGATGCGGGTAACGACGTTCCGGCGGACAATCAAACCGTCGGCGAAATCATCGCCCGCAGCAACGTCGTGATGAAAGGTTACTGGCGACAGCCCGAAGCGACCGATGCCGTGATTGTGGATGGATGGTTTCACACTGGCGATATGGCGACGATGGACACCGAAGGCATGGTCGAAATCGTAGACCGCAAAAAAGACCTGATTATTTCCGGTGGCGAAAATATCTCTTCGATTGAAGTCGAAGGCATGCTCTACAAACATCCGAAAGTGCTGGAAGCTGCCTGCATCGCCATCCCCGACGAAAAATGGGGAGAAGTCCCCGCCGCTTTGGTCGTGTTCAAGCCCGGCCAATCCGCTACGGAAGAAGAAATCATCCAGTTTTGCCGAGACAACCTGGCGCATTACAAATGCCCGAAATCCGTCAGCTTCATTGACGCATTGCCACGCACCGCGACCGGCAAGATTCAGAAGAATCTGCTGCGCGATAAGTTTTGGCAGGGCAAAGGAAAGCGAGTGGGATAAACGGGTGAAAATCTTTTCAGTCAATCAAACATACTAGGAGGTATCGCAATGACTTTCTTTCGGAATTTCTCTACGGGATTGCTAACGATCATGTTTGGAATTTGCCTGCTCAATGTGCAAGCTCAGACCAGTTCCTCAAAATTGCCAAGCCATAATCAGCTTGCGAAAGAGTTTGAGTCTCTTTCCCAGCGGATGCGAGAAATGGAAAATGCACTGTTAGCTGTGCCGGTTGAAGATCGAACAGCGCACGCTAAATTTTTAGAACAGCCTGACACCGGACTGATCCGATTGTTGCCAAGAGAGAAATATGATGGAAAGCTGGAGATTCGAGGCGGTGGCTCCTATTACTCTTTTCGGCTTCTGACTCATGCTTACGGACGTGGGTCGGACGTCGGTTTGAGCGATGGCAAATTCATGACTGGTTTTGCCGGGAGTGCCTACGGTTTTTTTGCGCTGGTTGAAGATGTTCCATTGGAATCTTTGACGCTTGCCCACCCTGCTGCGAAATTTATGGTTGACTACAAAGTGCCTAGAACGTCGGAAGATTACAACGCGGAGCGTCAAAAGATTTATTTGGGGGTTCAAGAGGGAGGGATCACGTTCAAATCAGCCATGCCTGTGAATCTTGGAATGACTTACTTATTGCGCGCCATTGATTTTGACAATTCTGACTTGCTTATTGCTTTTCGAGTTCTGAGTAAGGACAGCGATGGCAGTGTCGTTCTGCTCTGGAAAAAGATGAAGGATTTCCCCGCGTTTCCAAGTCCGCGTAAGCAATGACACAAATCATCTCCGTCAACAATCTGAAAAAAAGCTACGGCGAAGCGGCGGCGTTGCGAGGCATCAGCTTTGATGTTTCCGTCTCAGAACTGACCGTCATCATCGGCCCGTCGGGTTGTGGCAAGTCTACGTTGCTGCGTTGCCTGAACGGGCTGGAGTTGTTTGACAGCGGCAGCATTCGCATTGGCGAACACGAATTGAAGATGAACGGAGCTTTGCAGCATCACCTGCCCTCCCATCTGAATGCCCAGCTTCGGCATTTGCGGGAAGATGTCGGAATGGTGTTTCAGAGCTTCAATCTGTTTCCGCATTTGACCGTGCTGGAAAATGCCGTGCTGGCTCCGACGGTGGTGAAGAAGCTGGATCGCAAAGAAGTCGAAGAACGCGCGCGAACATTGCTGGCGAAAGTCGGATTGAAAGATCGAATGGATTATTACCCTTCGCAGCTTTCCGGCGGCCAGCAACAGCGGGCGGCGATTGCGCGCGCACTGGCGATGTCGCCGAAGGTGATGCTGTATGACGAGCCGACTTCTGCGCTTGATCCTTCACTGGTTGGCGAAGTCCTGAGCATCATGCGCCAGCTTGATGACGAAGGCATGACTCAGGTGGTGGTGACTCACGAAATGAACTTCGCGCGTGATGTGGCCGACAAGGTTCTGGTTTTGAGCGAAGGCGAATTGATCGAAAGCGATTCGCCCGACGCGATCTTCACTTCGCCAAGAGATGAACGGACGCGAGAATTTTTGCGGAGATACCTGTGATGAAATCCGACTCCAATTCTTCAACCGGAAAAAATAACCACGGGGAGCACTGGGATCACGGGGAAAGACAAGTCTGTTTTTCTGGTTTTCCCCCGTGTTCCCCGTGGTTCAAAAAAGCCTGCTTTCTTCTGCTACTCATCTTCTTCTCAACTCTAACCACTAAAGCCCAAGACCTGCGTTGGGGAGGCGATGCCGAAGGCGGCGCTCCATATTTGCTGCCTGATCCGAAAAATCCTCGCCGCATCATCGGCTTTGAAATTGACTTGATGGATGCGCTGGGCAAACAGCTCAAACGCAAATCGGTCTTCGTTCAAAACCAGTGGGACGGATTGATTCCGGGTTTGCAGCGCGGCAGTTACGACCTGGCGGTCAACGGCATAGAAATCACGGACGACCGCAAGGAGCAAGTCAATTTTTCGATTCCTTATTACGTCTGCGGAGAACAACTCAGCGTCCGCGCTTCGGAAAACTCGATCAATTCGATTGCCGATCTGAAAGGCAAAACCGTCGGCACGTTGAAATTCTCGTTGGCGCATCGCTTGCTGGAAGAAGCGAAGAAAGAGTTCAACGGCGCTCTGGAAATTCGCAGCTACGAAAATCAGAACAATCCTTACGACGACTTGACCAACGGACGGCTCGAAGCCGTGCTGATGGATTGGCCGATTGCCGTTTATTACTCCAAGCCGAATCCACGGCTGAAGTTCACCGGCGCAATTATCGGCGAGATGCAATACGGCATCGCCATCCGCAAAAACGACGCGGAGATGCTGCGGCAGGTCAACGAAGCCTTGCTGGCGTTGGTTCGCTCCGGCGAACTGAAAGCGATTTATGAAAAGTGGGGCATCTGGAACGAAGAAACCGGCAAGCTGTTTGCCAAACTCAGCCAGCCGGAACAGAAAAGCGATGCGCTGGCCGAATTCACTCAGACGGTTTCGGCCAAGCTGACCTGGCGGGAACGGCTGAAACGATACTGGGGTTATTTGCCTGCGCTGTTGTTTGTCGGCGCGCCGATGACTTTGCTGATTTCGGTTTTAGGAATGGTGTTGGCGATTGTCTTCGGGTTGATGCTGGCGTTGGTGAATTTGTATGCACCGCAACCGTTTTCGTGGCTGTCGCGTGCTTACGTGGAGTTGTTTCGGGGAACTCCTCTGCTAATCCAGCTTTATCTGATCTTTTACGGCTTGCCGACTATCGGAATCCGCTTATCGCCGATTGTCGCTGGCGTGGTTGGGTTGGGACTGAACTACGCCGCTTACGAAGCTGAAAACTATCGCGCAGGCATTCAGGCGATTCCGCGCGGTCAGATGGAGGCGGCCTTGAGTTTGGGAATGACTCGCTGGCTGGCGTTACGTTACGTCGTCGTTCCGCAAGCCATGCGACTGGTGATCCCTCCGGTGACGAACGATTTCATCGCGCTGTTCAAAGATTCCTCCATCGTTTCGGTCATCACTATGGTTGAGCTGACGAAAGTTTACGGTCAATTGGCGGCGACTTATTACGATTACATCGGCGCGGGAATTCTGACGGCGGCGATTTACTTTTTGATGGGATTGCCGTTTGTGCGATTGGCGCGCTGGGCTGAAAACCGTCTGGCGACGGACCAGCGAGTCGTTTCAAGCGCGAAGAAACGCTGGCTCGGAGTTGGAGCCAAACCAGCGTGATTGATTTGACGATTGATTATTGCTCGCCGGGCGGATTCTGACCGTTGTCATCAAACATGAGTTGTTCATTGATGCAGAAAGTTTGTTTGTAATTGATGTTGCCGTTGGCGTCGAAATTGATTTGCAACAGCCATCCGAAAACTTCGCCTGGCCATTTGCTGGGCCAACTGCCTGCCTGGCTGGCGTCCACACCAAGATTCTTGGCCAGCTTCAAAATCTCTCCGTGATGCCAGCAAATCAGAATGTTGCAGTTGTCGTACTGGCCAGACTTGCCGGGAGTCAGTATCGAATCCGCCAATTCCTTGTGTTGAGCATTGGAAAAGCTGGTGTTGATCGGAATTTTGACCGTCTGAGAAAACGGCAATATGGTCAGGCGCGGACGGTCGCTTTTGCTGGAATCGGTCGAGGCGAACAGATATTTGAACTTCAGCGGTGTTTTGCTGTTCGGATAGTTTTGAAAGTAGACGGAATAAGCCTGAGCGCGTTCCAAACCGGCGACAGCCAATCCCGGATCAGTGTTGCTCTTTGGCTTTTCTCCGTGACGAACCAAAACAATGGTGGTGTTTTTTGGCATGCCAATTCTCCTGAA
>CAYRQB010000355.1:0-6007 GCA_964426025.1 uncultured Heliomicrobium sp.
TACCGTTCTGTATTCCCACTTCATCTTTAATTACCTCATCCTCTCTCTTTTGGGTTTGGAAAAAACACCACGAAACCAGGCATTGCATTGGTTTGACGGATTGCTGAAATCAATACTGTGTACACAAATACCCACACATGGCATTTGTTGAGGGGAGCAGCAAAGCCGTCCTTCATGCCTTGTCCGTAGCAGAACAATGAAAGAACTGAATCATAGGGGAGATGAATTGACCGCGTGGAATTCTACTACAAAACCTGACGCTTGCCTCACTTGCCGAATCCTATTCCGGATTAAATTCGGGCGACGCTAGCAAATTTTCAGCGAGGAATTCTTCAACGTATCTGTGCTTCGACTCTGGGCAGGCTCAGCAGTATGACATCTCCGACAATTTTCAAACTTTGTGCGCTGATTTTGTCCAAAGTGTCTTCCTCTGTGTGCCAGTAACTGTTGTCTTCCTCGCCGTCACCGTATTCGAAATCAATCACATCTACGGCTGGAATCCCGGCACGCAGAAATGGCATGTGATCGTCGTCGCCAACCATAAAAGTGCGACTGGGGAATTGTTTTTTGTATCCGATTTCCTGCGCGGTTCCCCATATGGCATTGACCAGCCAGGCCGACGAACTTTCCTCGCGCGGAATGGTCAAATCCTTGTCGCCGACCATATCCAGCAGAATCATTGCCTTGATGCTGTCGGTCTTTTTTTCTTTTTTCAGCTTCTCTGCGTAATAGCGGCTGCCGTATGTGTTGTCTTTGCCGTTCAGACATTCACTCCAATCGCGACAGAAAGCTTCTTCGCCGTCAAAGAAGACGAACTGATAAGTGAACTTTCTTTTCTGTCCGTTTTGATTTTCCGCCGCCATCACGCGAGCGATTTCCAACAGAATGCCCGTGCTGGACCCGCCGTCGTTGGCTCCGACGAACTTGAATTCCTTGAACTCTTTGGTGTCGTAATGGCTGCCGATGATGATGACGTTTGGCGATTCGCCGGGCAATTCGGCAATCACATTTTTGAATTTGATCTTGCCGCGCGGCGTCACGTCCGTGAATTCGTCAAGCGAAGGTTTCAGGCCGTAGCTTTTCAATTCCTTCACCAGATAATCGCGAGTCTTTTCGATGGCCGCAGAACCAGCCGGACGGGGGCCAAATTCAACCTGAGCCTTGACGTGGTTGAAAGCGCGTTCGGCGTCGAATGCGGTTGTCTTCGGTGTTTTGTCAGGAGCGGCAATCGAATCAACAGTCGGAACAGGAGAGCTTGCCGCGACAGAGTTGGTCGAGGCCGCGTCGTTCTGACAGGCCATTGCTGAAGCGGCGATAAGCAGAATTGCGATTAAACGAAGCATCATTTTTCCGGCCCGGTGAAATTCAAAAGTTTAATCAGAAAATCGCGCAACTCGCGACGATCAACCACGGCGTCCAGCATGCCGTGTTCCAGCAGGAATTCCGATCGTTGAAAACCCTTCGGCAGCTTTTGACGGATTGTTTGTTCGATGACTCGCGCTCCGGCGAAACCGATGATCGCGCCCGGCTCTGCGATGTTGAAATCACCGAGCATGGCGTAACTGGCGGTGACACCGCCGGTCGTCGGATTGGTCAGCAGCGAAATGTAAGGAAGTTTGGCGTCGTCCAATCGCGCCAGCGCAGCCGAAATTTTGGCCATCTGCATCAGCGAAATCGCGCCTTCCTGCATTCGCGCTCCGCCGGAACAGGAAACGACGATCAAAGGCCAACGCTGTTTGATGCAATATTCGATTGCTCGCGTGATCTTTTCGCCAACGACCGAACCCATGCTGCCGCCGATGAATTTGAATTCCATGGCGCAGATGACTATGTCGCGACCACCGAATTGGCCTTCGCCGGTAATCAGAGCGTCCAGCAAACCGGTTTCCCTTTGAGCTTTTTTCAGCCGATCGGAGTAAGCGGCTTTATCAACGAATTTGAGCGGGTCTGTCGGAGCCACGTTCGCGTCGCGTTCGAGATAAATTCCATCGTCAAAGAGCATCTGCAAACGTTCACGAGCGCCCAGCCGGAAATGATGTCCGCAGGTTGGGCAGACACTCAGGTTTGCTTTCAGGTCCTTGCGGTAAATCGTTGCGCCGCAATCTTCATTGTCGCATTTGACGAAGATGCCTTCGGTTTTGACCGTGCGCTCTTCGGGTGGGGCAAGCTCACCAAGCTTGTCTGTTTGGCGTTTGAACCAGGCCATAACTTTTGTCTCTGTCTGTATAAATTATTTCAATGTGTTGATTAAAGTGAGCGCGATTCTACGCGGCGGCTTGATGCCTGTCAAAGTATGGTGGTGACACCGACGTCAGTTGGTTTGAAAGCGTAGATTGATGGTTTTACTGAGCCAGGTTTAGCTGTCGAAGCAAATCGTCAAAGCGCGGATCGGATCGCAGACTCTCGAAAGTCGGGTCTACTTTCAAAGTAACCAGCCGATAAGCGCGTTCCTGAAGAGCCTGGTTGAGCCATTTGAAGGCTTCATCCTTCTGCCCCAGCCCGGTGTAAAGTATGGCCAGGTAATAGGCTGGAACGGGACGGGCTGGCAAAGGTTGGCGCAACTCGTTCAGCACTGCCAGAGCTTTTTTCTTTTCGCCGGTTACGGCGTAACCATAACCGAGCGCGGTTTTAGCCAGCAGGCGGCTGTCCAACTGGCTCGCCTTGACGAGTTCGGCAATCGCATCCTGCTTTCTGCCCAATTTCAAATAAATGTCGCCCAGCGCGGCGTGCGCCGGATAAAAATTCGGATTCATCTCCAACGCTTTCAGGCAATGTTCGATGGCCTGGTCGTACTGACCCGCGTAAAAGTAAATCAGCCCGGAGTCTTTGATGATGCTGATCGAAACCGGGTCAATCGTTTGAGCGAGCTTGATGCGATCAATCGCTTCCTGGAATCGCCCGGCCATCGCCAGCATCAAGGCATACCAGTGGTGAGCGGTCTCGTAATCCGGTTTTAATTCAATGGCCCGATTGAATGAAATTTCAGCCTCGGTAATGTTCCAATCGTTGTAAAACTGCACTTGGGCCAGCGACACATGCGCTTCGGCAAGCTGAGCGTCCAGCTTCAGCGCATGCAAGGCTGCGGTTCTGGCTTTAGACATGGATTCATGCACGGAAAGCTGGCGACCGCCGCCAAGCAAATAACAATCAGCCAGGCCGACATACGCCAACGCAAACGACGGATCGAGGTCAATCGCTTTTTTGAAATGCTCAATCGCCATTTGATAGCTCGCCGGAGTTCGCTGCTTCCAGAAAAACCGGCCTTGTTGATAAAGCTGATACGCGGCCAGATTGTTCGTCGGCTGTTTGGTCAATTGCTGCCGCTCACCGGCGGACAATCGCAGCCGCAAATTTTCCGTCACTTCGCGGGCGATTTGCGCTTCGGTCAGCAGCAAATCGCCGTATCGTCCGTTGTATTTTGCTCCCCAAAGCTGGCGGTTGTTGCGCACGTCCACCAATTGAAGACTGACGGTTATTTCTTCGCCGCGGACGGTCGTCTGACCAGTCAGCACGGCTTCGACGTCCAGTTCGCGCCCGGCCATCATCGGATCAACCTCTCGCTTTTTGTATCGCAAAATGGCGCTGCGCGGCCTGACCGTCAGATTGGATAACTGGGACAGATTGCTAATCAGGTTTTCGGTAATGACTTCGGCCAGATGTTCCGTTTCAGAGTTGGCGCTTTCGCTGCTGAATGGCAACACCGCGATTGATTCGACCACTTTTTCGTTGCTGTGCCAGTAAACCGCGCCCGCGATGATCGCCGCCAACGCGACAATAGTAATTGCTGCGTGGCGCCATTGCTGTTTCATTGCGCCAAACCAGGTTTTGCGTGCGGCAGATTTGGCGGACAAAAGCGCGGATGCCGTATCGCCGCTATTCAGGCTTTTCAGATCGGCCAACAATTCTCCCGCCGATTGATACCGATGCTCGCGGTCTTTGCTGAGCAGGCAGCGAATGATGGTTTCCAGCGAATTGGGAAAATCGGCGGCGAAGTCGGCAATCGGCGGCGGTTCCTGCGCCAGAATCGAAGCGAAGGCGTCGGCAGCCGTTACGCAGGTGAACGGCGTGCGTCCGGCGGCCATTTCGTAAAGCACAATGCCCAAGCTGAAAAGATCAGTGCGCCCATCCAGTTCCTGCCCGCGAGCCTGTTCCGGCGACATGTAACAAATCGTTCCCATCACCACGCCGGGTTCGGTTCGTCCCCAATCCGCCGTTGAAGCCTCAGTGGCGTTTATGTTTTGGTTGCCGATTTTGTGCTCGGTCAATTTGGCCAGGCCGAAGTCCAATACTTTGACCAGCCCGTCCGGGCGAATCATGATGTTTTCCGGTTTGATGTCCCGATGAAAAATTCCAGCCTTGTGTGCGGCTTCCAGCGCGTTGGTGATTTGGGTGGCAATGTCCAAAACCTCACTGGCGCTCAGACGACTTTTTGCCAGTCGCTGGCGCAACGTTTCGCCTTCGATGAATTCGCTGACAATGAAATGCGTGCCATTTTCCTGGCCGAATTCGTGAATGGTGATGATGTTCGGGTGGTTGAGCGCCGATGCTGCGCGCGCTTCCCGAGCAAAGCGGTGCAGCCGTTCTTGATTGACCGAAAACGTTGACAACAGAACCTTGATCGCCACATCGCGTCCAAGCGTGGTGTCTTTTGCCCTGTAAAGCTGACCCATTCCGCCACGACCCAGCGTCGCCACAATCTGATAACGTCCTAGCGATTGCCCAACCAGTGGATCGGTTTGGTCGCCGACCAAATCAACTGCGGACGTATCCAGAAAACCGCCCGGCTGGTCGTGAGCGGCAATCAGTGATTCGACTTCGGCCAGCAATGAAGAATCGCCAGCGCAAACACCGGCCAACCATGCCGATCGCTCTACGGGTGGAAGCTCAATCGCGGCCTGAAAAAATTCCTTCACCTGCCGCCAGCGTTCAATAGTGGCAGTTTTATCAATTGAAGAATTTCCTGTGTTTGGCGATTCCATAGCTGAAGATCAACGGCTGAGTTCACGCCTCAACCAGGCGCGAGCTGTGTTCCATTCGCGTTTGACGGTAGCCGGCGACAGGCTCATCACTTCGGCAATTTCTTCGATGGTCAATCCGCTGAAATATCGCAACTCGACAATTCGACTTTGCGGCAGATCAATCCTTTCCAGATGTTTCAGCGCTTCGTCTAACGCGATCAGATCTAACTCTTGTTCTGTTGCTGAAAGCTCGACATCATTGAGCGAGATGCGCTCAGCTTCGCCCCCACGCTTGGCTGCCTGACGAGCTTCGGCGTGATTGATCAGAATCTGTCGCATCAATCGCGCAGCAGAGCCGAAAAAGTGCGCACGATTTTGCCAGTTGACCCGGCTTTGATCCACCAGCCGTAAAAACGCTTCGTGAACCAGCGCCGTCGGTTGCAAGGTGTGATCCGCTCGCTCGCGGCGCAGATACGCCTGCGCGATGCGACGCAGTTCATCGTAAATCAGCGGCATCAACTCGTCGCGCGCCTGTTGGTCGCCATGATTCCAGGCGACCAACAGATTGGTGATTTTTTCAGAGTTCATCCCCATCGCATTCTTTCTCAGCCAAAGCGGGATTTTAACGCCGCACACAATCAATGTCGAAAAATTTTTCCGACTCGTGAGCCGTTCTTCGCCGGTTTCCTGCATGCAATGTTGTGAGCAGGAATTTCTGTCAGCCGAGCTTGCGCCCGGACTGGCATCCACATCAAGCAGAAGAAGGAGAACAACATTGAGACGAAGAATTTTTCTAATCGCATTTTGCCTCGCGTTGGCAGCAATCGTTGCCACCAGTTTCAACACCTCTGCCGTTTCGTTGCAGAAACTCAACCACCAGCAGGACGAAGACAAACAAGCAGGCAGAGACTTCCGATTGCCGAAAGGGAAGATGGTCGTTGCCAACCGAGTTTCGGGAACGATTTCGGTCATCAATGTGGCTTCGGATCAGGTAGTCGGCACATACGCCTTGCCCGCCGGAGCGAAAACGCCTGAGCCGATGTACGTGG
>CAYRQB010000356.1:0-5967 GCA_964426025.1 uncultured Heliomicrobium sp.
GCGAATTATTACGCGGGCGGAGCGCTGTCGAACGCCGAAACTCAATGGAACGTGATGGCGACGCCGACCAATTACACTCCGCCGAATCGCGGCGATTTCATCTTCGGCCAGTGGACTCCGTGGTGGTGGTACGACCGTCAGAGTTACAGCGGCGGCATCACTCAAAACCTGAGCGGCACAACCGACGCCGCAGGCAAACATTATCTGCGAGTTGATTTCGATTCGGTCAATCCCATCCGGGCGACGAACGTCACCGCGCAGGCTTTCGTGCAGGATGTCAATCGTCAGGCGATTTCCGGCATGACCAGCTTCCTTGTGCATCCGTCGGAACTTTACGTAGGCATTCGCACACCGCGAACTTTCGTGCAGAAAGGCGAACCCGTCATCATCGAAACGATTGCCACGAACATTGACGGCAAGCTGATCACGAACCGCGAAATACGCATTCGAGCCGTGTTGATTGACTGGGCGCAGGAAGGCGGCGAATGGAAAGAGCGCGAAACCAATCCGCAGGAATGCACTGTCAAATCAGGCGACAAAGCCGTCAACTGCCGCTTTGAAACGAAAGAAGGCGGGCAATATCGCATCATCGCTTCGGTGATTGACGACCGCGAACGTCGCAACGAAAGCCGCATGACCGTTTGGGTGGCGGGCGGCAAAACCGAGCCTCAGCGCGATGTGGCTCAGGAAAAAGTCGAGATGATTCCCAACCAGAAAGAATATGAATCAGGCCAGACGGCTGAGATTCTGGTGCAGGCTCCGTTCTACCCTGCCGAAGGCGTCGTGACGCTGCGCCGTTCAGGATTGGTCAGCACGGAACGCTTCACGATGAATTCGGCTTCGCACACGCTGAAGCTTCCGATCAATGACGCTTACGTGCCGAACATTCACGTTCAGGTTGATCTGGTTGGAGCGGCGACTCGCACGGACGACGCGGGCAATGTTCAAAGCAATCTGCCCAAACGTCCGGCCTTCGCATCGGGCGAATTGAATCTGATGGTTCCTCCGCTGAAACGAAAGTTGGCGGTGACTGCTACGCCGCGCGACAAGGCTTTGGAACCGGGCGGCGAAACAACCGTTGATGTGACTTTGCGCGATGCAGCAGGAAAGCCTGTCGCAGGCGCGGAAGTCGCCGTCGTCGTGGTTGACGAAGCGGTGCTGGCGCTGAGCAATTATCAACTGGCCGATCCGCTGGCGACGTTTTACAGCCAACGCGGAGCAGAGGTAAGCGATTACCATTTGCGGCAGAATGTTCTTCTGGCAAAACCTGACAGTTTGATAAGCCAGCTACAAAGCGGCGGCGGTCAGGATCGGGCGGCTGACTTTTCACTGACGGGCGGAGTTCGTGCTCAGATGGCTCCACCAGCGGCAAAAGCCACACCTATGGCGGAAATGGTGATGGTTACAGCAGACAGTAAACAAGAGGCCCCGCAACCAATCCGCACGCGTATTGACTTCAACGCGCTGGCCACGTTTGCGCCCGCTTTGCCGACTGACGCCAACGGACGAGCTTCGGTCAAAGTCAAAGTGCCTGACAATCTGACTCGCTACAGAGTGATGGCCGTAGCCGTCGCTGGTGAAAAGCAGTTCGGATCGGGCGAATCGGCGATCACGGCGCGGTTGCCGTTGATGGTTCGTCCGTCGGCTCCGCGATTTTTGAACTTCGGCGACAGGTTTGAATTGCCAGTCGTTGTCCAAAATCAGACCGATGATCCGATGACGGTTGATGTCGCGGTGCGAACATCGAACGCGTTACTTTCTGCCGGCGCTGGTCGCCGCGTCACAGTTCCGGCCAACGACCGAGTCGAAGTTCGCTTCCCAACGACGACGATCAAACCCGGCACTGCGCGATTCCAGATCGCTGCGGCTTCTGGAAGATTCGCCGACGCGGCTGAAGTCAATCTGCCGGTCTGGACTCCGGCGACGACCGAAGCTTTCGCGACTTACGGCGAAATTGACGCCGGAGCGATTCTGCAACCGTTCAAAGCTCCGTCCGACGCTTTCCGTCAATTCGGCGGATTGGAGCTGACGACTTCATCAACTCAAATGCAGGCGCTGACCGACGCGGTGATTTACCTGACGAATTATCCTTACGAATGCGCCGAACAGATTTCATCGCGCGTGCTGGCCATTGCCGCGCTGAAAGACGTGCTGGGAGCTTTCGACGCCAAAGGATTACCTCCCTCCGAAACTCTGATCGCTTCGGTGGCGAGCGATATGGAGCGATTGAAAGGATTGCAGAACGGCGACGGCGGTTTCGGATTCTGGCGACGAGGCGAAGAAAGCTGGCCTTACGTCAGCATTCACGCGGCGCACGCCCTGCAACGGGCGAAGGAAAAAGGCTTCGACGTTCCGCCCGAACTGCTACAGAAATCGCACGGCTACCTGAAGCAGATTGAAAACAAATTCCCGCCCTATTACGGAGTGGAAGCGCGGCGTGTGATGACTGCTTACGCGCTTTACGTTCGCAATCGAATGGGCGACCGCGACGCGGCGAAAGCTCGTTCGCTGATCACAGCCTGGGGCGGGGTCGAAAAAACTCCGCTCGAAGCTCTGGGCTGGCTGTTGCCGGTTTTGTCTGGCGACACCAATTCGCGAACCGAAGTCGCGGCCATTCGCCGTCATCTGGGCAATCGCGCTGAAGAAACCGCAGGCACGGCGCATTTCACCACGTCGTATTCTGACGGCGCGCATCTGCTGTTGCATTCCAATCGCCGAGCGGACGGAATCATCCTCGAAGCGTTAATCAGCGACGATCCGAAAAACGATTTGATTCCGAAGATCGTGCGCGGATTGCTGGCCAACAAGGTCAAAGGCCGTTGGGAAAACACGCAGGAAAACGCTTTCGTGCTGTTGGCGATGGATCGTTACTTCAACATTTACGAAAAGGTTACGCCGAATTTCGTCGCGCGCGCGTGGCTGGGTGACGCTTACGCCGGAGGTTTTGAATTCCGCGGACGCACAACCGACAGCCGTCAATTGAACGTGCCGATGAATTATCTGATGTCGTCGGCTTTCGCGCCGGGTCAGACTCAGAACCTGGCTTTGAGCAAGGAAGGCGCTGGCCGTTTGTATTACCGGATCGGCATGAGTTATGCGCCGACCAGTTTGCAATTGAAACCTTACGACGCTGGTTTCACCGTGGCGCGCACGTACGAAGCGGTTGACGATCCGAACGACGTGCGGCGCGAAGAAGACGGAACCTGGCGAATAAAAGCCGGCGCTCGCGTCAGAGTTCGATTGACGATGTTCACGCAAAGCCGCCGTTATCACGTGGCGCTGGTTGATCCTATGCCAGCCGGTTTCGAGGCATTGAATCCGGCGCTGGCCGTCACCGGTAACATTCCGCGCGATGACAAAGACACAAACTCGCGCAATCGCTGGTGGTGGGCGTGGCAATGGTTCGAGCATCAGAACATGCGCGACGAACGCATCGAAGCATTCACTTCGCTGTTGTGGGAAGGCGTTTACAATTATTCATACGTAGCGCGAGCGACGACGCCGGGCAATTTCGTCGTGCCTCCGTCGAAAGCCGAAGAGATGTATCATCCGGAAACTTTCGGGCGCGGAGCCAGCGACCGCGTGGTGATTGAGTAAGCCGGAGCGCGGGCTTGCCTGACTCGCCTGCTGACCGGTATAGTTGCCGTCGGTTAGCGGTTTTGCAGTTATTGGCAAGCCTGAATTTTTCCCACAAAAAGAAAGAGGTAGTTATGGGCTTAGGAATGCCGGAAGTAATTCTGATCCTGGTCATCGCATTGATTGTTTTCGGCCCACGCAAATTGCCGGAATTGGGCAAATCGCTGGGACAGGCGATGCAACAGTTCCGCCGCGCGTCGGACGATTTCAAACGCACCTGGGAACAGGAAGTCGAAATGGAAAAGTATCGTAAGACCGACAGCGCCGGCAGCAGTTCAAGTTACGAACAGACAGCGTCAAACGAGTATTACGATCCATATAATCCTTACAGCGAAGAATCGGATTCGGGTAATCAAAACAGTTTGGGCCCCGGCCAAAGCGAAGCGGCCAATGCCGCTCAGACTCAGGAAACGGCACAAACGGAAAGCGCCGTAGCGGCTGGCGCTGGCGCAAGCGCGACGGCAAATGAGCCGAAGCAGCAACACTGGATTTAAGGTTAATGAAGAATTTGTTGGCGGCCAATGCCGTCGCAAGAAAATGGTTGCCGTCGAGCGCGCTCGCGGTCAACCTTTTTTCTTTGGGACACGCGACAGGAGACGTAAAGCAATGGAAGCAGGAGTGAGCAGTCAAGTAAGCAACGAGGTTGATGAACACGAAGGTTTGCAGATGTCCTTTCTGGATCATCTGGATGAGCTTCGCCAGCGTTTGGTCAGATCGGTCATCGCCATTGCCATTGCTTTTGCGGTTTGCTTTTTATTTTCGGATTACATTTTTTCATTTCTGGCCGTGCCGGTTAAACAGCAATTGAGAAGGATGCGAATCGAAGCTCAGGCGATCAACGGTCAGGCCGATTTAAGCCAGTTGAAGGAAGGCGAAACCGCTCAATACACCTTCGTTCAGGAAAGTTCCGTCAGGGGAGTGAAGGTTCCGTTGGGCACGACTATCCGCATTAAATCCGCGATCAAAGATGGAAACCTTCAGGCTGTGCTGGCCGAACCGTGGGCGGTCGGAAAAACTTTGTTGCCGGTGGGCAAACCACTGGCGGAGATTCAGAACGAGAGCGAAACAACAGTTGTTTACGATGAAAACGACGATCTGGTCATCAACAAGGTCGGCGGCGCGTTCACTCTTTACATGACCATCGCGCTTTATTCCGGCATTGCCTTCGCCATTCCGTTTCTTCTTTATCAGGTTTGGGCTTTCATCTCGCCTGGGTTGTACAAACACGAAAAGCGTTATGCCTGGCCGGTGATTCTGATGAGCGCTTTTTTCTTCATTGCCGGAGCCAGCTTCGCTTACAAGGTCGCTTTCCCGCGAGCCTGCGATTACCTGCTGGGTCTGCAGCAATCAGGCGGATTCCGCACGCTGATCAACGCTGAAGATTACTTCGATCTGATCATCATGATTATGCTCGGACTAGGCGTAGTTTTTCAGATTCCGACGCTTTCATTCCTGCTCGGTCGGATTGGATTGCTGACGCCGAAGATGATGATCAAATCCTGGCGGTATGCAGTCGTGATCATCTTCATCATCGCCGCATTGCTGACGCCGACGCCCGACGCATTCAATCTGCTGATGTTCGCCATGCCGATGCTGGGGCTGTATTTCCTGAGCATCGGCATCGTCTGGGTATTCGGCAAACCGCGCCAAACCGACGAAGAATATGCCGCAAGTTAGCGGGCTATTCGTCTTCCTTTTTATCCTTCTCTTTCGGAACGAACGGCTTCTTCAATCCGCGCTCTGCCTGTTGCCGTGAATCGTAAACATTCGGACGCGCAAACACGGCCTTGTATTGAGCGATGGCTTCGTCGCGCATTCCGGCCAGATCGTAAACCTGCGCGGCTCTCAGCAAAGCCATTGTCGCCAGATTCGCTTCAGCCGACTTCGCTTTCTGAGCGGCCAGAAAATGCTCAGCCGCCAGCTTGTAATCCTTTTCCTGAGCCAGCGCTTCGGCGTATTGGTAATGCACCAGATCAATCGCCGGTTCAGCCGCCGGGTCTTTCAGCAAATCTTCAAAAGCGGCAAATGCTTCCTTCGTACGTTTCAATGTGACCAGCGCCGAGGCGGTTTCGAGTTTGAGCAGATAGCTGTTCGGATATTTTGAGTTCAGGTGTTGTGAAATGGCCAGCGTGTCTTCGTATCGCTTTTCGTTTTGATAAATCGCCATCAACAGCACGCGCGCGTCGTCGGCAGTGTTGGCTTCATTTTTAACGATGGTTTCCAGCCGCTGAATTCCGCGTTGTTTGTTGCCGCGAACTCCGGCCAACGTCGCCAGAGCTTTGTAAACGAACGGCAGAGTGCCGACGATGTAATCGTACATTCCGACCGACA
>CAYRQB010000357.1:0-5882 GCA_964426025.1 uncultured Heliomicrobium sp.
TCAGCGATCAGGGATCTGTGCTTTATGCGAATGACCCGGAAAAACAATGGCGGCCACACACAGATGTTTTTCGCGAATTCCAGAAGCCGTTTTCCTCTCTCTTGCGCGAACCTGAAAAAGACGTGGATTGGCAGCCGTGGATGATTCGTCATTTACAGCGTAAATCCAGCCCGCAACTTTCCATCATCCTGGTCGAAAATTACAGCGACGCGATCGGCAAGCTCGAGTTTGACAGTTACGTGTTGCTGTTGCTGACAATGCTGCTGGTCATTGTCGCCATGCTGACGCTCTATTATTTGATCAGCGGTATCACATACTCGATCCGCAAAGTGACAAGCGGTGCGCGGGCAATCGCGACCGGCAATCTGGGCTATCAGATCAAAGTCAAAGCCAAGGACGAAACGCGCATCCTGGCCGAATCGTTCAATCGGATGGCCGCGCGATTGCGCGAGATGATTCGCAAGGAAGGCGAGCAGAAACAATTCGAATCCTTCGCCAGATTGTCGGCAGTGTTGACGCACGATCTGAAGAACCAGATTCTATCGCTCTCGCTGTTGGTCAATAACATGGAGCGCAAATTCCATCGCGAAGGCTTCCGCGAAGACGCAATGCGCACATTGTCGGAAACCGTCAACAACCTGCAGAATCTGGTTTCCAAACTTTCCGATCCGCGCACGCCGACCAAACGAATCCGTGAAAAATCCGATCTGACGCAATTGGTCGAGCGCGTTTTGCAGAGAACGGCGGCTCAGGCAGCCAACAAATACAATGTCTCGACCCAGCTTACTCCGGAACTGTTCGCCCACGTGGACGGGAAAGCGATTGAGCGCGTTATCGAAAACCTGGTAATCAATGCTCTGGAAGCAATGCCAAACGGCGGCTCGCTTCGTGTGACTACCAAAGTTGATAATGGGAACGCCGTCGTCGCCGTTGCCGACAACGGCAAAGGCATGACCGATGAGTTTGTGCGTGAACGACTGTTCCATCCCTTTGCGACGACGAAGAAGAAAGGCATCGGCCTTGGTTTGTACTCTTGCCGCGACATTGTCGAACAACATAGCGGGCGAATTGATGTCAGCAGCAAAGTTGACGTCGGCACCGAATTCAGAATTGTGCTGCCACAACAGGCAGAAGAACCAAAAGCGGAAGCGAAAACAGCTACTGCTTGAATCTAGTTTGTAGTCCCGCCTTCCAGCGGAATTATCTGCATCTGGGCATTTCCGGCCAAATCCGGCTGAAGCCGGCGCTACGAACCTTTTATTTTCCGACCCCGAATCCTATGTCCGATCAACCGAAACAGACTGTCTTAGTAGTTGACGATCACGAATCAGTGCGCAAACAGCTTTACTGGGCGCTCGAAGAAAATTATCGAGTGTTGCAGGCTGAATCGCGCGCACAAGCTCTGGCCATTGTCGAACAGGAAAAGCTCGATGTTGTTTTGAGCGACCTGCGAATGCCGCCAGCCGAACACGACATCAGCGAAGGATTGGCGATTCTGGAAGCCGTTCGGAAATTCAATCCGCTGCTGCCGGTGATTGTCATTACCGGCGATGAAGATCGCGAAACGGCAATCCAGGTTGTCCGCCGCGGCGCTTACGATCTGTTTCATAAACCCTTCAATGTTGACGAAGTCGAAATCATCGTTCGCCGCGCGGCTCAGCATTACCAACTGGAAAAAGACAATCTGGTGTTGCGCGACGAATTGCGCCGCAGCGGCGGATGGCAGGAAGGCATAGTCGGTTCCAGCCCGGCGTTAAGGCGTGTGATTGATCAGGGGCGTGCCGTCGCCGAAACCAGCGCCACGGTTTTGATCACAGGCGAATCAGGAACCGGCAAAGAGATGATGGCCAAGTTCATTCACAACATGAGTCCTCGCGCTCGCGCGCCGTTCATCGCCTGCAACATCGCTGCTCTGCCGGAAACTCTGGTTGAATCGGAACTCTTCGGTCACGAAAAAGGCGCATTCACCGGAGCGGCAACCCGGCGACAGGGACGTTTTGAACTGGCCGACACCGGTACTTTGTTCCTGGATGAAATCGGCGAAATGAGTCCGGCCATGCAGGTCAAACTGCTTCGCGTTTTGCAGGAACGGCAGTTTGAAAGATTGGGCGGCAAACAACTTTTAACGGTGGACATTCGCATCATTGCCGCGACCAATCGCAATCTGGAAGAGATGGTCGAGGCCAATCAATTCCGCGCCGATCTTTATTACCGTCTGAACATAATCAACCTGGAACTGCCTCCTTTACGCGAACGACCGGACGACATTCCAATTCTGGCCACGCACTTCGCCGCCAAAGCCGCCGGGAAACACGGAAAGCAAACACCGACATTCGCGCCGGGGTTTCTCAATTACCTTACGGCCTACCGCTGGCCGGGCAATATTCGCGAACTTGAAAACGTCATCGAACGCGCAGTCGTCATCAGTGCTTCATCCGTGCTTGACGAAAATGTGCTGACCGAAAAAGTTCTTTCACAAGCCAACGCTGTCCAGAACGCGCCACAGCAAACCGTCGTGCCGCAAGTTGAACTGGTAAACGGTCTGCTTCCTCCAGACCTGTCATTTGAAACCGCGCTTCAAAACTTCAAACGCCAGTTGGTGACACAGGCTCTGCGCGAATGCAACGCTTCGCGTTCCGAAGCCGCTCATCGCCTGAAAATCAGCCGCCAATACCTGCACCGATTGATCAATGAATTGAACGTGGAGGGCTGAGAGCTTTCGGATTCAACCTAATTTGACCTCCGACCGACCGCGAAAAAAATGCCGCAGAAGGAATACTGAAAGCGAATGTGTCTGCCGTGTGTTTTCCACACTCGCTTTCCTGAACCATCTGCGGCTCCCAATTAAAGGGCAAGTGACAGGGAGGGGGGAGTTATTTCGCTACGCAGGTTGGAGCGTTATCTGTGATGTCACTGTCTTTGATGATTACCTCGTCTTCGATCAGCACTTTGCTGACGCTTTTTTCGTCTTCGCAGGTCTGTATGTTGACCGAAAGTTTTTTGTCGGTCAGTTTGATCACGCAATTCTGTTTTTCAACCCGCGCTGTTCCATTGATTACGACGCCTTTCCCGCTGCAACGTTTGAGTTGATATTCGCCGCTCACCGAATTGACATAAAACAAATCGCCTGTCTGATCGTCTCGCAAACAAACGTCCCATACCGTCACATAAAAGGCCGCAGAAGAGGTCAATCCTTCCTGATCTCTGGCCGAACACATGACCTTGGTCGTCCCCAACCTGAATAGGCTGCCCGATGCAGGAGAGCAATTGAAGCTGACCAATGGCGATTTTGCGGCAACTTCAGGGATCGGGTAATTGACCTTGACCTCAATCTGTCCGGGATCTTTCGCAATCACGATCATGTCTCCGGCTCCTGAAATGGTCGGGCGATCAATGTCCATTTCATCCAGGTCTAAAATTTCCACGCTGGCCGTATCTCGCTTGGCGTTGATCATTCCTCCAACCACAATCACTTGCGAATCAATCGCAACGGTCGAATGTTTTGAACGAGCAATTGAAAGCGAGTTCGTCGAAGACCACGTGCGAGTCGAAGGGTCGAATACTTCGACCGAATCCAACGAAACTCCCTCCGATTCGCCGCCAATTACGACAATCTGCCCAGATGGTAAAAGAGTCGTGGTGTGATAAGCGCGCGCGGTATGCATCGGCGGAGCATATTCCCACATGTCCGTTTCAGGATTGTAAATCTCGACTGAATTCGTTGCCTTTCCGTCAAAGGAAATTCCGCCAATGACCAGAACCTTTCCAGATTTCAGCAAGGTTGCCGTGTGAGCATAACGCGGCAAGTTGATTGTGCTTCTGAAAACCCACTGACCATTCTGGGCGTTGAGCATTTCTACTTGGTACCATAGATGTGATGTTTCCCGTTTTAACCCGCCGATCACCAGAACATTTCCATTGGCCAGCACGGTGGCAGTGTGACGCGTCCGTTCCAACCCCATCGGATTGAACTGTCGCCAGCCATTGATCTGATAAAAGAAAATCTCAACCGAAGCGAAGGTCCTCGCCTGATAATCATCGCCTTTTCCGTTATCTCCTCCGACCAGCAGCACGGCGTTGTTCATGGGCAAATAACTCACGGTCGCATTGTGCCTTTTGAATGACGGCCCAGGGCGTTCGATCCATTGCGCGGATTGACCCGGACCTTCCGAATAACTGAAGCAACGCGTAAGTCGGCCTGATGAAGAGTCATTGCCAACGACAAAAACCTCGCCGTCGCGGCCAAACGTTGCCGGGCCATAATGTGGCTGGGGCAGATCGGGACCTTCTTTCCAGATGTCCCTGGCTGAATCGTAAATCGCAGTGGATGCCAATTCGCCGTTGATGCTCATACCACCTACCAGCATCATCCTCTTGGACGGCAGGGCAACCGCGCCAGTCGCAAAACGCGATGAGGGCATCTCATTGCCCGGACGCCATCTGGCGGCTGCGATTCCTGCGGCTGAAGAAGCTGGCGCGCCTGTAAGCTGGCAAAAGATCGTCACCACAATGACGCACAACAGCACAAACTGCGATTTAACCATCAGCCGACCGTTAAATCTTTTGTCCGTTTTATTTCTTTTCATGACCGCTCCAGATTGTTCAACGACGAACCGTTGCAACGTCTTTTGAATCGCTTACCTGACTTGCCGAAGTTTGCGCAGTTTTTTGATGTGGTTGACCGTCGGCAGGCGAAGCCGCGATGAATGCCAGCAATAGCATCAGAGCCATCAATAACGCTCCGAAAACCCCCACTGACGATTCTGACAAAATCAAATTGCTGAGTTTGTTTTCCGATTTCCACGTATTCATTGCTGAGTCCTCCTTTTGGCTAATAGCTGATGAATAACTTCTTCAACCGGATAAGCGGGAACCAGGTAGAAAACGTTTCATTGAATCGTATTTTTTTATTCGGAGAGTAGTGATTGCAGAAAAGCGGAAGGATTTTTCACGAAAGGCGAGGTTATGTTTCAAGCACGCGCCGATCTTCGATTCGATAATTGCCGCTGAGAATCAGTGCGACGGCTGCTGAGTATGCTTGATGTTCTTCGGCCAAAATACGTGCGGAAAGCGTTTCGACAGTGTCGCCAGGCAGGACCGGCACGACCGATTGTTTGACGATGGGGCCGTGATCCAGTTCTTCGTCAACCAGATGAACCGTGCAGCCGGTGAATTTGACTCCGTAATCCAGCGCTTGTTTCTGAGCGTCGAGTCCGGGGAAGGCTGGAAGCAGCGAAGGATGGATGTTCAAAATGCGATGCTCGAATTCGCGTATGAACCACGGCGACAGCAAACGCATATAACCTGCCAGACAAACCAGATCAACTTTGTGACGGCGAAGTTCGACAGCCATCGTCCGGTCATGCTCTTCGCGCGTGCATCCGCGATGGCTGTGAAAGAAAGTCGGAATGCCAAGCTCGCGCGCTCGCTCCAGCCCGGCGGCGTCGGCGATGTTGCTGACAACCATCGCGATTTCGGCATTCGGGATGCGACTATCTTTGACCGCTTCGGCCAGCGCCAGCATGTTCGACCCGCGCCCTGAAATCAGAATTCCGATTCGCTTCATTTTGCTTTGGCCTTGCCGTTTGATTGCACGGCTGGCTGAGTCTGCTGCAAGTTTGTTTCAAACAATTTCAGGATGCGTTTATATTCGTCAGCCCAACTGGTCGGTTGAACGAAGCCGTGATCTTCGACCGGGTACACGGCCAGTTCCCAATTCTCTTTCCTGAGTTCGATCAATCGCTGAGCCAGTCGAACGGAATCCTGAAAATGCACGTTGACGTCAACCATTCCATGACAGATCAACAGAGCGCCTTTCAGGTTTTGCGCGAAGTAAATCGGCGAGCTTCGTTTGTAACTTTCGGCGTCTTCCTGCGGAACGT
>CAYRQB010000358.1:0-3501 GCA_964426025.1 uncultured Heliomicrobium sp.
TGGCGTCCCGTAGGGGATTTGAACCCCTGTTGCCGCCGTGAAAGGGCGGTGTCCTGGACCGGGCTAGACGAACGGGACGCAAAATCAATGTTTCGGAGAATCAATGACCTGTTGACGTTTCCGCATCTCTCCAAAACGAAGGCGCGATGATACTGACCGAACCTGCATTCGTCAAGCGGTCGGCTGAATCATTTTTCCATCGCAAAGTCAGCTTTACGCCTTTTGTCTGCTGCCATAAACTGCGCAAACACTTCATTCAGGAGTCCAAACAGATGAAAACAAGGCTTTCTCTTTTTTGCGCCGGAATCGTATTGTCTTTGCTTGTACTGGCAATATTTGCCAAACCGCCAAAGCGTCCCCACATAGTTTTTGTGACCGGCGATCACGAATACAGTTCAGAAGAAACCATGCCGATTGTTGCCGCCGAATTGGAAAGGCATTACGACTTGCAGACGACGGTATTGAAATCTTTCCCGGATGAAAACGCGGAGGAAAACATCCCCGGGCTTGAGGCATTGGAAAAAGCCGATGTGGCAGTTTTCTTTCTTCGATGGCGTAAATTGCCTGCCGATCAGGTTGAACACATTCGCAAGTATTTGAACTCAGGGAAACCGGTCGTGGCTTTTCGCACTACGACTCACGCTTTCAATTACCCCAAGGGGCATCCGCTGGAAGTGTGGAATGCTTTTGCCTCGGCTTATCTGGGCGCTCCGCCAGGTTGGGGCAATGGCCATACGCATTACGGCCACAAATCCAGCACTGACGTTTCGATCAATCCAGCGGCGGTAAACGATCCGATTTTGACCGGTGTTGACAGAAGCTTTCACGTGCGGTCTTGGCTTTATCACGTTCTGCCGAATTATCCTCCAACCGACGCCAAACAACTTTTGATCGGACGGGCGATTGATTCGGAACGAAAAGACGCCGTCGAAAATCCCGTCGCCTGGACCTGGACGAACAAAGCTGGTGCGAAAGTTTTTGTCACAACGCTCGGCCATCCTGAAGATTTTCAGGTCGAATCTTTTCAACGTCTGGTTATCAATGGCATTCACTGGGCGGCGGGCAAACCAGTTCCTAAAAAATGGGCTGGAAAGTTTGAGGTGAACGTCAAATATCACGGCATCAGGAATACGAAATGAAAAAACTTGCAACGCCTGGCCTTGCTTTCACTTTGCTGTTGTTGATAAGCGCGACAGGAGCGCCTCAATCAAAACGGAAATCCCCGAAAGCGAAAACTGTTACGACTGCGGCAAGCAAATCCATTTCCGGAGTTGATGCGGAACGGCTGGCGAAGATTCCAGAACGAATGAAATCATTTGTGGATCGCGGACGCGCTTCGGGTGTGGTCACGCTCATTGCCCATCGCGGCAAGATCATCCAGCTTTCAGCCATCGGCGTTATGGATTTGGATAGCAAAGCGCCGATGAAGGAAGACACGATCTTTCAAATCGCTTCGATGACCAAACCGATCACCTGCGTCGGAGTGATGATTCTGGCCGAAGACGGATTGTTGTCCATCACCGATCCCGTCGAAAAATTCCTGCCGGGCTTCGCCAAGCTACAGATTCGGGAAAAAAAGGAAGGCGAGGATTTGGAAGAAGTCCGAAAGCCCGCTCGCCCGATCACCATTCGCGATTTGATGACTCACATTTCAGGGATGAGCGGCGGTTATCCTGAAGGCTTCAGCGACCTATTCACCAAACGCGACCGCACGCTGGCCGAAGCGGTTGAAGCTTTTCCGTCGCGTTATCTGGATTTCGAGCCGGGCGCAAAATGGGGATACAGCAACATGGGAATCGCCACGCTCGGACGCATCATCGAAATAGTTTCCGGCAAAAGCTACGAGCAGTTTCTGGAAGATCGAATTTTCAAACCATTGACCATGAACGACAGCCATTTCTTCGTTCCGGAAAACAAGCACAGCCGCATCGCGACGATCTACAAATTTGAGAACGACAAATTGACGAAAGCCGCCGTTGATCATTACCGCATTGGCGCAAAGTATCCAGCGCCCGAGGCCGGTTTGTATTCGACTGCGCATGATCTGTTTCGCTTTTACCAGATGATGCTCAATGGCGGAGAACTGGAAGGGAAACGAGTTCTGTCAAAAGCTTCGGTTGATTTAATGACGCAAGTTCACACCGGCGATTTGAAAGCTGGGTTTTCGCCCGGCATCGGCTTCGGCCTCGGGTGGGCAGTTGTTCGCAACGTCGAAGGGATGTTCAGGCTCAGTTCAATCGGAACTTACGGGCACGGCGGTTTGTGGAAGACTTACGGCTGGGTTGATCCGCAAAAGGAGTTGGTCGGAGTAATCTTAATGCAGAGGCTGAGCAGCGATGGCGATATGGCAGATGAGTTCAGCGCCTTTATGACGATGGCTGCGGCTGCGATTCAGGATAAGAAACCTTAACGCAAATCTTTGAACATTAACCATTATCGGTCAGCGTGGCAGATCGGCCCCTGACCGATAATGGATGATGTGTGATTTTGAAAAGCGAGCTTTCGACTCGTTCACTGCTTAGGAATAAAAATGATTTGCGGATCGTCCTTGTTGTCGTCATCCGGTATCACTCCGCGCAGAAAGTTTTTCATCAACCCCCCGCCGTCAATAGCAAAAAACGTCAATTGCCCGCTGACCGCGTGAATGCGAATTGTCGCGCGCGGCAAAGTCCCCTGTCTGACGAAAGTGACGACTTCTTCATTGCGCGACGCGTCGCGTGATGAACTCCACGAACCGGTTTCAATTGCTGGCGGAGTCTGAAATGCTCTGTAACCTTTCATCACCCACGTGCTGTCGGCATTGATCTGAAATTCCATGACAAACCCCGTCCGATCCCATTCGTCGTAATTGGCGTGAACTATGCCAAGCGTGTTGATCGTGAACATTACTTTCCAATTGCCGATCAGATTTTGGGGAGCGGAAGTTTCGCCGAGCCTGGAATTTTCCTGTGGTGGAGGGTCTCGCCAACAGATACGCGGCGACGAATCCAAATCGCAATGAACCGGATTGTACGGCTGTCCGTCGTCGCCGTAACCGCTGAAGCGATGATCTTCCAGCAGCGAAGCCAGCGGCGGACGCGTGCGAATCAATTCGTTGCGATCAATCCTGCCTTCTTCGTCTTCGCCAGCCAATGGAATGGTCGAATCCCAGTAAGCGGCAAAAGTCACGTTCCAGTGCCATCGGTTGGTGATTGAATTCAGCGAACGTCCGATGCCCATTATTTTCCAATATGGCGTCAGCAGCATTGCGTTGGATGATTGAGAAGATCGCCAAAGCGAAAAAACTTCCTGAGCCGTCGCCGCGCCGGAATTGATCAGGGCGTCTTCGTCAATCGGAGCGGTTCCGCCCTGAAATCCGTAATCGCGAGCGCGATCAACCGGGCCGCGTCCCAGCCGGTCAATCTTGCTTTCGTAATTCCAGTTGGTCATATCGCGCGCCAGAAAATCGCTCGCCTGAGTCAAACTTATTGCGGCCCCCAGCGGGCTTCGTCCTTGTTGAAG
>CAYRQB010000358.1:3601-5855 GCA_964426025.1 uncultured Heliomicrobium sp.
GGAGTCGGGGCAGGCGTCGGCGTTGGCGACGGTTTGGGCGTGGGGCTGGGGGTAGGAGTCGGACTCGGAGTTGGTGTTGGGGCAGGTGGCGTTGATGGAGGCGGCAAAGATGAATTTGAAAAAAGTACGAATGCATTGAATTCGGGACCGGCCAATCCGCCGGTCATCGGCACACTGACAGGACGTCCGTCATAAGTTCCGACCGCGACAGGCGCTCCGTAAAAATTCTGCACGTTGCGGATTTCATAACGCGATCCGTTTGTCAGCACACTGCTCAGGTCCAGATCAACGTAAGGCAGTTGATCCCAGTTATAAACCGCGATGTTGGCGCGTCCGGCTTCGTACTGGTTGGGGCGAATGAAGACTTTCAATCCGGTGGGACGGCTGTTGGCGTGCATGTTGAACTGGCTTTGCGTGTCGTAACCTGTCGTCTGTTTCCAACCGTCGAATGTATAACCGTTTCCGCCGCTCGGCATTCTGAATCCGAAATGCGCCGCAGTCGTCGAGGTGTTGGTGTGATATTTGTTTTGATTCCATTGATAAGCCGCAGCCTGTGTGTTGGCGGGCAGAACCAGCGAAACCAAATCCTGCGAACCGATGAAGGTGTTGTTGATGCTGCTGACCTGATCCCATCCGCCAATCTGAACAACGCCGGTTCCTCCGGCAAAATAATTATCGCGCATCGTCAGGTCTTTGCCGTAAGACAACACAACGCCATTGGCGATCTTGTTAGTGATCGGATGATAGGTGTAATTGCCTGTGATGTTGACTCGCTCGGCTTTCGGCGATCCGCCGATGTAAATGTTCGGATTGTCAGTGTCGTCCGGCGTTGAAAGTTTGCCGTTGACGAAAATCGTATTGCCTTCGATGTGAAAGCCCTTCAATTGCCCGGCTTCGGTGTAATTGTGAATGCCGTAACCGTACTGGTTGAAAATGATGTTATCAACTATGCGCTTTGTGCCGTCCGCGTTCTGAGCGTAAACGCCGTGTCCGTGACCGCGATCGGGCGGCGGTCCCTGATAACCGTTGTTGTAAACGACGCAGCCGTAAACTTCGGAATTGACCGCTGGCATCCAGAAACCTATGCCGACGTTGCCGTCGTGAACCACCAGATTGATCAGCTTGCTGTTCGCGGCAAAAAACTGAATCGCATTCGGGCGGGTTTCAGAAGTGCGAACCGTGTTTGAGTTCATCACTTCGAAATCGCGGTAAATCGCCCAGGAGCCGTTGATCGTCAAAGTCGGCGCAGTCGAATTTTTTCCGTCAATCGTCGCGCGCTCGCCGGGGAATTGGCGCACGGTGATCGGCGATTGCGAAGTTCCCGCCAGAACGCTGGTGAAAGGGCCGAAGTAGGTTCCTCCGCGAAGCCAGATCGTATCGCCCGCCCGCGCTGGGCTGCGGCTGCCAATCGCTGTGGCCAAATCCAACGGACGATCTTTGCTGCCATCGCCGGTTGATGTTCCGTTTGGCGCGACGTAAATGCCCGGCAAATTGCCCGGCGTTGGCGCTGGCACCGGAGTTGGAGTCGGAGACGGAACGGGAGTTGGCGTCGGCGAAGGTAAAGGCGTCGGCGTTGGAGTGGGAGACGGAGTTGGAGTTGGGGACGGAGTCGGTGTAGGCGTTGGTATCGGAGACGGAGTTGGTGTGGGAGTCGGCGAAGCGCCCAAGGTCGCAGCCGAAGCGACGTTCGATGTCAGCGTCGAACTGCCCAAAGGATTTGTGACCTTGATCTGATAGTAATAAGTTGTCGCCGCCGTCAGCCCTACATCCACGTGACCCGTCGCGTTTGCCGCAGCGTTGCGAATGAGCGTGAATTCGCCTTCGGCGGAAAACGCGCGATAAATCTGGATTGAACTGATTGATCCCGCATTCAAAATCCGCCAGGTCAGGCGAATTGAGGTTGACGAATTCGGAGCCGCCGTCAACTCAGCCGATGGCGGAGGCATCGCCGCAAAACTTTTGCCCAACCAGTTGACGCCTGAAAGCAGCGAACAAAAAACAACGCAAGCAATCAGCGCCTGCACTGTCAGCAGGTTTCGAGATTGATCGAGCAGCTTATAAAACCTGCTGAGAGTGAAATCTGTTTTGGATTTGGGTAATGATCGTTGGCCAGTTTTCCGGCCAGGCTCAAAACTCATAACTTGCCTCTCCAATTACCGCACGTCGGGGCAAGGCGGAAAAAATTTGGGAACGCGGACATCCTGTCCATGCAGCTAAAGTTAGTGGCTAAAGCCAGTACACAGAATTAGTTGGC
>CAYRQB010000359.1:0-5853 GCA_964426025.1 uncultured Heliomicrobium sp.
CGCCCGCAACCGGCGAAATACGCGCAAGAATTTCGGCAAGGCTTTGGCGACTTCCAGCGCGCCCATAATCGCCACTTCGCGGGCGTCCACCAGAGTTTCCACTCCCGCCGAACGCATTTCGTCGCCACCCGCGCCGAAAAATTCAAACTGAACGTCAGGCCGCAATGCTCGCAAGGCCGCCACTAACTTCGCGCCGTGTTTGTCGCCAGAAGCTTCGCCCGCAACGATCATCAGATTCATCAGTAAATCTCCGGCTGACCTTCAGGCCGAGTGCGCCAGCGGCGATGAATCCACAACCATTGATCCGGGTAACGGCGAACGATTGATTCAATCGCTTTGGTGTAATTGGCTGTGTTTGTCAGCACGTCTTCGTCGCGGTTGCCGGTGGAGATGGTTTCGATTGCCGGTTCAAAGTGCAGGCGGTGAATTTTCGCGGCCTCGTCCCAGACGATGTAACCGGGCAGAACCACCGCTCCGGTTCTGAGCGCCAGCGTCGCGATTCCGGCAGTTGTGCAAGCCGGGATGCCGAAGAAATCAACGAAGACTCCTTCTTCGCGCGAAGCGTTCAGATCGGCCAGAATGCCTACGACGCCGCCGGATTTCAAAGTCTTCAGGACTTCGCGGACAGAATTCTTTTTATCAATGCTGCGATTGCCGAAGCGCGTGCGGTTCGTTTCAGCCAGACGTTCGACCAGCGGATTGTCCACTCGGCGAGCCAGAAACGACATCGGATGGCCGTAAATCGAATGCGCGAAAACAGACAGTTCCCACGCGCCGATGTGGCCGGTCAGCAAGATGACTCCACGACCGGTTGTTACCGCGTTCAGATAATTTTCCAAGCCTTCGTACTGAACGATTGATTCAATGTTCTGGCGGTTGAGTTTGGGGAACTGGCTGACTTCGCCCAGCAGACGGCCAAGATTACGAAACGTGCCGCGTTTGATTTGCTCACGATCCGCATCGCCAAGTTCCGGAAAAGCCAACCGCAAATTGACCTCGGCGTGATGGCGCAAATGCGGCAATACGGCATGAGCGATTGCTGCGACAACCTGGCTGACCTTTAGCGCCAACCAGCGCGGCAGTATCCCTGCGCACTTCAAGATCAACCACGCGGCGGCAAATTCCACGTAAGTGCGCACTCGCCCGCGCCGACGAATTGCCTGTCTGATCTTGTCCTGATTGTTTTCCAAAGCCACCTGATACAAGCGCGGCGAAGCTAGCACGCAGCCGGACGAAGTGTCAATTTGCGCTCTGTGCGGCGCAGAGGGCAGAATTACCACTTTCCGAATACATCATCACCAACAGGTAATTTTTGAAAATGAATAAAGCAGTCATCTGGGATTTGGACGGAACGCTGATCAATTCCGTTGATCATCACTGGGAAGCATGGCGCGAAGTGATGGCCGAAGAAAACATCGAGTTGAGCTTTGAAGATTTTGTCGCCGATTTCGGCAAACGCAACGACGAGATTTTGCGCGGACGGATTGATCCGCAAATGTCCGATTCGGAAGTCGCCCGCATCGCGTTGTTGAAAGAAGAAAAGTATCGTCACTTCATTCGCACAAAAGGTCTGGCGTTGCTGGATGGAGCTGAAAACTGGTTGCGGCAATTGAAAGCCGATGGATGGCGTCAGGCGTTGGGCACTTCGGCTCCGCGCGGAAACATTGACGCGGTGTTTGACGTGCTGGACATCGAAAAGTTTTTTGACGCAGTCATGTCTTCAGAACAGGTCAAAGCCGGAAAACCCGAACCGGATGTTTTTCTGGCCGCGGCTGAAAAGATGAATATCGCGCCGGAAAACTGCGTCGTGGTTGAGGACGCTCCTGCCGGAACCGAAGCCGCTCGACGCGCGGGAATGAAATCGGTCGGAGTGCTGACGACTCACGACAAATTGAAAGCAGATTGGGTTTTCAAAACGCTGGAAGATTTGCCTCAGGATTTCTTTGCTCGGTTCTGACGAATTGCCCCAATCAGAAAAGAAATCACAGATGAACACGGATCAACTCAGATCAGCACAGATCAAACCTTTGAATCATCTGTGTTCATCCTGTGAATCTGTGTTTATCTGTGGTTTATGCACTTGCCCTGAGCTGAAGAGATGAATCGCACAGACAGATTGCTGGCCATAGTTCTGGAGTTGCAACGCAATGGAGCGCGACGCGCTGAAGACCTGGCCGCGACTTTTGAAACCAGCAAACGGACGATTTACCGCGACATTCAGGCGTTGTGCGAATCCGGCGTGCCCGTCGTCGCTCAGGCGGGCGTGGGTTATTCGCTGGTCGAAGGTTACTTTCTGCCGCCGCTCAGCTTCAGCACTGACGAAGCGACAATGTTACTGCTCGGCAGTGAATTCGTCGCAGATAACTTCGACGCTCAATATCGCGAAGCGGCGCATTCAGCCAGCCGCAAAATCGAAGCCGTGTTGTCTGAAAAACTGCGCGGAGAAGTCGGCTACCTTCGCAACAGCATAGCTTTTGTCGCGCCTCAAACATTGGCCAGCGGAACTTCCGCCAAATTTCTGCCGACGCTTCGCCGCGCGATCATCGAACAGCGCATGATCCGGTTTCATTACCACACTCGTTATTCGATGGATCGTTCGCAGGCGAAAAAGACTCGCGACGCCGATCCTTACGGGCTGATTCATTATGGCGATGCCTGGTATCTGATGGGTTATTGTCATCTGCGTCAGGACGTGCGTCAGTTTCGTTTGGACCGAATGAAGGATTTGCAATTGCTGGATCAATCATTCATCCGCCCGCCGAATTTCAAATTCGAGCCGCCGCCTGAAGATCGCAAATTGATCATTCGCGTTTTGTTCAACGCAGACGCTTCGCCGTGGGTCAGGGAATCCAGCGCCTATTACGTCGCCCAAATGGAAGAACATCCGAACGGATTGCTGGTGACGATGAAAGCTCACATTGAAGAAGAAGTCGTCTGGTGGTTGCTCAGTTGGGGCGATCAGGTTCAGGTTCTTGAGCCGGAATCTTTGCGATTGCGAATGGCGGAAGCCGCGAAAAAAATCTTCGAAAAATATCAGCCTGAAAAATCCTGCTGACATAGGGTTGTCACTCGGCCAGTTTATATTCACCAGCGTCTTGAATTGCCCGGCGAATTACCGCCGGAAATTAACCTTAAATCGGGAGGAACAATTATGATGAACAAGCAGGCTCTGCAAGGACAACGCGAGTATTTCAAAATGATTCACGGCGTGACGCTGCGGCTGATTGCCAGCTTCGGTGACGACGGGCTGGATTTTCGTCCCAAGCCGGAAATGCGTTCGGCGCGCGAATTGTTCGCTCACATGTACGGAATGGAAAAAGTCTGGGCGGAAGACATTCGCAAAGGCAAAATCACTCAGGAATCGGAAAATCGTGCCATCCCGGAATCTGCCGATGGCAAGGCTGAAGTGGCCAAACTGAAAACCGTCGCCGATTTGCAAGCTTTCGCTCGCGCCGCGCATCAGGCGCTGGATGAAGCATTGGCGTCAACCACTGATGAAGAGTTGGCAGGCAATGTCGAAACGCCATTCGGCAGTTTCCCGCGCTGGCAGATGTTTATGTTCGCCTACGACGAACACTGGCATCATCGCGGCCAGCTTTACACCTACGCGCGGTTGCTGGGAAAAGAGCCGCCGATGCTTTATGACTACGAAAACTCGCCGGTGTAAGGTGTCCGTAGTTCCGCCTTCAGGCGGGTTGGCTACTCGCCGCCTGAAGGCGGAACTACGGACGTTAATCCGCAGCCATTTGCATTGGGCGATCCAGCGATTGCGGCAATGCGTTGTGCCAGACGCTTTCCAGTCTGGCCAACTGTTCTGAAATCAGAACCTCTCCATTGCAAGAGATGGCCAACTCATCGCCGCCGACTTCGCCGATTTGTGCGACGCTTGCGCCGATTTCGGCGGCGATTTCTTTCACTCGATCAACGTTCTCCGGTTTGACGCTGAGCAGGATGCGCGACGGCGATTCGGCAAACAGCAGGGCAGTTGCGTCCGTCAAACCGCTCAGTTTTGCATGTTCGGTCAAATCAATCTTCGCTCCGATGGCGTCCTTGCCATAGCTGGAGAAACAACTTTCAGTCAGCGCGACGGCCAATCCGCCTTCGGCGCAATCGTGCGCCGAATTCACCAGTTCTTCTTTAATCGCAGTCAGACAAACCTGTTGAACTTTCTTCTCCGTTTCCAGGTCAATTCGCGGAACGGCTCCGGCAGCTTCGCCGGTTAAATCCGCCAGCAATTCGCTCGCGCCCAGATCGTTGGCAGTGACGCCGAGCAGCAAAATCACGTCACCCGCCGCTTTGAACCATTGAGTGGTGATGTGTTTGGCGTCTTCGATCACGCCCAGCATGCCAATGGTCGGCGTCGGATAAATCCCGCGACCTTCGGTTTCGTTGTAAAAGCTGACGTTGCCGCCAGTGACCGGAGTGCCGAACGCCAGGCAGGCTTCGGCCATGCCGTCAATCGTTTCGCTGAAAGCCCACATCATCTCAGGACGTTCGGGGCTGGCGAAGTTCAGGCAGTTGGTGACTGCCAACGGTCTGGCGCCGCTGCAAACGACGTTGCGGGCGGATTCGGCGACTGCCAATTTCGCGCCTTCGCGCGGGTTGAGCTGGCAATAACGGCTGTTGCAATCCAGCGACATCGCCAGACTTCGCCGAGTTTCCTTGACGCGAATCACAGCCGCGTCCGAACCGGGCAAGACCACAGTGTTCGTTCGCACCATGTGATCGTATTGACGGTAAACCCACTGCTTCGACGCCAGATTTGGCGAAGCGAGCAATCGTCGCAGAAAGCCTGTGAACAACTCCGTCTGGTTGCCGATCTGAACTTTGAGATTCGAGACGGCGGAATTCAGTTTCGGCGTCACGTCTTCGGTCGAGACTTGAAATGGTTTTTGCGGGCGGTCGTATCGCGGCGCTTCGTCTGTCAGCGCCAGATTCGGAATTTCAGCGACGACCTCTGAGTTGTGCAGCACGCGCAGAATCTGTTCTTCGATGACCTGGCCGATGATCACCGCGTCCAAATCCCAGCGGTGGAAGATTTCCAGAACCTGTCGTTCGTGGCCGCGTTCGGCGACGATCAGCATTCGCTCCTGAGATTCGGACAACATCATTTCGTAAGCCGTCATCCCGGTTTCGCGTTGGGGGACCAAGTCGAGATTTATCTCCAAACCGGTTCCGGCGCGCGCTCCCATTTCGCAGGATGACGAAGTCAATCCGGCGGCTCCCATATCTTGAATGCCGACGATGGCTCCTGCGCGCATGGCTTCCAGACAGGCTTCAAGCAACAGCTTTTCCGAAAACGGATCGCCGACCTGAACAGTCGGACGTTTTTCCATCGCGGCTTCGTCGAATTCGGCGGAAGCCATGGTCGCGCCGTGAATGCCGTCGCGTCCGGTTTTTGCTCCGGCATAAATCACCGAATTTCCGATGCCTTCGGCCTTGCCGTAAAAGATTTGTTCGCGACGAACCAGACCAAGCGCAAAGGCGTTGACCAGCGGATTCAGCGAATAACAAGGATCGAAATAAACTTCGCCGCCGACCGTCGGCACTCCGAAAGCGTTGCCGTAATCGCCAAGACCTTTGACCACGCCGGACATGATTCGCCGATTGCGGGCGATGGATTTCGACGCAGTCTGTTCGCTTGCTTCGTTAATTTTTTCGTCAATGATCGGGCCGAAGCGCAGGCTGTTCATCGAAGCCACTGGCCGCGCTCCCATCGTGAAAATGTCGCGAAGAATTCCGCCGACGCCGGTCGCCGCTCCCTGATACGGTTCGATGAACGAAGGATGGTTGTGCGATTCGATCTTGAAGGCGGCGCACCATCCGTCGCCTATGTCAACGATGCCAGCATTT
>CAYRQB010000360.1:0-5824 GCA_964426025.1 uncultured Heliomicrobium sp.
CTTACCTGGAACTGAAGGTTCGTTTCAGCAACGTCGAAAAGATCACCGCCGAAATCATCGCGCTGGCCAACACCGCCGGAGGAGCGATCATCTTCGGCGTCACGGATCAATTACGAATCGAAGGCGTGGAAAACCCCGAAGATGTCGAAGAGCAATTGCGCGACATCTGCGCCAACCAGATACAACCGCGAGTCTTTCCTTACATCAACAAAGTCGCTTTTGACAGCGGACGCCGAATCGTTTTGTTGGAGATAGATGCCGAAGACCGCCCTCACCGCACTTTGGACGACCGCTTCTATCTTCGCGAAGGTGCTATCAAACGCGAAACCACGCGCGAAGAACTTTCGCGGATTTACCACGAATCCAACTTTGTCCGGTTCGAGCAAGTGCCGGTTTTTCAAGCCAACATTGAAGACGATGTTGACGAGTCTTTGCTGTGGAGTTATGTGCGCAGCGTCAATCCGGGTTATTGGGGCGAAACTTCCAAAGGCTACCCGAATGATTCCGTCATGCGCGACATGGGTTTGGCCGTGAAGGTTGAAGACGAATGGTTGCCGACAATGGGCGGATTGTTGCTGTTCGGGCTGAATGATCGAATGCCACGATTGATGCCTCGCGCCGAAATCCTGCTGACCAGGTTCAGCGGCAAGGATCAGAATTCGCCGGTCGTCGAATCACTCAACTTGCAAGGCAATCTGCTCCGGCTGGCAGACGGCGCGCTCAATTTCATTCAGCGTTACGTTGATCTGTGGGACGCTCGGCCTTCGCGCAAAACTCGCGAAAGCGGCAATACGCAAAACGGCGATGATGCTTCAAGCCATGCCGATTCATTTGTTTCCGGTCGAGCCAGTTACCATCGCGGCGCAATCATCGAAGCCATCACCAACTTTCTGGCCCATCGCGATTGGAGTTCGCGCGAACGCCAGGCGCGCATCAACATTTACGACGACGGCATAGAGTTCATCAATCCGGCTCAACCAATGGAATTGCCCACCGTCGCAATGAGGTATGGGCTGACCTCTGCGCCCAATCCACGATTGAAAGCCATCCTCACCAACAGTCATTACGGAGCCGGAACCGGTTCGGCAAACGTCAGCGGCGGCATCCCTATGATCTGCGCCGAAACAATCAACTTCGCCCGCCGCGCTCCCGAAGGCCTGACAATCAACAACAACGAATTCCGGCTGAAGATTTACGGGCTGCTGTAAAAAGCCTGCGTAACTGCTATCCGGGTCAGTACCGCGAGCGGTAGCAAGCGGGTTTTCACAATTCGCAAATTCAACTCAGTCAGGCTGAGCAACTGCAGTCCCGCTAAACCAAAGTCGCGACTGCGATTTATTTGTTACAGCAAACGCCTCAGTGGAATTTTAATCAAAAACTTCCTGACGCCTCCCCCCAGCAAGCGTTGTACCCTCGCGCCCGCTCAACCAAACAAGCTCATTCAATACCTAATCCGATTGATCGGCAGTTGCCGCGAAGCTCTGACAAGCACGGCCTGCAATGCCGATTGATCTGTGTTGCCGTCAGCTTAGCCTCAAAAGTCCAATGGCTTTAAGTTAAGGCTCAGAGCGTGCAGAGAAAAACTTAAACACGCTGAAGCGTGAACTCTGAACTACATCTGTGCAGGAGTATGCGTTATGGCCCAATATCGTGTCCCTTCTTCCTTCGCCCGTTCGATTTCTTTCACCTTGTGTCTGGCTCTGATTCTTTCAGGTTTGCCGTCGCCTTTCGCTACCGGCAACTGATATGTCAGCAGCTATTTCAGTTTTGACGAAAACAACGAAACTTATGGCCAGGTGACAGACCCGGACGGCGTGACGCACAAAGAAATCTTTCACACCGCGAACGGCAAACGCGGCCTGCCGAGCAGAATGGAAACCAAACTGGGCAGCGCCGTTCAGCAATTCACCGACCTCGCCTGGGTCAGCGAAAGCAGTTCCGGGCGACCATTGCGCCCGCGCGTGACCGAAACCAAAATCTGCGACGACCGGAATCACAACGGAATTTACGACAGCGGAACTGACAAGCTGAGAAAGACTACGGTTGAATACACCGCTTACGCCTCGACGGTGCAATTGCCCTGGATCATCAAGGAATACAATGAAGGCGGACAAACCGTTTACCGCACGAAAGTCACGACCTACATTAACAGTTCGAATTACACGAGCAACACTCGCCGCATCATCGGCCTGCCTCAATTCAGCTATCTTTACGCGGGCGATCAAACGACGCTGATCGCGCAAATGGAGTACCTTTACGACAGCGCCAACGAATCGGGAACGACTTTTCTGCTGGCGCATTCCAGCCAGCCAAGCCAGCACGATAGCAACACCAATGGAACTGCCGGAAATTACGGTTCGAACTTCGCGTATCGCGGCAATCTGACCAAAACGCGCCGCTACAGCGTGACGGGCGGCGCGGCTGGTTCACCGATTGAAACAAAGATTGGATATTTCATCACCGGCAATCCCGCCTGGACTAAGGACGGAGAAGACCATGAAACTAGCATTTCGTACGATGATTCCTTTCTCCACTATACCGAACCAACTCCGGGAACGCTCAATATAGTTACAGTCACGCCGAACTCTGCCACCTTTGCTTATCCGACGAAAATCACCATTGACGAAACGCCAACCGATGTTATCTCCACGGTCAGTTACAACTATGATGTCGGCGCGGTAACTCGAACGGTTGATCCGAAATCTTCTGCCAATCCAGTGACGGCAGGCATCAGAACCTATGATTCCAAAGGGCGATTGGACAAAGCGCTGGTTTGGAAAGACGGCCAGAAGCATTCTCAAACCCGCTACGTTTACGGCAACGACCACAACTACGCCGAGACCTGGACGACCATCAACAGCCTGAGCGAAGAAACGTTCGTCGTGCATTTGCTGGACGGCGCGGGGAGCGAACGCATCACCATCAGCGAACATCCCGGCAGCGTCGGCGGATTGAAATTACAATATCAGGTATTCGACAAGATGCGCCGAGTCATAGAAGTCTCGAACCCGACGGAAATTGACGGCAATTGGTCGCCAGCGGGCGATGATTCGGCAGGTTATAGGTACAGCACACAGGCTTATGATTGGAAAGGTCGCCCGACGATCACCCGCCTTCCGAATCACACAACCAGCGCGCCGCGTGAAAGCGAGATAAATTATGAAGGCTGCGGCTGTGCGGGCAATCAAGTAGTGACTTTCTATGATGAAGGGCAGGTGGACAATGCAGACCCCAACCTGAGACAGCGCCGCAAACGGCAGGTTCATTACGATGTCTTTGGCCGTCCGTTCAAAACTCAGGTTTACGATTGGAACGGCAATGTTTATTCAACGACGGTCAATAGCTACAACGTGCGGAATCAGGTCTTGTTCGTGAAAGAGTACAGCGGCAGCGCAACCGGCGCGGAGAATTGCCCCACCGCAACCTGTCAGCTTACGGAAATGGACTACGACGGTCATGGACGATTAAGTGAAAGCGAGCGTCCGATCGAGAGCGGGGCAACTACCTACAGCTATTTCGCCGATGATACCTTGCAGACAATGACCGATGCGCGCGGAATTACTGCCACGTACTCATACAACAATCGCAAGCTGGTCACCGGCATTGATTACACCGAAATCACAGGCCTGCCGACCTCTGACGTTACGTTCGATTATGATGAATCCGGCAATTTGACAGAGATGAATGATGGGCCGGGTCAGGTGGATTTCACGTACGACAGCCTGAGCCGACTTGGAACCGAAACGCGGAAATTTGATGACTTCAGTTCGACCACTTACAAGATGATTTACGGCTACAATCTGGCCGGACAATTGAACACCCTGAGCTTCAAGAAGAACGAAGTGACTGATACGACGGTCAACTACAATTTTGACAAGACCGGACGACTGCTCGATGTTGGGGGCAGCGGCTTTGGCGGCATCACTCAATTCATATCTCCGTCTTTGCCGGTCAAATACAGAGCCTGGGGCGCGATCAAGCAGATAAAATATAGCAATGGCCTGCAAACAGATTATGAGTACAACCTGCGGATGCAGACCTCTCGTTACACTTTGACCACAGTCAGTTCCGGAGCATACGGCAATGATTATGTGTACTATCCGGAGGGACGCATTAAAACTTCGCTTGATTACACAACTCCCACAGATATTGACCGTTCCTTCAGTTACGATCACGCCGGACGGCTGCTGGAATCTCTGACGGGCGGAGAGGCACGCGGCGGCACGGGCACAGGCGCATACCGACAAACATACAGTTACGATGTCTGGGGAAATTTAAGCAGGCCCGGCAATCTGTTGTGGAATCATTCGCTCGGAACTGATACCCCGACTTATGCCGATAATCGCAGGCAGGGTTGGGGATATGACGAGGCTGGAAACGTAACCAGCAACGACGGCCAGACTCACAGTTATGACGCGGCGGGCAGGCAGGCTGCGGCCTCTGGCGGTGGGTTTGTTGGCGGGCCGCCTCCGGCGCCCATTTATCCTGTCTGGGAAATTGCTTCCAATAACGGAGGCAATGGCGGGTATGTCAAACGAACGGAAACCCGACGGACTCAAACAGGTTCGACGGTCAATACCACAGCGACAACCAGCTATTTCGTGCGTTCGACCCTGCTCGGCGGACAGATTCTGGTTGAGCTGAATGACCAGGGGAACAAGGTCAAAAGCTACGTGTATGCTGCCGGAACCCGTCTGGCCAAACACGACCTTTCGCAACCTTCTTCGTCACAGGTGCTGTGGTATCTGGGCGATCCTGTCACCGGAGATTGGGGCGAAGCCAAAAGCAACGGCGATTTCGTCAACACCAAATGGATGGATCCGCTGGGAGCGGAAGTACCGACCGGCGATCCATACCCGCTCGATCCCGACCCGACATACGTTGAAATGCGGGACGATGAGCCGCTGTATATCGAAGGCGGCGATCCATTCGATTATAGCGGAGGTTGCACCTTGGACGGATTGCCGATTTCCTGCAATCAGTTTCAGCGGTTGGTAGGTTCTGGATCAGTACAAACTGAGACAATTTATGGACTAGGTGATGTTTACTCGCTTGGCGGTGGAGTTATAGCTTATGATTATGCTACGGGAAGAAGACGTGATGGCGAGGGAGGGTGGAATTCATTGTACGACTACTCGCTATTTTACATTCCTAAGCCACAGGATGATGGGCGAAACGGGAGAACAGATTGTGCATGGTTTGTGGATGGCTTGGTCGCTGATGTCAGACAAGAAAGGGAGAAACACCTGAAAAGAGATCCCGATGTTCCGATTGATCCAGAATATATCCTAGGCTTAAGTTTAGCACTTTCGGCACTTCCTCAAATTGATCCAAGAAATCACGATCAGAATTGGACTCCTTCTGGATGGCAAGATATCTATGTTCAAGCCCCACAGGGAGGAGCGGCATATGCTCACGTATTGGGTCAGGCAGGTGGTGTGTTAATAGGTAGATGGCCAGCACCGTACATGAGGGCTGGAGCGGGTGCTTTGACAGGCCTTGGCGTTGCCGACGCGCAATACAACTTTGATCGGGGGAGACTAAATGCTGCGGAAACGGCTTTTAGAAAGGCAAAACTTGGAACGCCTGAGTTTACTAACGCTCTTAGAGATCTCCGGGAACGGCAAGCAGAAGTCGCGGCTGATGAAGCAGGAAGAGAAGTTGGGGGGTGGTTGAGAGGTGGTTTGAGAGGAGAGATTGAATACGAGTCACTTAGAGACTTGGTTTTTAACAGGCTATGTAGTCGGCGAAATTTATAAAAGATTGACACGATTAGATAGAGGCTTAAGTTCTGAATTTCTTGTCAGTTCTGGCAAATTTTTTT
>CAYRQB010000361.1:0-5764 GCA_964426025.1 uncultured Heliomicrobium sp.
TCAGAAAAATATCAGACTTCTGTAAGGACTTGCCGGGCACTTTCCAGTATCAAGCGAAAGAGCCACTACATTCTTGGTTTTCAAGGGCTTAGCTATTCGGCGTAGCCATTATATTGTCGGTTTGGTAAGGACACAACGACGACGTGTCTCCTGCCAGTCTGCGCTGTGAGTTGCTTTACCGCGTGGGCTCGGTTGTTGCCAATCCGACGACGCCATCTGGTTAATCCTCGATCACGTTTTTGCCTGCCAAACGCAGCAAACGATGAATGAGCCTGGAAGCTGAGACTGTTTTTGGGGAACAAGCCGCGCAATTAAGGCTGGAGCGCATTTGGCACCCGATGTCGTGATGCAATTCCGGCCATCAGTCAATCAGCAGTACCAAACCATTGGAGGAGCCAGTATGAAAAAGTTTTCTTTGGTCACACTCTTTCTGTTCGCTTGTGCGTTCAGCGCATCAGCCCAAACGACAGGCAACACCTCGCCCGGCCTGGTATGGCGCATGGTCTATTACCGCGCCCTGCCCGGCAAAATGGATGAAATGCTGATGGATATGCGCAAAAACCTGCGCCCGGTTTACGACGAAGCCAAAAAACAGGGCGTTTACGTTGATTACAAGCTTTACACCAATTCCACCCAATCCGGTCCGGAGGATTGGAATCTCGCAGTTGCTATTGCCTACAAAAACTGGGGAGCGATTGACGACGCTACCGCCAAGATGAATGCGATCACGTTGAAGCATTACGGTTCACAGGAAAAGCGCGAAGCTGCGCTGGCTTATCGCCGTCAGCTATTCGTGACCGTTGCCAGCAAACTGGTGCGCGAAGTGACGCTGAATCCGCTGCCCTGACATTGTGATCAGCGTCCTCAGCCAACCATTTATCAACCAAGGAGGAAAATCATGAAATCAGTCGTCGTTAGAAAATCACTCTTGTTCGTTTTTTCAATGTTGTTGCTGACCGCAACCCCTTTCGCGCAAAACAACGCCAAACCGGCTGACAATGCGCCCAAACGTCCTCGCATCGGGGTAGTGGGCGAATACACCGTCCGACCGGGCATGATGGCCGCGTACCTGGAATCGGCCAAAAACGTTGGACGGCCGCTCTATCTCAAAGCCGGCATCAAGGAGGCATACTTTTTCACCAACCTTTACGGCCCGGATCGGAATATCGTCACTCTGATCGAAGTGCATGACGGCTTTGCCGCCTTGCAGGCGCGCAACGAAGCGTTCACAAAAAACAACAGCCAGGAAGCGCGCGACGCATGGAGCGCCAAAGTGCGGGAGTTTGTTACCGATCAACGCGTTTACATCGTGGACGAATTGGATGAATTGAGTTGGATGAATCCGAAACTGAAAACTACGCCGCTGTATTACAACGTGTTCGAGCGGTTTATCGCACCGCTGCGTGGCAGGGATTACGAAGCGTATCTCAAAAACGACTATCTGCCTTTGGTGAAGAAATCCGATTCCAACGGCATTATGGTCAGCCGTCTGCGCTATGGCGGGGAAGCGGGGCATTACTTCGTCTTCACTCCCGTGAACGATCTGGCAGATCTGGACGGCCCCAGCAAGGTCACTCAAGCCGCGGGTGGCGCGGATGCCGTCGCCAAAATGCAGCAAAAGCTGGTGGGCATCGTGCAGCGTAGCGAAACCCGAATGTTGCGGCTGCGGCCTGAACTCAGCATCTTTCCTGCGCCCGCCACAGCAGCGAAATAACTGATATGGAGTGCGCGCGACTTGTCGCCGCTTTTCGTTCCTGGTCGAAACTTTGCTGTCATAGCCATTTCGCATCGGAGAACACAAAGCTACGACCAGTCGTAGCACTCCAAAGCTTCGCCCATCCACTTGGCTTTCAACGACGTTCAAGAAAGGAACACACCATGAAAAAGTTGCTGACCACACTCGCCATCTTCGCGTTCGCCCTGATTGCTTCGGAGCTTGCTTTCGGCCAAACGACAAGCGCGCAACCCGCCCCCAAACGCCAGTGGTATCGCATTCAGGAAAGCGTTCTGAAATTCGGCGTCGCCAATGAGTTTTACGAGTTTCGCGTCAAAGAGCGCGTCCCGGCGCTGAAAAACTTGTCATTACCCAAATCTTTACACGAAACGTGCGGTTTGGTTTTCAGCCCGCGAATGCGGGTGGCAGCATAAAGCCCAGGGTGGAGCGCGGTGAGCGCGGAACCCTGGGAACATTGACGAAAACACGCGAAGCCCGCGACAGCGGGCGACAGACTGTGGCAGCCGACAAACGAATGGCTGCCGCCCACTTCGTAGGCTCAATGATCCCATCTGACGCTTTCCTGGGGTTTCGGCTACGCCTAAACCCCCAGGCTTTACGCTTACGCCCGCGTTCGCGGGCTTCAGAAAGCAAAAATTTGGGTAATGACAAGCGTTGAAATGCCGGGCTAATATCAACCGTCGCTCCGCGACGAAGAACAGGCTGAGCAGTTACAACCCAAAAAGAATATCAAAATACAGGCTGAGCAGTTACAACCCAAAAAGAATATCAAAATAACTGATGCCCGGATTGTCTGACACAATTTATTTGAACAGTCCCGTCAAAGTTCAGCAAATGATCGTCGCCGGTTACGGGTGGTGGTGGTACAAACGCCGTTTCAGTTCGACCTTCCACAGGTTGGTCAGCGAATTGAAGACGCGAGAACGCTGGACGCAGGATCAGTTTCGGCAGTTTCAGGAACAACGTTTGGGAGGTTTGCTGAAAGCCGCAACCTGTTCCAGTTACTATCGCGAGGTTATTTCGCAATCAGGAATCACCGAAACGACACCTGTCTGGGAAGCGTTTTCCCGCATGCCATTGCTGGACAAGCAAACGCTGAGAACGCGTGCCCGCGATTTGCTGACGACGCATCAACCACCCAAAGGAACAAGCGTATTCAAATCCAGCGGAACAACCAGCACGCCGACGGAAATTTACTACTCGCCGGATATGCATGCTTTGGAACTGGCCGTACCGGAAGCCCGCAACCTGAACTGGGCTGGCACGAATTATCGCGACCGCCGAGTGATGTTCGGAGCGCGTAAAGTTTGCCGCTTCGATCAGGCGCAACCTCCGTTTTGGCGATTCAGTCCGGCTGAAGATTTAGCTTACGCTTCGATCTACCATCTTTCACCGCAAAATCTGCCTAGTTACATTGAATTCCTGCGCGAGTTCAAACCAAAGGTAGTTATGGGTTACCCGAACGCATTGAATGTTATTGCCAGGTATTCGCTGGATAACAACCTGTCACTGCCAAAAGCAAAGGCGGTTTTCACTACTTCAGAAACTGTCACCGATCAGTTACGCGAAGCTATCGAAACTGCCTGGCAATGCAAAATCTTTGACCGTTACGGCGCGGTCGAATGTTGTATGTTTGCGTCCCAATGCGAACACGGGAGTTACCATGTCAGCCCGGATGTCGGCATTATCGAAATAATTGACCAACGCGGCCAGCCTTGCCCGCCGGGAGTTATTGGCGAAGTAGTCTGTACCGGATTGCATAACACCTTGCAGCCGTTGATACGTTACCGCATCGGCGATGCCGCGCGATGGGCGGTTGATCAATCCTGCCCGTGCGAACGGCAAATGCCGATTCTGGAATCCATCGAAGGTCGCATTGAAGATATGTGCCTTACGCCGGACGGAAGACAGATTCTACGCTTCGATACCGCGTTCAAAGGTGTGGCGACAATAATGGAAGCGCAGGTTATTCAGGAAAAACTCGACCGGTTTGTAATTCTGGTAGTACCTGCGGAAGATTACAGCGAATCGGACGGGGAACGAATCAGGCAGAATATGCAGTTGCACGTGGGCGATGTTAAAACTGAGGTACATCTTGTTAGTAACATTGAAAGAACTTCCAGCGGTAAATTCAAAGCAGTGGTGAGTAAATTGAAGTAGCTTTGTTTTCTTGAAGGCGGGCAAGATGCCCGCGACACCATGCGAGCAGGGATGCTCGCGCTCCAAGCTTCAACCAAGATGAATCCATTCGTATCAGTTGTGATGCCGGTCAGGAATGAAGCAGGTTTTATCGCTCGAAGCGTAAGCTGTGTGCTTGATCAGGAATACCCGTCGGATCAATTGGAAATCATCGTCGCCGACGGCTGTTCGACCGATGACACGGCAAAGATCGTTCAATCATTGCAGGCGAATCATCCAAATTTGAAGCTGATTGCGAATCCGGGAAAGATTGCTCCGACTGGTTTGAACGCGGCTATCAGACAGGCTCGCGGAGAAATCATTGTGCGAGTTGACGGTCATTGCGAAATCGCGCCGGATTACATTCGCCGCTGCGTCGAACATCTGAACAGCGGAGAGGCGGATGGCGTCGGCGGTCCGATTGAAACCATCGGCGACACGGCGACGGCTCAGGCCATTGCGGCGGCGATGAGTTCGCCGTTCGGCGTTGGCGGCTCGGCTTTTCGCACGGTCAAAGACAAAACCATTCTGGCTGACACTGTCGCCTTCCCGGCTTACAAACGATCAATCATCGAACTCGCGGGTCTTTACGACGAAGAACTGGTTCGCAATCAGGACGATGAATACAACTACAGGCTGAGAAAACTGGGCGCGAAGATTTTGCTGGCAGCGGATGTTCGATCCAAATATTACAGCCGAGGCACGCTGAAAAAACTTTTCAAGCAATATTTTCAGTATGGTTATTGGAAAGTCCGAGTGCTGCAAAAACATCCTCGCCAGATGTCCGCTCGGCAATTCATTCCGCCGATGTTTGTCGCTTCACTGCTCTTTTCGCTTCTTCTGTCTTTATGGACTACGCTTGGCCTGTACCTGTTGGGCGGAATAATTTGTTGCTATCTCTCGGCCAATTTGTTAGCTTCCCTGCTGACGGCACGCAGAAGCGAAAATCAATTTTGGACGCATCTGCTGCTACTCCCAACCATCTTCTCCTCACTACACCTGAGTTATGGTTTGGGATTCCTGATCGGACTAATCAAATTTGCAAATCGCTGGCGGAGCGTAGAGTGAACGATTCCACGATCCCCACGCAGAACCGGCAATCAGACGATCTTGATCGTTTGCGCGCGGAATATCGCAGACGACAAAACGACCTGTCCGGCCATGAATTAAATTCGTTGCTCAACCCGGGACAGCTTTACCTGATTCAGCAACGGCAGCGCGAATTGTTGTCGTTGTTGCGCCGCAAAGGCTGTTCGACTTTGACAGACAAAAGGATTCTGGAAATCGGCTGCGGTTCGGGTGGCGTTTTGCGCGAATTGTTATGGCTTGGCGCAAAGCCTTCACTGCTGAACGGAGTTGAACTGTTGGATTGGCGATTGGCAGAAGCCAAAACGGCCACGCCTCATCTGAACCTGATCAACGCCGACGGACGATATTTGCCATACGCTGACCGAAGCTTCGACCTGGTTTTGCAGTTTACTGTTTTCAGTTCGATTCTGGACGATCAGATGAAAGCTTCGATTGCCGCTGAGATGATGCGAGTCGTGAAACCGGACGGTTTGATCATCTGGTACGATTTCTGGCTGAATCCGAAAAACGATCAGACTCGCGGCATACGTCCGGCAGAGATTCGCTCGCTGTTTCCGAATTGCCGGTATGATTTCCGCCGCATCACGCTTGCCCCGCCCATAACCCGAAAACTCGCCCCACGTTTTCACAGTTTGTGTTTATTGCTGGAAAAGCTGCGAGTGTTGAATACTCATTATCTGGTCGCGATACGACCTGAATGAGTTGGCTTCACTTTCAACGCGAGCAGGATGCTCGCGACACCAGTGCGGACAGGATGTCCAT
>CAYRQB010000362.1:0-5746 GCA_964426025.1 uncultured Heliomicrobium sp.
GCGGTCACAACCTGCACAAACTGACGCTGTCAGCGGTCAACGCCTACACCGTCCCGGTCTTCCCGCCAAGCTGCTAAACACAACTTGTCGAGAAACCAAGCGACTAAGCATGAGAAAAGGCCGAGTTCGAACTCGGCCTTTTCTCATGCTTATCCACCAGCCAATCAAACCTTCGCCCTTCCACTCTTCAGCTTCTTCCCTATTGCCTCGTCAATGGCGTAACCCTATCAATGCTCGCTTTGAGGTCGGAATTGCTGCGCCCGCTTGCCTCAAACGCACGCGTATAAGCTTCAAGCGCCTGAGGATATTGCCGCAAATTCTCGTAAACGTAGCCAAGATAATAAAGCGTGTTGACGTCATTCGGATTCAACTTGTCCGCCGCCGAGAACATCTCGGCAGCGCGCGGCCAGGTTTTGTTCTGAGCCATGGCAAAACCGGCATTGAAATATAGCGCAGCGCTCGGCTGTTGAGTGCCTTCCAGGGCTTTCGACAGAAACGTTTCAGCTTGGGCGAATTTCTTCGCTCCCAAATAAGCGCGTCCAAGCAATTCGGCGGCAGCGGCATCGTCCTTAACGTTTCTCAGATTATTGGCGACTCGAATAGCCTCATCAAAAGCAGCGGCAATTTTCTTTTCGTCCTTTTCATTTGCCGCCTGTCGCAACAACGATTCCGCAAGCAATCCCATCATTTCAGGATTCTTGGGATCTGCCGCCAGACCATTGCGTAAAGTAATTACAGCGTCATTGATTTGACCTGTACGAAATTGCTGAACGCCCAAGTAATACCAGGAATCAACATCTTTAGGATCGAGCTTTGACGCTTTGCGAAACTCTTCCGCCGCTTCTTCCGGGCGATTGAGATTCGCATACGTCACGCCCAACAGGTGATGATTGACCGCCACATTCGCCTGCGCTTTCGTCAGAGCCTCAAAGTACGGCAACGCCTTTTCGTACTGGTTCAGCGCCAAATGAGACTGTCCGAGCGCGCGATCCAGGTCCCTGTCAATTCGATTTTCTTTGCGTTTAAGCTCAATTGCTTTTTCCAGAGGTTCAAGTGCGGATTGAAATTCTTTCAACTGGTAATAAGACAAGCCGACAAATTTCCAACTGTCAGCATGGTCAGGATATTCAGTCAGAACTTTTTGAAACTCGCTGACGGCTTCGCGGAATTGCCCCTGTTTATATAAAGAAACAGCTCGTTCCCAATCAAAGCCCATGGCCAAAGCCGAAATTGAAATTATCCCCGCCAAAGCAATTACAGTAATTCTTTTCATATCTCTCTTGCCTCTATTGATAGCGCCTTCTCCTGCTCATAATCCCCAAACATTAGAACGGAAATTGTCACTATGGTTGCAAGCTTGCCCGACACACAAACGACGAACTGGAAATAGAGATATTATCGAAAGAAATCGGCCTTTGTCATTATTGGCTTATTCGCTGACAGTCGAAACAGAGGAAATCGTTTCCGAGGCGGGCTTCGGATTTAAGTGTCGTCAGAGGGTTGAGTTTGGGCGTAATTAAACCGGTGGTTGCTTCGCAGCTTTACGACGCTTTCTGGCCAGAAGAGCGCCCAAGCCCGCTCCGAATAAAATCAGAGTGCCCGGTTCAGGGATTTCAGCCAGCGGTGGTGGAGTCGGCGTTGGCGTTGAAGCTACTGTCGCAGTCGGCTGCGGGCTGGCTGGCGGTATGACTATCGTGGGTGACGGTAACGGATTTGAATCGCGGTCAGGACGGCACAACACAGCACATAAGATTCCACCTGCGATGATGGGCGGAACTATCCACCACAAAGATGGCCCCGGACCGCGAAAAGCTGCTGGAGCGATTGGCTCCACGCAATTCTCGTCACAGATAATTCCAGGTCCGTAACGCACTATGCGGCCATCAGGCAATCGAACAAATTCAGGATGAGTCGGACTTTCCTGCGCCGTGCCGGACTGCTGATTTTGCTGTCCCTGCCCTTGCTGATTTTGCTCTTGATCAGCCGAGCGAGCGACTTTGGGAATAGATGCAATGGTCGCTGAATCGCGCCCTTGATCCTGACGCAATTGCCTGTATGTAATTGTGTCCGCCAAAACTCCCTGAGCGGTAACACAACAAACCACTATACACACGGCAACACCGCGAAGTCGCAAAAGAGATGATGCAACAACTTCGGCAAATTGGCTTCGATTGAAAACTCTGACTGACATATTCATCATTACGATTTTGTCACAAGACAATTTTGTCTCAAGGGCGTCGGCAACTCTAAAGTCATATAACCACTACTTATTGAGTGGGCACATTATAAAGACAACTCTATCTTGTGGCAATTGGAATAATTTTGGTCTGTTCAGTGTTCTTCCTTTACTCCCCCGGAAGCCAGACAAACATAACTTACGGTCGTCAAACCGATGTCTCGCAGATATGCACGACTGATTTCAGTAATGAAGTCTTCAACCCGATCGGCAGCCACAAGGTTTACTGTACACCCGCCGAATCCGCCTCCGGTCATTCGCGCGCCGAAAACGCCGTCAAAACTTCTGGCGAAATCCACCAGCCAATCAAGCTCGCGACAACTGACTTCGTAATCTTCACGCAGGCTTTCGTGCGAAGCGAGCATCAATTTTCCAAACTGATTCAAATCGCCGAGTTTCAAGGCGTCAACTGCCGCCAGCGTTCTGGCGTTTTCGGTGATGACGTGATTGGCTCGACGGCGAACGACATCCGGCAGGGCGTCAGCCCATTGATCGAATTCATCCAGCTCTAGATCACGCAATGATTGAGTTCCCGGCAAATGCCCTGCCAATCGCCGCACAGCGTCTTCACATTCGGCACGGCGCTGATTGTATTCGCCCGATGCCAGATCGTGTTTGATCATGGAATTGCAGACAATTATGCGGGCGTTGCCGAAGTCCATAGGCACGGCTTCGTATTCCAAACTGTGGCAATCAATCAATAGCGCATGATCTTTGATTCCCAGACAGGCTATGTATTGATCCATCACTCCGCATTGAGTTCCGGCGAATTCCTGCTCCGCACGCTGCGCCGCCAGCGCCAAATCAACCAGATCAACCATCTGATCCGATGTTTTCAGCAAGGCAAAACCAACGGCAATTTCCAGCGCCGCTGACGAACCAAGCCCCGCGCCAATCGGCACATCGCTGGAAATCAGCAAATCCACTCCTCTCAGATCGAACTCGTCGCGCAACAAACAAGCCGCCAATCCACGAACGTGATTCGCCCAATCGCCCGCCGGCTTCAGTTCGGCGCTCATCTCGAACTCAACCTGGCCTTCAAAATCCGTCGAAGCACAGCGCGCAATTCGATCAATACGCGGAGCAGCCGCAACATAAGTCCTACGGTCAATCGCCATTGGCAGCACAAAACCGGCGTTGTAGTCAGTGTGCTCGCCAATCAGATTGACGCGACCAGGAGCGGAAAAAACTCTTGGCTCGCTTCCATATAACTGTCTGAATTGATCTCTAAAACTCTGAAGTGAAATCATCGTTGCTCCCCCTTCTGCAAAGTTCAGCCACGAGTTTGCCTGTGATGCCATTGGCCCGATTATGCTTTCTCAACTTTTCAATCTATAAAGCCTGGCTCTGACTCGACTGACAACGAACTCGCCTTCGAGCGTCCATCCCCAATCGGCATTTATCTCAGGCCTTTTATGAGGAGTAATGATCATCAGGCTATTGGCAATAAGACCGAGTTGAGTCAGTAATGCCGGCAGCCATGATTCTTCAATCAAATGCATGGCAAAACTGCAGATGATCAAACTGTAGCGCCGTCCGGCCAGCGCACCGGACGCAATGGATTCAAAGCTGACAGCCTCTGCCATTAGTCCGGTTCTGGTCAGATAGGCTTCGCCTGTGTAAGGATCAACTCCTTCTATCCTCGAACAACCAAGCTCTTGCAGCGCAATCGTGATCTCTCCGCTGCCACAGGCCAAATCCAAAACACAACTCAGGTCTGGCCGCCAAAGTGCGATGGCTTCCCGCAAAACTTCGCGAATGCTTGCTTCGTGTGGGTTTCGATATTCGACGCCGAATTTCGCGTAATAATTGTCAACGCCGTGTTGTTCATACAGATGGCGAATCGCCAATTCATTGTCGCCATCAACTGCCATCGAACTTGTAGCATTTTTTATCACTGCAATGATTCCGTTTTTGCGAGACGGTCAGACGGAAATTCCTGCTTGAAAAGCAAAGCATCGAATGTAATTCTGTGACCGCTCAATGGAGCGCCAACAGTCTAAGCGCAAGACTACAGATTCTCAATCAGGCTATGTTTGGAAAACTGATCGAAAACAAAATCCTTGAAGCGATGGAGGCTGGCGAATTCGATGATCTTCCGGGCAAGGGCAAACCGTTGGACCTGAACGATTATTTTGCCACGCCAGCAGACATGCGGCTCGGCTATTCAATTTTGAAAAGCGCCCGCTGTTTGCCTGTGGAAGTCGAATTGCGAAAAGAGATCGAAGCCCTGAAAACAGACATGGCAAACTGCTCAAACGAAAGCCGGATTCAGGCGTTGAGAAAGGAGATTGAAGGCAAATCTCTTAAACTCAATTTGCTCTCCGATAGCAATCGCCGTCAGCGAAATCAAAAAGCCTGAGCCGCATCTTGACAGCCTACGTCACGATGGAGACAATGTGCGCTCGTTACGGAGGCATGGCCGAGTGGCTGAAGGCGGCGGTTTGCTAAACCGTTGTAGGGGCTAAAACTTCTACCGAAGGTTCGAATCCTTCTGCCTCCGCTTTCATTTTCTGCAAGGCAAATCTGTCTGAAAAGCAAATCTGAAAGCTGCACCGACAATCAGCGCGTGGCGATTTCCGGCAAATTGCTCCACGATAAAAACTGCTAAAGAGCCAAACCGGAAATCCAGCTTCACAACTGAAGATCAAGATTCGTAATGAACCTCGCGTTGTTTGAAACGCGAGGTTTTTTGCATATAGGCGGCATAGCCATGAACAACTTCCGAGAATTCATTCAAGAAGATCGAGTTCGCGTTTTTGACGGCGCGATGGGAACGATGATTTACAGCAAGGGCGTTTACATCAATCGTTGTTACGACGAATTGAACCTGTCCACGCCCGACCTGATTCTGGACATCCATCGCCAGTACATCAAAGCCGGGTCTGAAATCATCGAGACCAATACTTACGGCGCTTCGCGGTTGAAGCTGGCCGCGCAAGGCCTGGACGACAAGCTGCGCGAGATCAACATTCTGGCCGCTCAAATTGCGCGCGAAGCCGTCAAAACCGCCAAACACGACGCCTTTGTCGCCGGAGCCATTTCTCCTCTGGGCATCCGCATCGAACCATACGGCCCGACTTCGGTTGATGAAGCGAAGGAACTTTTCAAGGAACAGGTCGAAGCTTTGCTGGAAGGCGGCGTTGACTGTTTCCTGCTGGAAACTTTTCAGGATTTGGCGGAAATGCATCAGGCGATCCGCGCGGTTCGGGAATTGAGCGATCACGTCATCTTCGCGCAAATGACCATCAACGAACAGTGCGAAACCGCCTTCGGCACATCGCCGGAAATTTTCACCGAGCGTTTGGACAAATGGCTGAATCAGGACGGCGGAGACGTCATCGGTTTGAATTGTTCGGTCGGGCCACAGATCATTCTGGAAGCCATAGAAAAGATGCGACCTCACACGACGCGACGCCTTTCGGCTCAACCAAACGCCGGTCTGCCGCGCGAAGTCGGCGGACGCAAAATGTACATGGCTTCGCCGGAATACGTTTCCAAATACGCCAA
>CAYRQB010000363.1:0-5726 GCA_964426025.1 uncultured Heliomicrobium sp.
CGCGCGGCATGATGAGTTCCGTTCAAACGGTCGAAGGGCAAAACTTCATCGAAAACTACTTCGTCCGGGCAGGCGGCGATGATTTCGGGATTCAGCAGTTTGCGCTGTTCGGCGGCGTCGTACGATCCCATCCAGATGGTGTGGCGAGTTCCCGCCGCATGCGAAGCTCCGCGCACAAAGCGTTTGGCTTTGAAATCGAACGACAGATTTTCGGTCGAAACCGGCAAGCGCGCGACGGCAGGTTCGATGATTCCGGCGCGGACAAAACGCGGAAGCATTCGATAAAGGTTCGCCATTCGATGCGCGCCGTAAGTCGGATAGCCTGCAAACAGTTCGTCGCCGCCGTCACCGCCCAGCGCGACAGTCACGTGTTGGCGAGTGAAACGCGACAGCAGAAAGGTCGGAATCAGCGAACCATCGCCGAGCGGTTCGTCCAGCAATCGCGGAATTTCCGGCACGATGTCCAGCATTTGGCGTTCTGTGAATCGCTGTTCGTAATGTTCGGTGCCGAGTTGCGCGGCGACGCGGCGAGCGTATGAAGATTCGTCGAATGATTTTTCTTCAAAGGCTATGGAAAAAGTTTTGACTCTGCCGCCCGCAGCTTCGCAGGCCATTTCGGCCATCGAACTTGAATCAATTCCGCCCGACAACAGCACGCCCAACGGCACATCCGAAACCAGCCGCATCCTGACGGCTTCGCGAAGTCGGTTGCGAATTTCTTCGGCTGCTTCCTCTTCGCTGATTTTCAAGCGTTCGTCGTCGTAGCTGATTTTCCAATAACTTTCAGTTCGCCATCGTCCGTTTTCAAAAATCAGACGATGAGCGGGAAGCAGTTTCTGCACGCCTTCCAGCATGGTGTGCGGCGAAGGGACGAATTCGTATTGCAGATACTTTCTCAGCGCCAGCAGATTTATGTGTCGCTCGATGGACGGATGTTCGACCAGCGCTTTCAGCTCGGAAGCGAAAACGAATGCCTCGCCGGTTTGCGTGAAGTAAAGCGGCTTTTCGCCCATGCGGTCGCGGGCGACGAGCATTCGCTGGCGGCGTTCGTCCCACAGCGCAAAGCCGAACATCCCATTCAGATGTTTGACCAAATCATCGCCGTGATCTTCGTAAAGGTGAACGATGACTTCGGTGTCGGAATTGGTTTTGAATTGATGACCGCGATCAAGCAGCCGCTGGCGCAGTTCGCGGTAATTGTAAATTTCTCCGTTGAAGACCACCCAGACCGAACCGTCTTCGTTGCTGATCGGCTGATGACCGCCAGCCAGATCAATGATCGAAAGCCTCCGCATTCCCATCGCCACGTTTTTGTTGAAATAAAAGCCTTCGTCGTCGGGGCCGCGATGAATGATTGCTCCGGCCATCGAGCGGGCGATTTGTTCGCTGGCCGTTTGCTGACGATCAAGATTGATGTATCCGATAATTCCGCACATTTGGTTTTACTGCTTTACTGTGTTCCGCGAGGTTTTTTGTTGGCTTGCTCGACCATTTTGCGTTCGATGGGACGACCGGAAATCGGCGACGACAGCACAATCGAAGTCGCAGGCATTCCGTAAGGCGTGATGCGGTGAATGACCTGTTCCAGATGCGTGATCGAAGTCACATGAATTTTCAGGATCAAGGAATCGTCGCCCGTCACTCGATGGCATTCGACGATTTCGGGAATGTCGCGGAACAGCGCGTCCATACGGGGCAGAACCTGATGCGCCAATCCGATGCGAATGAACGCCGTGACCTGAAAGCCGACTTTTCCAGGATTCACCTCCGCGCGATAACCTGTGATGATTCCTGCGTCTTCCATTTTACGAATGCGTTCCATCACCGCCGGGGTGGACAATCCGACACGACGTCCAAGTTCGGCGTAAGTCATGCGGGCATCGGCCTGCAATTCTTCCAACAGGTGCCAGCCAATGTCATCCAGCAATTTTTCGTCGTGGGTGCTCATAACATCTGCTCACTTCGGCAAATCCAAAGCAGGGTTTTGCGTGAAGAAGCCATAAGGCATCAGTTTGAATCCGGCTTTGTGAACCGGCATGACCGGCCAATCTTCCGGGCGCGGGATGTGCGTCACACCGAAGGTATACCACAACACGACATCCTGATTTTCCAGCGGGCGGTTTTGTTTCACCCATTTCTGCAAACCTTCGCCACCTTTGTGCTGGTTGATGTAAAAACCGGCGGCATAAATTTCGTCCGGCGATTCGCGCGTCACCCACAGATGCGAATTGAAAAATCCCGCGCGTTTGCGAACCGCCGAATTGACGCCGGCCATCGGCGCTGAGTTCTCTCCGGTGAAAAGCAAATATCCGGTCGGTTGTCCCAGGTTGTTTTTGACCGATGGATTGACGATGCGCCAGCGGCGATGCGTGGCCAGATTCAATTGGCGTTGAGCTTCGGCTTCTGACTTGAGCGTCGTTTCCTTCATCACGAAAGCGTTGTTGTAAGGATTGTTTTTGCCCGTCGGCAAAGCTTCTGTGTTCTGTTCGACGACCGTGTTGCCTGTGCCGTCAACGTCCAGGTCCAGGCGGAAGTTGAAAAAATGCTGGTGATGAACCGCCTCGACGCCTTCAGCGACCAGATGGCCGAAACTGGAATCGTGATTTCCGTGATTGCCGACCGCGACGCCTTTGGTGGACATCACGCCGGTCAACAGCGCTTCCATTTCCAACGTGCCGTCCTGATGGAAGACCCAATTGAATCCGTAATCGTAATTGCCGACGATGGCGAAAAACGACAGCACCAATTGCCGCGCGCGCCGTGACTGGTTTGTATTCGTCAGATAATCAACATGCTTCCAGGCGACGCCGCCATCGCGTTCGTAAATGCCAATGACGTTTTTGGCGGTTGCGGCTCCGCCGGATTCATTGGGAAAAACGGCGTCCAGCAAAGTCGCGTTTTCCGGCACGTCGCGATTCATTTCCAGCGGCACCGCCAATCGCCCGGTTCCGAATTCGCCTTCGTCGAAGGCGTTGCGGATGAACCACGCGTCGCTGGGGTCGCCGTAAGGCACGACCATTTCCGACAACGATCCGCGATACATCACCGGGCGCAGCTTGCCGTTGTCTTCGTAACCGACGGTGTAAAGCGCCAGACCTTCGCGCGGATGCAATGCGTATCGAAAGCGCCATTTCTGCCAGCGGATTTCGTTGCCGCGAATTTCAAAACTGCCGCCTTGCGGTTGAACGATCTGAAACGGCTTCGGAGCTTCGCGCAATTGGCCGACGGATTTTTCGTCAACATCAAAAGTCTTTTTCGGCACGGGCACGACGCCGGAATCAATCAGCTTCAAAACTTTTTTGGCGCTGACGTCCACCACTGCAACGACGCCTTCAATCGGATGGGCGTAAGGCATTTTGGTATCGCCTCGGTAATAAGACAGGCCGCGAAACAATCGTTTGCCCTGCTCATCCGGGAAGCCGAAATTGCCCGCTGACCATGCTTCGATTTGAACCTTGTTGAATTCGGTGATGCCGCGTTTGCGCATCGCCGCCTGCCATTCGGGGTTGTTGCGGACTACGGATTGAATCAGAAAAACGTCTTCGATCAGCAGTGGCGGCTGAACTCCGGGAATCTCTTTCCACGAAATGACGGATTGTTTTTTCAGATCAACGACGGCTTCGAAAGTTTTATTGGCGGCGCGCTCGTAAACGACGGCGAATGCTTCGCGGCGAAACTGGTCGCCGGTTTTGTAATTCAGGACTTCGGCTTTCGGCGGTTCGCGCAGAACAATGGTTTGAAATCGGCTGGCGTTTGTCACCTTGCCGCCGTCTTTAAGAATTTTTGCCGCCAGCGAGATTTCATCCCGGCTGAGGGGGTCGAGCGGATGCGCGAAGCTGATCATCTGCGCCAAGGCCAGTTGCCCAACGCCAAACAGAAACACCAAAGCCAAAACCTTAATGCCAAAATTGAATCTGCGTTTATCGGTGTTCATCTGCGGCCTCGCTTTTTTCAAAGTTGATTTTCGTCTTGATCGTGTAAATAGGTTTGTCCTGAGATTCGTGATAAGTGCGAACCAGCATTTCGGCGATCAAACCCATCAGGAAAAACTGCACGCCCAATCCGAGCATGACCATCGCCAACACGGGCAAAGGGGTTTGAATGAAATCGGCGTGCTTGGGCCAATCCAGCCATTTCATCGAAAAAGCAAAGAGCGCCGAAAACGCCGATACGGCGAAAGCCAGCACTCCCGCCCATCCGAAGATGTAAATCGGTTTGGTCAGATAACTGGCCATGAATTTGATCGTCACCAGATCGAAAACGACTTTGATCGTGCGCGACAAACCGTATTTGGATTTTCCGGCGGTGCGCGGGTAATGAGCGACCGGAATTTCAGCGACGCGCGCTCCGGCCCAGGCGGCGTAAATCGGAATGAAGCGATGCATCTCGCCGTAAAGGTTGACGTCTTTCAGAACTTCGCGGCGGTATGCTTTCAGCGAACAGCCGTAATCGTGCAGCCTGACTCCGCCGATTCTGGAAATCAGACCGTTGGCGATGCGCGACGGAAAAGTGCGAGTGATGAAAGCGTCTTGCCGGTCTTTTCGCCAGCCGGAAACCACGTCGTAACCTTCGTCCAGTTTCTCCAACAATCGCGCGATGTCAGCAGGATCGTTTTGCAAATCGGCGTCCATCGGTATCAGCACTTCTCCGCGCGCCGCGTCAATGCCAGCGGACATGGCCGCCGTCTGGCCGTAATTGCGACGAAAGCTGATCACCTTGATACGCGAATCCGTTGAGGCGAATTTTTCCAGCAGTTCCAGACTGCGGTCGCTGCTGCCGTCGTCAACGTAAATCACCTCGAAGCTGTGGCCGAGTTCGGTCATTGCCTCGAAAATCTTCGCGTTCAATCGTTCGAGGTTTTCTTCTTCGTTATAAACAGGCAGGAACAGTGAAAGTTTCGGATTCATATTTTGCATTTGCATCATTGCCATGGAGCTTCGCCCGCCTGTCGCAAAGGCATTTGCCTCAGGCGGCGAAATACCAGGCTGACTGCGCCCGCCGCGGCCAGGAAACTGATTACCCAGGTGGAAAACATAAACAATCCGCTATCCGCCAGATCGCGTGACAGGGTCATCAGCAGCAGGATCAGAAACAGCGTGATTATTTCAGCGGTTATCCAGGCTCCCATTGCCATCAGGCTCCAGGCCGCCACGCTTTGACCGCGAGGTTTGGCCAACGACCGGACCTTGCGCGGGATGTAAAAGAAAAGAACGTAAATTTCCAGCACGGAGAACCATCCTTTCTCGTCATGCCTTTCTGGCGACACAAACAATCGAAACGCCAAACGGCAGCCGGTGTCGCCGCAGCCAGTTGGCTTCGCTGGAAAACGCGCGCGCCAGCAGTTTGTTGATCAACGGATGATTGATCCGGTTTTCGCTGGCTTCAGTTCGTCCCAACAGGTTCAGCAGTTTTCTTCCCAGCCAGATTGGCAAAAACATGGCGAAGTTCGAATAACTGATGCGCTCGACTTTCAGACCGGACTTTTCGACCGCCGCTTGCAATTCTGGTAGACGGTAACGCCGTTTGTGACCGGATTGATCATCGTTCGGCCCCCACAAAGCCTGAAACGCCGGAACGTAAATCACCGCCGGAGCGCCAGGTTTCAATGTGCGGCGAATTTCGCCCAGGCCTTTGACGTCATCGTCCAGATGTTCGATCACGTCCAAAGCTGTTATCAGATCAAATGATTCGTCGGCAAACGGCAAGGCGGTCGCGCTGGCGCACAT
>CAYRQB010000364.1:0-5722 GCA_964426025.1 uncultured Heliomicrobium sp.
ACGCCGGGCTAATATCAACCGTCGCTCCGCGACGAAGAACAGGCTGAGCAGTTACCAATCACAATCAATTTTTCCCTTCGTGTTTTCTTCGTGTGTTTTCGTGGGAGAAAATTTCTTCACCTTCGATGTCTGATCTGACGGCGGTTTTGTTATGCGGTGGCAAAGGCGAACGGCTGAGGCCATTCACCGAACATCTGCCCAAAGCCCTGGTTCCGTTGAACGGGCATCCGCTGTTGTATTACCTGCTGCAACATTTGGCTGAAGGCGACATTGATCGTTTCGTCATCTGCACCGGATACAAAGCCGAAGCGATTGAACAGTTCGTTTACGAATCCTGCCCTCCGCAATGGGAAATTACCTGCGTCAACTCCGGCGAAGTCAGCATGACTGATCGCATTATGGATGCGAGGCGTTATTTCAACGGCTCGGCGCTGATTTGTTACGGCGACACAATAGCCAATGTTGATCTGGCTGCTTTGCGGCGAGAACAGCAACGCGCTGGAACTTCGGCGACTTTGACGGTTTATCCATTGCACAGTCCTTTCGGAATAGTAAGCTTCGGCGCAGACAAACGCATCACGGCCTTTGAAGAAAAACCTCGTCTACCGTTTTGGATCAATATTGGTTATCTGTTGTGCCAACCGGCGGCGCTGGATTTTCTGCAGCGAGGTTCGGACATGCCTGAATTTCTTTCGCGGCTGACCGAAGCGCGACAATTGTCCGTATACCAGCATCAGGGCAAACATCTGACCGTCAACACAGAAAAAGAACGCGCTCAGGCGGAAACGGAAGTAATCGAATTTTTCACTTTGATGGACGAGCAACGTATGTGAGGCATCAATTCAAGGAAAACCTTTCTCCCACGAGAAGGGGAAAATTTTTAGACAGGATTTTCAGGATTCAACAGGATGAAATAATTGTAAAAGGTCGAACCAAAGAAACTTATGTTAATCCTGTTCGATCTTGTGAATCCTGTCTATGTTCTTCGTTTCTTTCTTGTCTTCGTGTCCTCTTCGTGTGGCTTCGTGGGCGGGAAATAATTCTTTAACTACTTTATGACTATGAAAAATAAACGAGTGTTGGTTACGGGTGGCTCCGGATTTATCGGCAGCTATTTGGTTCATCGCCTGCTGGCCGAAGGCGCAAAGGTCGGCGTCACCGTGCGTTACGGCAACGTCATGAAAAACGAACGGCTGCGCGATTGCTGGGATCGAATCGAAATCATCGAAGCAGATTTGCGCAATCGCGGAGCGCTGGTCGGAGTTCGCGACTACCGTCCGGAAGTTGTCTTCCATCTGGCGGCTTACAACCACGTCGGACAGAGCTTCGTGCAGGTCGAAGAATGTTTCGACGTCAACGCCAAAGGCACGGCCAATCTGTTGGACGTTTGCGGCGACATCGAACGCTTCGTTTATATGTCAACGTCGGAAGTTTACGGCCATCAAACCGAAGTCCCGTTTGTCGAAACCATGACGCCGGAACCGATTTCGCCTTACGCCATCACCAAATACGCGGGCGAGCTTTACTGCCGAATGAAACAGCGGATCAAAGGTTCGACTTCGATTGTCATTGTGCGCCCGTTCAATGTTTACGGCCCTTACCAGAGCACGAAAGCGGTCATTCCCGAACTGATCATCAACTGCCTGCTGGGCAATCCCATCCGCACGACCAAAGGCGAACAGACGCGCGAATTCAATTTTGTGGGCGACACGGTTGACGGATTGGTCAAAGCCGCCGAATGCCGGAAACAAACCGAGGGCGTCATCAACATCGCCGCCGCCGAAGAAATTTCAATCAAGGATTTGGTGTTGAAAATCGCCGCGTTGACCGAAACAAAATCCACCGTGGCCATCGGAGCATTGCCTTATCGCCCGACCGAAATCTGGCGAATGTATGCCGATAACACGCGAGCGAAAGAACTATTAGGCTGGCAACCAAACATCAGCCTGGACGAGGGATTGAAACGAACCATAGATTGGTTCAGGCATTACTTGCCGGAGTTACACGCATCAAAAACAGTGGGTACTGTCGCCTAAATTTCTGGTGGCGAAAGTTATATCGAAGCTAGATTTATGTTAGCACCCAGACAGCAAACAGATTCGGGGATTGCCGATAGTACATACCAAATTCGGCCAGTAACAAAACCGGTCATTGATTCAGACACATTTGTTACTCCGTCGCGCGACAGCGTAGCTATATTACGCGTGATTGTTTGTCTGTCGGTTATCGGTATGCACTTTTTCCCGCAATCGTTGGCGAAATGGCCGAATGACGAATGGTTGTTGCCACACCCTCAATGGCTGGTTGCTCACTTGCGGTTCGGGTTCGAGAGCTTTTTTATTCTTTCAGGATTCTTTCTGGCGCATTCCTTTCGTCCAGTGTCATCAAATTACTTTTCAGCGCCAGCATTTTTGAAACGGCGATTAATTCGACTGGCTTTACCATATTGGATTGCGTTGATTGTGCTCGGCGCTGGCTGGTATGAATTGAGCGCGGCGATAAACGGAATTGAGCCATTGGTTCGATTTTCGGAAATAATACCTGCCATCTTTTTCGTTCAAGGCCTGGCTCAGACTACTTCCGGTTCATATGCCTTGTGGTTTATGGCTCCATTGATGCAATTCAATGTGTTATGGATTTTGGCTTTCTGGCTGATAAGGCAGAGGTATCTTCGCCGTAACGTTCGCGATTACCATCAATTTGCTCTTCGGATGATGTTAATAATAGCTATTGCATCGTATGTCGGTTCGGTGTTGTTTACAGCGATATGGGGAGAATCGCTATGGAAGCTGGCTCATAACGCGCACTACTTGGTTTTGGGCGGTCTGATATGCTGGTCGTGCGCAGGCAAAATACGACATCAATGGATTTGGGCAGCCATTGCTATTGAATTTGCTCTGGCTATCTGGCGAATGGATTCGCGCCCAGCCGCCGCCGCGCTGACTGCAATTTTGTTGCTCCTGCTTTCGCGCAGACATCTTTTTACCTCAAGCTGGCTTTTGCCGTTGAAATTTATCGGCAATCGCAGTTACAGCGTTTATCTGACTCATACCTTTGTCGGTCACCGGGCGATCAATTTTCTGACTGTGTCATTCGGCGGCGCATCAACCGCAGGAAAAGCATTGGTCATCTGGATCGGAGCTATTGCGGCGAGCCTGGCTTTTGGTTGTGTGTTTTATGCTTTGGTTGAAAAACCTGCTATCCGGTTTTCTCGACGATTGAGCTATCGGAATTGATCTGCCACAAAATGATAGTCGCCTGTAACCTATAACAAACCCGTCAACAAGCATAATGACAGCTTCAAGCTATCCAAGTTACTCGCTTTTCCTTCAAGCCTGCCAAAAAGGCTTATCAGTGATCTATCCGCTTCGGAGTGGAGTAACAGACGATCCGTATGCCTGGAAATATGGTACTCGTTATCCGCCGTCGTACTGGGCTTACGGAAGAATGTATTCGTTGCTGACGTATCAGCTTGCGCTGGGTTTGAATCCGAAGAGCGTGCTGGATGTCGGAGCGGGCGGAGGCGGGCTGGCCGCCAGTTTAGCTGCGGCAGGATGTCAGGTGACGGCTAACGACCTGCGTGCCGAATTGCTGGAAGAACATTTGAAAGAATTTTCCAGTGGAAGACAGGTTAAAGTGGTCGGCGGCAATATGTTCGACCTCAGTCCCGGCGAACTCGGCACGTTCGATCTGGTTGTCTCCTGCGAAGTGATAGAGCACGTAGCGCATCCCGACGAGTTATTGGCGCAATTGAAACGATTTCTGAATCCGGGCGGAAGGATAATGTTGACGACGCCGAACGGTTCGCATTTCCGCAATCGGTTGCCGACTTACAGGCAGATTCAGGATTTCACTGAACTGGAAAAGAATCAGTTCAAACCGGACGCGGACGGGCATTTGTTCCTGTTCACTCCGCAGGAGCTTGGCGATGTGGCGGCAGAGCTTGGGTTGGCGATTGAGCAATTGTATGTGTGGGGCACTCCGGTGTTGACCGGGCATTTTGGGTTCAGGTTTCTGGCCAATTCATTGTTGACGGGAATTGCTTATCAAACGGAATTGCTTGCGCAGCGTCTGCCCATGTTTGTGCGTGAACGAGCCTGCGCGTCGTTGATTGCGATTTTGAGGGCGGCATAAAGCGGACATGAAGATTCTTTGGATACCGCACAACACTTGGGAGCCGGGCAGACATCAGCGCGATCAATATTTTATTGAACGGTTGGCTGTCGGGCACGAAATTCATGTCGCGTTGTGGGAAAGCTGTTTGAACCGGACGGAGTATCTGAATCCGTTAAAGCATCTGGCGGCGTTGCGGTATTACCGCAGGTCAAAGAGCTTCAACGGGCACGGAGTGATGGTTCATCACGTGCCGCGCGCGTTGGATGTGACGCGTCGTTTGCGCGGCAATCCGACAAAGGCTCTGGCTTTGAATCATTGGATGGTTTGGCGAACGATTGCGCGGATCGTCAGACGGCACGGGATTGAAGTTGTGATTTGCGGGCCGAACGCTCCATTGATCGGTTTTCCGCCTGTGTTGGGAGTTCCGCTGGTTTTCGATTTTGTGGACGGTTCGACGGAAATTTCCGACGACAATGTTTGGTGGCGGATGGAAGAAGAATACTTCCGCCGAACCGACGCCGTGTTGTGCGTGTCACAGGGAATGGTTGATAGAGTGCGGCATCAGGGAAGACAGGCGATTCTGCTGCCAAATGGCGCTGATTTGCGGCGAATGCGAAACGCCAGCGGCGACGAGGTTCGCGCGAAGTTCGGATTGAATGGTCGAAAGGTCGTCAGTTTGATCGGCCTGACCTGCAGCGAGCGCGATTATTTCATTCGCGCGATTGAGCGATTGCGGCAACAAGACCCGGCGATTGCCTGTTTGCTGGTCGGGCATCGTTCGACGGCTGAACGATTGCTCGGTCAGGTCAGGCCCGAACATCGCCGTCATTTCATTTACGCGGGCGAAGTTCCTTACGAAGAGATCGCAGGTTATTTCGCGGCCAGCGATGTCGGTTTGTATCCGGTCGAAGAAGAGCCTTATTACCACAACGCTTCGCCGATCAAGGCGCTGGAATATGGGGCAGCGGGCAAACCTGTGGTTGCTCCACGATTGCGCGAATTGATGCGATTGAATCTGCCTCACGTCGTCTTCGCTCCGCCGACGTTAGAGGATTTTTCGGCTGGCATCTGGAGCGCGTTGCATCAGCCGAAACCTGTGGAAGCGGATTTGCGCGAATTCGATTGGGCGAATCTGGCCGAGCGATTGGAAGAATATTTGCGAAGTTTGATTGCTGAAATACCGGACGAGCGGAAGGTGTTAGGAACGCAGGCGTCTCGCCTGCGATTCAATTGAAGGCCGTGCGAATTAAGCTCTGTTGCGCTCAACAAAATAGCTTGGCCGCTGGGAACGCGCGCGCCCTCGCGCGCTGGTCTTGGCCGTTGAAACGATGTGCGCCGCCCAGAAGGCTCGCACGCGGGGGCGCGTGCGTTCCCAATCGGCAACCCGATTTACGCAAACTCTTCATTTAATTAGCGCGGCGATTTAGTGCGGGCGAGACGCCCGCACTTCCATGTATGCGAATTGCCATTGTCTGTTCCAACCGAAGAATGCTGGGCGGGATAGAAAATTATGTTGATTCAGTGATCGGCGGTTTGGCCGGGGATGGTCACGAAATAGCTTTGTGGCACGAACTGGATCAACCGGCGAATCGTCAACGGATTGGCT
>CAYRQB010000365.1:0-5697 GCA_964426025.1 uncultured Heliomicrobium sp.
ATCACTCTTTGGTGATTGTTTCATCCAGATTCAGGATTGTGCTGGTCACCATCGTCCAGGCGGCCAGTTCTGTTTGATCCAGCTTGGCGTCAGCCGCTGATTCGCCGATCTTCAGGAATTCTACTGCAGCTTTTTTGTCGTTGCGGTAACGGGCGAGTTGCTGAGCCAACAGTTCGCGCAGCACGCGTGTTTCTTCGGACGAAGGTTTGCGCGCCGTCGCCCAACGGAATGCAAAAGCGATTTTCGCATTCACATCCTTGCCGCCTTCCAGCAAAGCGCGTTCGGCCAGTTTGCGCGAAGCTTCGACGTAAGTCGGATCGTTCATCAACACCAGAGCTTGCAGCGGCGTGTTGGTCGTCGCTCGGCGAGCGACGCATTTTTCGCGGTCGGGAGCGTCGAAGGTGGACATCTGCGCGGGCGGAACGGTTCGCTTCCAGAAGGTATACAGCGAACGGCGATATAAATCCGCGCCTTTGCTCTGAACATAAACCTGTTCGCTGAATCCGTCGCCGAAAGCCATCTCTTCCCACAGCCCCAGCGGATGATAAGGTTTGACGCTCTTGCCGCCGATTCGCGGATTCAGCAGTCCGCTGACGGCCAAAGCGTTGTCGCGGACAAGTTCTGCCTGCAAACGATGACGCGGCCCGCGAGCGAGCAGGCGATTTTCGGGGTCTTTTTCAAACAGCGCCGGACTTACCTTCGACGATTGCCGGTAAGTCGCCGAAGTCACGATCAACCGCAACATCGCCTTCGTATCCCATCCATTTGATTGCGGATTGCTGATGGCGGATGGCGGATTCGCGGATTCGCCATTCCACATCCCTGATTTTCCGTCAGCGTTTGAAAACTCCACTGCAAGCCAGTCTAACAATTCTGAATGAACCGGGCGTTCGCCCTGCACGCCGAAATCTTCTACGGTTTTGACTATGCCGTGACCGAACAACATCTGCCAGTAACGATTGACCGCGACTCTGCCGGTCAACGGATGGTTGGCGTCCATCAACCATTTCGCCAGCGTCAAGCGGTTGGTTGCTGCGTCCTTTGGCAACGGCGGCAGAACAGACGGAACTCCGGCGGCGACTTTATCGGTTTTATTTCGGTAATCGCCGCGAGCCAGAACAAACGTGTCGCGGGGTTTTGCAAATTCCATCATGACCATCGTGGTTAGGATGGATTTGTCGAACTCTGCCTTTTCCAATTTCAGAGCTTTCAGATTGGCATTCTTCCGCTTCAATTCATCTGAGGCGATTTGGGTCAGGTAATATTCTCTCAACCGCTCAGCTTCTTCTTTACTGCGTTTGCCGCTGATGCCCGAAAGGATGGTTTGAATCGGGAAATGAATTCCCAACTGTTCGACTTCATCGGCGGCCAGGGTTCGCCCGAACAAACGCAGATCGTCCAGACTGCCGCTGAAAGCTCTTCCGGTTTCTTTGCTGCCGATCATCAGATCGGCGTCGTTTTTGATCGAGCCTGTCAACGAATCCCGCAGCGTTTCAGTTTCGGCGAGTTTACCGTTCAGATAAATCTTCAACCCGGCGGCTTTGCCAGAACCGTCGTAGCAAATCAGCAGATGCTTCCAATCCTGATTTCTGAAATCTTCTCTGGTGCGAACGACAATCGCATTCGACGGCCATTCGGCGGTCAATCGAAGCGTCAACGGAGAAGCCCAGCGCTGAATGTCGAACAGATGCGTTTCTTCAAAAACCATCTCGATCCCGCGACGAGTCTTGAGGTCGCTGATCTTTTGAAAAATGAAATTGCCGACTTTGCCGACACCGGGTTTCATCCAGACCGCGAGGGCGAATGGTTTCTGAGTGTCGAACTGACCGACGTCGCCGAAACTCAATTCGGTTTGCCCGTCCAGCGAAACCGCGCGGCTGACCATTCCCGCGCCGAATGTGGGATCGCCTTTGACGGTTCTTCCCTGTTGATAACGACCTGAAGAATCGGAAAGGCTGCCGTCCAGATCGTAATGCGCCAGAATGCCTTTGGTCGGCGCGACGGCCATTTTGCCGAGCAATGTTTTTTCCCAGACTTCCTGCAAAGGCTCAATGTTTTTGTCGGACAAGTCGTCGGTCAGATCGCGAATGGCTTTGTTCAATTCTTCCTGCCTGGCTTTCTGTTCGTCGGTCGGCAGCGCCAGAATCGGCATGGCATTGCCGCGATTGCCGTCCAAACCTTTTTCCAACACGTTATTGAAGAAGGCGTAAAACTGATAAAACTCTTTTTGCGAAACCGGATCGAATTTGTGCGAATGGCAACGAGCGCAACCCATGGTCAATCCCATCCAGGTCGTCGCCGTCGTTTCAACGCGGTCAATGACGTATTCGTTCAGATACTCTTCGGGAATCGCGCCGCCTTCAAAATTGATCATGTGGTTGCGATTGAAACCGGAAGCTATCTTTTGATCAGTCGTCGCGTTCGGCAACAGATCGCCCGCCAATTGTTCAATCGTGAATTGATCGAAGCGTTTGTTTTCGTTGTAGGCTTTGATGACCCAATCTCGCCACGGCCACATGTCTCGATGGCTGTCTATGTGGTAACCGTGAGTGTCCGCGTAACGAGCCAGATCGAGCCAGTGCAAGGCCATCTTTTCGCCGTAACGGGGCGAAGCCAGCAATCGGTCAACTACTTTTTCATAAGCGTCAGGCGATTTGTCCGCCAGGAAAGCGTCAACGTCTGCGGGCGAAGGCGGCAGCCCGATCAAATCCAGATAAACGCGTCGGATCAGCGTCGCACGGTCGGCTTCGGGCGAAGGCTTCAACCCTTCTTTTTCCAATCGCGCCAAAATGAAAGCGTCAATCGGATTTTTCACCCAGCCGCTGTTTGCGACCTGCGGAACTGCCGGGCGTTTCGGCGCGACGAACGACCAGTGTTCGTTCCATTCAGCGCCTTCGTCAATCCAACGTTTAAGCAATTCAATCTGCCTGTCAGTCAATTTATGGCCGGTAGACGGCGGAGGCATGACAGCGTTTTGATCTTTGGAGGTGATGCGTTTGATCAAACGCGATTCGGCTGAATTGCCCGGAACGATGACGCCCGTTTTGGCGAATGCGCCTTCTTTGGTGTCGAAACGCAATTTGGCCATTCGCTGTTGTTCATCGGGTCCGTGACAGGCAAAACAGGTGTCGGCCAGAATCGGTCGAATCTCGCGATTGAAATCCACAGTCTGTTTGCTTTGAGCCGTTGAACCGTCGGCGGAAACTTCCGGGAAAAACTGGTTAAAACCGAATGCGACAAAGATTGCGGCGACGATGAAGAAAGTTATCTTCCGCTTCACTTAAAAACCTCCAGCGAAAAAATGCTGATTGACGTTGATGATTGTTCGGAAAATGCGGGCGGAACCTGGCTGGTCTTTTTGGTTGGCCCCGCGGGAATTTCAATGGGCAAAGCTTCATCAAGAAAGGATCATATGAATTCAAGATCAGCCATTAACCATTAGCCACTATCCATTATTGGTCAGGAAAGAAAACTTCTTTACCTGTCTGATAATTGCTAATGGCTGATGGCTAATGGTTAATTCCTTTGCTCCCCACATATTCACCTGCAGAGCCTTTTGGTTCAGCAATTCTCAGTTTGAGAAAATCCGGGCGGAAAAAGTAGCGCAATCTGCCAAGATTGCGGGGCTTCCTTTTTCCAAACGGTTGCAGGCCAGAGTTTCTTTCAATGCCGTCCCTTGTGAGACCACGCAATCTTGGCAGATTGCGCTACCGTTTCTGCCAAATTGAGAATTGCTGCTTTTGGTTTAACCAGCCAGCAAAAATATACGCCGAGTCCGGCTCAATGACCAGACTCGGCGCGATGAAAAATGTCGGCGGTCGTTTATTCGACCGATTATTTGATGTTCAGCGTCACGACGTTGGCGGTTTTACTGCCCACGGTCATCATCACGTTGACATCGCCTTTGCCAATCAGACTTCGCGGAATGCGGATGTTGGCCTGATCCAAACCGACGAAATCGCCTTGCGGTCCGGCAAACAGCACTTCGGAATTGGCGTCGCCCATTTTCACGCTGACAACCAGACCGTTGTTGTTTCGGAATCCAGTGCCGAACAGCAATGCGAAGACCTGCTCGCCTTCCGGCCCCAGATCAATCGGGATCGGGACAAAACGCCCCAGACCGGAATCGAAGCGTCCGACCGGCTCGAAGATTTGCGTGCCGTCGGATTTGATTCTTAGCACAGTCGCCGCAGCCAATCCCTGTCCGCTGGAAGTGGCTGAGAAAAGTCCCGGAACGACCGCAACGATATTGACCGTGCCGACTGAAACCTGCCCGTTGCCGCTGGTGATGGTCACTGTCGCCGCTCCGGCGGCAGTGCCGACAGGGACAAGATAATTGACCTGAGTCGGCGCGACGAAAAAGAGCGACGCCAAACGTCCGACGCCATTGCTGTCGCGTATCCTGACCGTCGTGCCCCCAATGTCCAACGGCAATGGAACCGTCGTCGCCACCTGCGTGGTAGTCGCCAAACCCGTTCCGAATGCTGCGACGATTTCTTCTGTGGCCAGATCGCCTCCCAGAAAGCTGGCGGCGGAAACGCTGGCGACTGAACGCGCGACGGTGATCGTTCCGGCGTTCCAGGTCGCCGCCAAAACATCCGCGTTGGCGTTGACGACTTCGCGCGCAATCGGTTGATCGCCGAAGTTGATTGAAATCGAACTGGCTGTGCTGTTGGCGGGAACGTTGAACGACAGAGCGACGAGTTTGCGTCCGTTGCCTGCGGAAAGCGAATTGCCGGTCGGCAACGCCAAAGCTATGCCGATGCGTCCCTGCGTCGCCTGCGAAGTGTTGACGTTGAGCGTCGCCCCGGAAATGTCAGGCCCTGAAGTGGCGCCGACATATCCCAATTGCGCGGTGTCGAAATTCACCGTGAAGCCGAATCCGTTTTCGTTGCCCTGCGAATCCATTTCGACAAAGGTCGTGAACTGTTGTCCGACCTGAGTCACCAGATTGGTTATGCGAATTGCGCGAGCCTGCGCGGTTTCGGTCGTTTCGGCAAATGACAAAGCCGTTGGCGCAGCGAAACCAGGCCCGGTCGGCCCTCCAGCCGGAACAATCGGATCAAGCCCGGCTGAATAACGTCCGGTCTGAACCCAGTCGGAAATGGTGATCGAACCGTTGCCGAGCGACGAGCGCGGCGCGGTGTCGGCGCGCTGGAATTCACTGCCGACAGACACCACGTCAAAACCGGCGGCGAATCTGCCGGTCTGAACCCAATCGGCAATCGTCACGGTTCCGTTGCTGCCATTCGGACGCGGTGACACATCGCCTTCCCATCCGGCGGCAATCGTCACGGTTCCACTGGTGTAATTTGTGCTGAGCGTTTGTCCGCCGACATCTGTCACGCGGCGGACTGTGGGATTGTCTATAAATGAAATTGTCGTAGTCGTCGCCTGCGTGCTGGAAAGAACGACGGCTGATAACACCAGAACCTGACGCGTGCCTGCGGTGAAGGACTGTCCCTGCGGCAGGCTGATGGTGATGCCGTAACGTCCCTGACTTGCCTGCGAAAAATTGGTGTTGAGCGTTGCTCCGGCGGAAGCGGCGTCTCCGCCAAGCGTGAATTGTGGCGTCAGCAGCAAAGCGGCGTTCAACGAAACGCTGAACGACAAACGGCTTTCGTTGCCCTGAGAAATCAGGTCAATGGGAACGACGACCTGTCCTCCGGCGGCTGCGCTGACCGAAGCGGCGCTGAT
>CAYRQB010000366.1:0-5690 GCA_964426025.1 uncultured Heliomicrobium sp.
GTGACGGCGGCGATTTTCTGCGGATAAGTGTCCCAGTAATCGGCAGGCAGATTATAAAGCTTGGACGTGATGGCGTTCTGCAAAACAGATTGCGGAAATTCCAGTTGCAAAGCCCAACCGCCGACAATCGTCCGCTGAGCGCGATCGAATTCTTCAGCCGGGACTTTTTCATCGCGGATGCGTTTGAATTCGTACAGCAATTCTTTCATCGAACCGTCTGTCACTTCGGTGCGGACTTCCGTGTTGGCTCGGAACGTGCCGCGATATTTCGACGACGACACGTTGCTGTATGCGCCGTATGTGTAGCCCTTGTCTTCGCGCAGATTCAAAAACAAACGCGCGCTGGCTCCGCCGCCCAACACCTGATTCATCATCTCCAAAGAGAAGTAATCGGGGTCTGTCCGTTCAATCGAAAGCAGTCCGGCCAGCAAATTTGTCTGCACCGAACCTGGGCGATCAATCAGATAAATCTTTGCCGCGCCGGTGTCGGCCAGCTTCGGAATCTCCGTCTTCGGAACGTCGCCGGATTTCCAATTGGCAAAAGCCTTCTCCAATTTGGCTATGACTTCTGCCGGTTTGACATCGCCGACGATGGCGAAAATGGCGTTGTTCGGTTTGTAATGCGCCTGGTGGAATTTTTGCAGAACTTCCGGCGTGATGCGCTGAATCTGCTCGGCGCTCAGGGCAAAGCGTCCGCCCGGATGCGATCCGTAAATGACTTTGGCAAACATTTCATTCGCCAGAAAACCGGGCTGCGAACGTTGCAATCGTATCGCCGACAGATTTCTGGTTTTCAATTTGTTGAATTCATCCGCCGGGAAAGCTGGATTCATGATCACATCGGCGAACAATTCCATGATCTGATCGAAGTTATCTTTCAGCCCCGAAGCCGAAACAACACTGGTTTGCGAAGACAATCCGGAGTTGGCAAACAACGATGCTCCAAGCCCGTCAATTTCTTCGGCGATTTTTTTGCTGTCGCGAGTCTTGGTGCCTTCGCGCATCATGCTTGCGGTGTATTGAGCCGCTCCTAATTGATCCGCCGGATCGGCCAGACCGCCGCTCAGGATAACCATCTGCATATTGAACTGCGGCAGTTTGTGGTCTTCCAGAATCAGAACCTGCATGCCGTTGCTCAATTTGGTTTCATACGGCTTCGGTAATTTGACCTTCAGAATTTCCTTGTTGACCGGGGCTTTGCCTTTCAGCACTGCGCCTTTGGTTGATGGTCGCTGAGCTTGCGCGCCCGCAGCCTGCGCAAAAGCCGAGACGGTCATTGCGGCGACAAACCCCGTTACCATCAGCATGCGATTGAGTTGGAAAATTGATCTCTTCATTTTGGCTCTCTCCTTTCTATTGCTGTTGCGAGCTTCTTGTGCCGCCTGCGCTTCTGGGTTTTGGCACGGCCACCCCCACGGTGCGTTTTTCCGCCGTCAGATATTTTTGCGCGACACGCTGAACGTCTTCCTTGGTCACGGCCATCACTTTGTCCAAACGAGTATTGATCAGATTCGGATCGTCGTAAGCAACGGCTGTTTCGATGATGTTGATGGCCAATCCCAACGAGCTTTGGCGTTGGCTGACGGCGCTGCGTTTGGCGAACTGTTTGGCTTTTTCCAGTTCCCAATCCTCAATCGGCTCTTTTTGCAATCGGGCGATCTCTTCGTAAATGACCGCTTCGACGTCTTCAACCTTTTTGCCGGGAGCAATGTTGGAAGAAATTTGAAAAGCCCCGGGGCCGCGACGGGCATTGGCAAAACCGCTGGCCGAAAGCGCCAGTTGTTTTTCCTTGACCAGCTTTTGATAAAGCCGCGAGCTTTGGCCGCCGCCAAGCACCGTGCCGAGAACCTGCAAAGCGTAAGCATCAGGCGTGTTTCCGATGACGCCTTTGTAACCGATGTTCAGCAGAGCCAATTGCGCCAGCGGGTCTTCAAAGCTGAAACGACGTTCGGCTTTTTGTTCGGGTTCGGTCGTGTCAACTTTCGGCGGAGCGGGCTGAGCCGGAATTGATTCAAAAGCCTTGCGAATTTTGGCCAGCGCGTCAGCGGTTTTGAAATCGCCGACCAGCGCCATAGTCGCGTTGTTCGGAGCGTAATAGATTCGGAAGAATTCGCGCACGTCTTCGACGCTGGCCGCGTTCAAATCTTCCATCGAACCGATGACCGAATGTTTGTAGGCGAAATTGTCATACATCGTTTCGCCGAATTGTTCGAACATCTTGCCGTAAGGTTGATTGTCCAAACGCAGTCGCCGTTCTTCCTGCACGGCGTTGCGCTGGTTGTCCAAATTCTCTTTGGAAATGTCCAGCGAGCGCATGCGGTCGGCTTCAAGGAAGAGCGCCAGATCGAGTTGATTCGCCGGCAGCGTTTCAAAATAAAGCGTGCGCTCTTCATTGGTTGTTCCGTTGGTGTTGCCGCCGTTGGTGTCAACCAGAATGAAGTGTTCGCTCTTGCCTATGTTTTCCGAACCCTGAAACATCATATGCTCGAACAAATGCGCGAATCCCGTTCGCCCCTGTTTTTCATTGCGCGAACCGACGTCGTAAATGACGGCAATGGCAATGACCGGCGCGCTGTGGTCTTCGACCAGAAAGACGCGCAATCCGTTTTTCAGTTTGACCTCTTTGAAATTTACTTTGGGGATGGCGGTCGAGGCTTTGGCTGTCGCTTTGGCTTTGCTCTGAGCCTGTACGTAATTCGCCGATTTCAGACCGAACGCCGTCAGGCCAAACATCACCAACGCACAGACCAATGACAAGCGCCGGAAATGATACTTAATTTTCATCGCTGGACTCCTTTCCATTTTCTTCTGGGTTATCTGAGGTTAATTCGTGATCGTGACTGAACAAATCGAACTGATTTGGCATGGCGTGATTGGCAAAAGGTTCGCCTGCCGCTGACTTCCGATTGTTTGGAGTTTTGAAGCAAGATAGTACCAAGCGGGAAGCCCTTCAGGCCAGCATTGACGGTCATATTTTCACAATTCATCCACTTTACCCAGCAGCCCCGAACTGAACAGGATTTTTCGCTTGCGACGGCGCGTAACTCAGGGCTATAGTCAGCGCGTTTCCGCGTTCGGTAATTCTTTTAAATTCAGCGTCCCGTATTCACAATTAGCAAGAGAGGTTGAAGATGCGTGCCAGGTTTTATCTCAGCGCTAGCAGCATCCCTGGTTTGGTTTCCGCGATTGTTGGCGGCTTTTGCGTCGCCACGATTATTGCCGTGCAATGGTACGGCGGAATTTCCGCAGCCGGGCCAGTCAATGCCGCCGTTGTCAGCGTCAATGCAGCCAGCTTTGCCGGACCTTTGTCGCCCGGAGCGATAGCAGCGGCTTTTGGAACCAATCTGGCCACCAGATTGGAAACGGCGCAATACGTACCGTTGCCGACTGATCTTGGCGGAACCACCGTGCGCATAACCGACAGCCGCAATGTCGAACATTCAGCGCCGCTCTTCTTCGTTTCGCCGCAACAAATCAATTACCTGATTCCGTCGCAGGCATCATTGGGATTGGCTCAAATCACCATCACAAATTCCAATGGAGCGGTTTCGCGCGGCGAATTGCAACTGGTCAATTCATCGCCAGCTATCTTCACCGTCTCTTACACCGGACGCGGATTGCCTGTCGCGCTGACGACCTACGACGGAGTTTTTTACGAAGGCGTGACCAATTCCGACGGTTCGGCCAAACCCGTCAATCCCGGCAGCCAATGGCGACCAAATTATCTGCTGCTGTTTGGAACAGGTTTCAGCAACGAGGCAAACCTGCGAGTGCGCATCGGCAATCAGGAAATCGCTCCGCTGTATGCCGGGACGCAAGGATCGTTCGCCGGACTGGATCAAATCAATTTGATGTTACCGGCAAACATGCCTGGCGGCATTACCGACATTACTTTGATTTCAAACGGACGCGCCAGCAACACTGTTCAACTGAGAATGGCCGGCGAAGCCGTTCCGACGCAAAACAGCCTGACCGAAGACGACGTGCGAAAGATCATTTCTCAGGCCGTGGGCAAAGCCCAGCAACTTGGCATCAACGTGACCATCGCCGTTGTGGACAAGGAAGCGACGGTGCTTGGCGTTTTCAAAATGACCGGCGCGCGCAGCGACATCAAAATCGGTTCGACCAATTTGTTGACCGGACAACCGGGCAAACCCGCCGATCCGGACGGGCTGAACGAATTCGTCGTTCCGCTCAGAAATCCCGATGGCAGCTTTGTCGCTCCGCCCGGAATTTTGCGCGACGGAGCGGCGCTGGCGGCAATTTCAAAAGCGGGAACTTCGGCATTCTTCAGCACACAGGGCAATGCCTTCACCACGCGAACCGCCAGCTTCATCATTCAGGAACACTTTCCTCCGCTGGTGCAATTCCAACCCGGCGGCCCGCTGTTTGGGGTCCAGTTTTCTCAACTGCCGTGTTCTGACGTGAAAATGCCAAACCTGCCGCTCGGACTTTCAGGCGATCCGGGCAGCGCACCGATTTACAAAAACGGAATTGCAGCGGGCGGAGTCGGCATCGAAGGCGACGGGCTTTATTCGATTGATATTGATCCGTCGGATCAGGATCAGTTGCCGGAAGAAATCATAGCCGTTTCCGCATCCCTTGGCTTCGAGCCTCCGACGGCAATTCGCGGCGATCAGATTCTGGTTGACGGAATGCGATTGCCATACGTCAACGCCGCTCAAACCGGCGGCCCGGCTCCGGCATTCGGCAGTTTGTCAGGAACCATCGTCGTGCCGGTTCGCGCGGCGGCGGCTTCGATGTTCAACCCGATGACGCTCGGCGGCGTTGCCGGAAGAGTTGATGCTCGTTACTTCCCGTTCAAAACGGGCGCAGTCAACAGCGGGCAAAACCTGACCGCTGCGGATGTCAACACGATCATCACTCAGGCTGCGCAGCAGGCTATCCGCACGCGCGCCGCCATTCGACAACCGCTGGGTTCGCCAGCCGAAGTCAACATTGCCGTCACCGATGTCAACGGAGTTGTGTTGGGTTTGTTCAGCACGCAGGATGCGCCGATTTTCGGTTTCGATGTCAGCGCGCAAAAAGCACGCACTGCGGCATACTTCAGCAGCGCGACCGCCGGAGCGCAATTGCGAGTTGCGGAAGGCGGCAAGTTCGCCAAGTTCGTTGACGCGGCGGCGGCTGACGGATTGAAGATGGATGGTTCAATCGCTTTCAGCGACCGAGCGAACGGTTTCCTTAGTCGTCCGTTTTTGCCCGATGGCATTGACGGAACGGCAAACGGCCCTTTTTCCAAACCGATCAATATCTGGACTCCGTTCAACAATGGTTTGCAGATTGCGCTGGTCAAAACAGCATTGGGCAGAATCTTGAGCGGATTGCCTGTGACCAGTTGCACGGCGATTCCAAGCCTGCCGAACGGAATTCAAATCTTTGCCGGAAGCGTGCCGCTTTATAAAAACGGAGTGCTGGTCGGAGCAATCGGCATCAGCGGCGACGGCATTGATCAGGACGACATCATTGCTTCGGCAGGCAGCGTTGGCTTTGAAGCTCCGGCAGGCATCCGCGCCGATCAATTCTTTGTGCGCGGAGTGCGGCTGCCTTACGTCAAGTTTCCACGTCATCCGAATCTGTGAAAATGAAACGACTGACTGTCATTCTGTTTGTTGTTTGCATCTGTGCGATGTGGCGCGGTTATGATTTACTGACCGCTGCCAGCGCGCAAA
>CAYRQB010000367.1:0-5665 GCA_964426025.1 uncultured Heliomicrobium sp.
TTATCAGGCTCTTGAAAAAGTGAATGGCAAAGCCGAAGACCTGACCTGGGAAATTTTCCGTGACACGCTGATCGAACAGGCGGAACAGGGCGTTGACTACTTCACCATCCACGCCGGAGTCCGTTTGCCCTTCATTCCGCTGACGGCCAAACGAACGACAGGCATTGTCAGCCGCGGCGGTTCGATCATCGCCAAATGGTGTCTGGCTCATCATCAGGACAGCTTTATCTACACGCACTTCCGCGAAATCTGCGAAATCATGTCGGCCTACGATGTCAGCTTTTCGCTTGGCGACGGACTGCGTCCAGGCTCTCAAGCCGACGCCAACGACGCCGCTCAATTCGCCGAACTGGAAACTCTGGGTGAACTGACGAAGATCGCCTGGGAATACGATTGCCAGGTGATGATCGAAGGCCCCGGCCACGTGCCAATGCATTTGATCAAGGAAAACATGGACAAACAGCTCGAGCTTTGCCACGAAGCTCCGTTTTACACATTGGGACCGCTGACAACCGATATTGCTCCCGGTTACGACCACATAACTTCGGCCATCGGCGCGGCGATGATCGGATGGTTCGGCACTGCGATGCTGTGTTACGTCACGCCGAAAGAGCATTTGGGATTGCCCGACAAAAAAGATGTCAAGGACGGCGTCATCGCTTACAAGATTGCGGCGCACGCGGCAGACCTGGCCAAAGGCCATCCCGGCGCGCAACTTCGCGACAACGCCATCAGCAAAGCCCGCTTTGAATTCCGCTGGGAAGATCAATTCAATCTTTCGCTGGACCCGGAAACCGCGCGCGAATTCCACGACGAAACCCTGCCTCAGGAAGGCGCGAAATCTGCGCATTTCTGTTCGATGTGCGGCCCGCACTTCTGTTCGATGAAAATCACTCAGGACGTTCGCGAATACGCCGCGCAGAAAGAGTTGGACGAACAAGCGGCTCTGGCGGCAGGAATGAAAGAGAAGGCGGAAGAATTCAAACAGGCCGGCGCGGAGATTTACGTGAAGGCATAGCCAATGATTGATCGCAATGGATGATCAGGCAAAAAGGTAGTTAGTCATAAATCAAATGTTCGATGGGCAACCACAAGAAATCGTGCTTTATGAAAAATCAGATGGCACGCGTCCTTACGAGGAGTGGCTGGCCAAGCTTCGTGACAGACGTGCCATCGCACGTATAGATGCCCGTGTGACAAGGTTGCAAGGCGGTAATCCCGGTGATTATAAATCCATCGGCGCGGGCGTTTACGAACTGCGCATTGATTACGGGCCGGGTTACCGCCTCTATTTTGCGTTTGCTCGTCATCATATAATCTTGCTGTTGCTGGGTGGTGACAAGGGTTCGCAACAAACAGATATTGCCAATGCGGTCAAGTATTGGGAAGATTACCAGCAGAGGGAAACGTCATGAAAAAATGGGAAGACTCGCTAAAAGAACGCTTGGCGGCTTCGCCGGAATATGCAGCGGAATACCTGAGCGCCGTGCTTGAAGAGAATGACCCCGAAGCCTTGCGCCTTGCCTTACAACACGTCGCCGAAGCGCAGGGCGCTCCCATAGACATTGCCACCGTCAGCAGCCGCGAACTCCCTGGCCTGACCGCCGCGCTTGATTCGCTGGGCATGCATCTTTTGGTTGCCCCCAAACAAGCTGCGTGAGTTTGCTAGGTCGTTACCGATGATCTTTCCATTACACCGGCTGTTGCAACGCCAACGGTTCGTTGAGCAGTCGCTTCAATTCCTCTTTCCAGGTATCGTGCTGATAATCACCTTCATCCAACACATAAACGCGGAAACGATTATCCGGGAAATCCGCAGCAAGTTCTTGCCAAGTAACTTTGTGCCCGACTTTTCTGAAATATTCGGCAATAGAGCGTTTGTATTCGGTGTCAGGGTTCCCCTTCAGGTGGCCGCCTTTGCTTTCCAGAACCAGCACTGAAGCAACAGGCGTCTTGTTCCCATTTTCCTTGTTGCCTTCCTGAACGACAAAATCAGGATAGATTCTATTTCGCCGAGGCCCCTGAATGTAAAAGTGACCTTGGCCAACCAAATTCCTGTACCACCAAAGCACTTTCGGATGTTTATCCAGGTAAAGAGCAATTGCTTTCTCTAGCTCGTTGAAACCGTCTGGTGGCACGATGTCGAATAGTGATTGTTGAATTTGCTCGCCGGTTTCATGAACCAGACGGTGATTTGATTTCAACATGATCTCTGACGGAATCTCGATTCGCCCCTCACGGCATTCGAGCGCGAAACAGAGTTTTTTGGTGTGGAATAACTTGTCAAACGCGGCATGTGTTTGACGGTCGGTTTCGGCGTTGATCAAACCAATCAGTTTTTCCCTGACAATGAATTTGACTAGTCCCAACCGTCCTCGGAGTTCCGGATTGGATTGATAGAGACATACGCGAACGCGGCTAACCACCGTCCGCAGTTGCTTAAAGCTGTAATACTCAAACGGCAGGCTGGCCACCAGCCAGGAACATACTTGATCGTCATCTTCCAGAATTATGGCTTCCTGTTCAGTCACTTGCTCCGGCAAATCTTGATCGAGCGTCAGTTTGAAGACGGAATCTTTTACGCGAGCAAGCGGCTCAGTCATATCCCAATCCACCGAGTTGTAATCGAACTGCGTCACATCCACCTTACTCAGCAGGTGGCGGTAATAATCCAGCAGTTCGTAATCCTTTCCGTTTTTTACTGCAAACAGCGGCAGATAGACCTTCCCTTTGTAATCCTGATAGTAGCGGCGGAATTCCTGGCGCATCTGGGCCTTTATTTTCTCGCCTTTTTTCTCACCCTCTTCGGTACGATCAATGACGCTGATGGCGTCGCCTTCGTAACCCTCCTGTTCCAACGCTTTTTTGACTTCCTTGACTATGTCTGACGCACGGCGGCGCAGGCAAAAGACGTAGCTTTGATTCAATTCCTCAAAAGCCGTTCGTTCGGTAAATGGCTGGCGCAACACGCGGCCAACCAACTGCGTCATGCTAAGCTGGCTGCCGGTGTTGTTCAGCGAAACTAGAATATAGGCGAACGGGCAGTCCCAACCTTCCTGCAATGCGGCTTTGGTGATGATCCATTCGATGGGGCAGCCTTCGGCCAGCAGGTCAATGCCTTCGATGTCGTCCTTCTCGGAGCTTTTGATGGCAATGGCCGATTCAGGCACGCCCAGTTTCAGCATCAGGTGTTCTTTGACCTGTTCGCTGTGGACGAATTCGGCGTCGCGTTGATCTTTGCCGGTGCGTTCGACTTGCACCAGCACAATCGGGCGAATTAGCTTGCCGGTCTGTCGGTAATTGTCCGCAGCGATTCGCGCCAGTTCCTGGCGTTTGTCCCGCGCCTGAGTCAGGCAATCTTCCCAGGATTTTTGATTTGAATTGGAGACGTTGATCGGCAGCTTGATCATCTGCTCGTCCAGCAGTTCGCGTCCGTTGACGCGCACCAGAATGTTGGCTTCTTTGTGCGGCGTAGCTGACAACTCGACGACAATGCAGGCGTTGAACTCTTCGATGGTTTTGCGAGCCAGACTGCTGGTCGCTTTGTGGCCTTCGTCCAGAATTACCGGCGGTTCGTAAAGCTTCACCAAATTGCCAAGCGAGGTTTTGACCAGAAATTCACCCGCCGCTTCGTCTTCAACCAGCATATCCAGGTTAGGCACACGCCGTTTCAGTTCACGATGCTTTGCGGGGGCGTCTTCGGGCGGGAAGTGCTGCACGATGTTGCCGCCGCTATCGCGAAAGAATTTCAGTTGGTCTTTGGTTTCGCGGTTGGTGCTGGCCAGCTTCAACAACAGGATGTTCAGATTGTTGCGCATCTGGCCGGGCGTCAGGCGAGCAATGTCCTGCTTTTCCCAAACTTCCAACCGGCGCGAAACTGCATGTTCCAACGAAACACGGTAAAGGTCAGTGCGGTCACGCAAGCGCCGCAGCGTGTCTTTGTAAATCTGATCGCTGGGCACAACCCACAAAACCAGCCCAGCGCCGTTGCGATCTTTCAAAATCGTCCTGTAAATCTGGCCGAGAATCTGCGTTGCCAACAATGTTTTGCCGCCGCCGGTTGGCACACGGACGCAAAAAGTCGGCAAGTCTTTATTCAACCCATTCAATCTTTCGCGGTAGCTGAATGGCAAACCTAGCCTTTTGTCCACAGCCATCCAAGCATCCAGACTAGCATGCCGGTTCTTAATTGCCTGCTCTTGCTCCAGCGCGTTTAAGAAAAAGCCTGCTTCCCGGATAACCCTTTTTTGATAATGCTTGAGTTCCATTTACTTCAACTGAAAAGGCACTTGCATGGTTCTGACTTGTTTCCCGTGATCGAACTGATATTTGTCCAAGTCTTCGCGATGCAGCCAAACTTTCTCGCAGTAAATAACCAAATTGCGATTGGGATCAGCCACCCCGATCGTCTTCAACCATTCCAAATCGCAGGCTTCATGCGTCTCAAAATTCGGCGTGTAGAGCAGGTAATAACTGACGCCGCCGTGCTGGCCGATCTTGCCTGTCTCGCGGTTGATCTGGCCCGGATCGAAATCGTGGCTCGTTTCGGTGTAGTAGACGTACTTGGCAATCTCTTCGTAACTCGGCAGCCGCGCACCCAAATCGCGGTACTCATTGAAGAGAGGTTCGCTTAGCCGGATGTAGCTGAACGTGCCACCTAAACCTTCGACCTTTTGCGGCTTGCCACCATTGGTCTTGTACGAATAGCCTTTGATAACGCGACGCACGCGCTCAGCAGTGATCTTTTGGCAGATGTTATAGCGATCTTTTACCTGTTCTTTAGTCTCGTGTGGCATTTGAACGAGGATGAATTTTCGATTGCCACCATCTTCAGCATTCTGAGCAAGAATGGCGTGTGCAGTGGTTCCTGACCCTCCCGTCGCGTCAAGAATCATATCGTCCAGACCAAGTCCCACATCAATCACTGCCCGCATAAATTCGACTGATTTTGGAAAGGCAAACAGCCTCTCGCCTAATATTTGGTCTACTTCGTCTGCCCCTGATTGACCTTTCAAGGTGGCCCAAAAGCTGGAAGCTGGCATCCGCTCTTTGGTTTCAGTAAGAAAACGCTTCTTACGTGGTTTGCCGGTTGTTGGATCAGGCGGCCACCAAATTCGCTCTTCTTTGATTAGCTTTTCTATTCCAGCACGATCAGTGATCCATCCGCGAGCTTGGTCAGGCGGGTACCGATCATTAGTTTTCTCATTCGTGATAACGAAGTGAAGGTTAGGTCTTTCTTCTGCGGTAGCTTTGCCAGTCAAAGGGTCAGTCACATAAGGACCACGTGGGTCATTGTCGGGATTTGAAAAATCAGATCGGTCAATGAAGCGCCCTTGCACAGGTGACCTATTCATCGAATAGACAAGCACGTATTCATGATCTGTAGAGAGCATCGTTTTCAGACGATTGTCAGTATTTCGCGTCTTCCAGACGATATTCGTTAAGAAATTATCCGCGCCAAAAATCTCATCCATCATTATCCGCAGATGATGGACTTCGTTATCATCAATGCTTACGAAAATCGCGCCATCTTCAGACAGCAACTCCCGCAACAACTGCAAACGCGGATACATCATGCAGCACCATTTGTCGTGGCGTGTGGCATCTTCGCCCTCTTTGCCGACGGTTTGGCCGATCCATTCTTTGAACTGCGGCTGATTGAGTT
>CAYRQB010000368.1:0-5658 GCA_964426025.1 uncultured Heliomicrobium sp.
TCAAAGAGCTACTTCATTACCATAGGTTTATGGCTTAGCTTTAGCTGTATGGACAGTGATGTCCGCGTTTCAATCATCGCCACAGGCTTCGCAGACGCCGCAACGGCAAACATAAACCAGCTTGCCTGACCGTGATCTCCTGCAAAATGTTGCGGCGTCTGCGAAAACTGCGGCGAAGAAATAGCTTTGCTCGTTTTATAGCAATGGCCGATCCTGATCGGCGTAACGTTTCAATTTCATGTTCAGCGTCTGCACACGCAATCCCAGCAGCCTGGACGCTTTCGTCTGGCTATTGCCACATTGACTGAGAGCCGTGGCTATCAGGTTGCGTTCGAAATCGTCCACGATTTGCGGCAGGTCAACGCCATCGGGCGGAAGCGATTTCAAATGAGCGTATCGAATGCGCGAAGGCAACAAAGCTTCGTCAATCTGCGGCGGCGGCAGACAATTGACGGCGCTTTCCAAAACCGATTCAAGCTCGTCAATGTTTCCTTCCCAATGATATTCCTGCAATGCGTGCATAGCCGCCGTGGCGATTTCGTGGTGGCCTTTGTGTGATCGCTGAACAATCCGTGTCAGTAAATGTTTGGCCAGATACTGAACATCCTCGCTGCGTTCGCGCAGAGGTTTGATCGTAAAGCTGGACGGGCGAAGCATCTCGACCAGGCCGTAAGCGATTCTGTTTTCAGCCGTGCGGTCGGCGGGATTCCATTCCGATGCGAATATCAATCGTTGATTGGTGCCGTTGCCTCCGCGCATTTTCCAGCGATGCTCTTCCAGGTAAACGGCGAAACGCTGTTGCAGCAGCAATGGCAGACTGGTCAGTTCGTTGATGTAGATCGTCCCATGCTTGACGGTTTCGATCATGCCGTGTGCGCCAAAAAGCAAATTATGCAGAGCATCGCTGCTCAATCCATGAGCATTGACGGCAAAGAACGGTTGCCCCCATTGCGCGCTGGCCTGATGCAAAACGCGGGCAATCTGTTCCTGTCGCAATCCGCGTTCGCCAATCAGCAACACCGGATGAGTCTGAGTTGCCTGCAATCCAATGAAGGTTTTCAGATCAGCCACGTTTTGGCTGACGCCGATAAAACATTCGTAGCTGTCGTAAGAGATTTCGCGCTGGTTGACCAAAGTCAACGATGGGCGCGGTTGCGGCGAGGTATTTTCCTCTACTGTTTTCAAGGCTGCGTCATTAGGCATTTCCTGCAACTCCTTCCCTGCTCCATTGTGTCAGTGCGAAATTCACTCGCGATTGAAAGCTCGCCGTAACAAGCTCCCTACAGACAGTTTCAATATCGTCTCGGCTAGTCTGGAGTTTTATACAAGCCTGAGTAAATGTCTTCATGTTCGGGTAAAAAGCAGTAAAACGTGTAAACGTTTTGTAAAAGCAGGTGATTGTCGTGCCCTGGATGACGGTTGATTCGATGTATACTTTTGCCGAGGTTGAGGAATGATGTCTAAGCCCAGAGAGTTTTTCCGACAAAATATCTTGTGGGTCGGTTTGGTTGCAGTGGCTATACCGTTGATGGCGCATCTGTGGCTGCAATACAAATCGCTCTCGCAATTGGAAGCCACTTTGCCGTACCAGCGAAAGGCTTACATGCGCAAATACCTTTCCAGCGTTCTGGAAAAGGTCATCATGCAATACGAAGAGAAAGCGGAGCTTGTGTTGAACGTGCCTCACACGGCGTTCAACCACACTTATCCGAATCCTGATTACGATCCCAGATCGGCCATTGACCTGGATCAGATAAACAATCACTTCGCCAAACATAAATTCGATGGCGCGCGATTGCTGTTTGTGGGAATCATCAGCGGTCGAACCGAACCGTCATACGTCACCATCAGTTTTTACGATCCTGTTTCCGGCAAATTCATTTACAGGGTTGGAATGGAAGAGCGGGCTGTGGCGCACGCTTCCGCAGCAAACTGGATGGCGATGATCATGACCAAATCAACTCCGAAATCTTTGCGCCCCACGGTTGACGAACGCGATCCGAAAAACCGCGTCATCGTCAAACCGATAGTTGACGAAGAAAAACATGTTGTCGGAGTGGCAGGCATGTTCCTGAACGACGATGTTTTCATCAACGGATACCTTGCTCCGGCGATCAACGAATTGACGCCGAATTGGTTTCCTTATGAACACCAGGAAGCAATCGTCACAGTGTTGAACCACGATGAAAAGCTGATTTACGCCAACCAGCAGTTTGAAGGCAGAGCTTTTGAGGTCGGATGGCCTTTTCAATTCATTTACAGCGATTGGTATCTGGGCATACGCATGCGACACATGACCGAAGAGGAATGGAGTCGCAGATACTTTCTGATCAATCTGGCGTTTTCGATTCTGACCGCGCTGGTATTGATCGGAGGCATTGTGCTGGCGCTGAGAACCGCTTCGCGCGCGATGAAGCTGTCGCAAATGAAAGCGGACTTTGTTTCCAACGTCTCGCATGAATTGCGAACGCCGCTGGCTTCCATTCGGGTCTTCGGCGAATTTCTGAAGCTGGGCCGAGTCAAGGAACACGTCAAGATTCGCGAATACGGCGAATACATCGAAACCGAAAGTCGGCGATTGACTCAGTTGATCAACAACATTCTGGATTTTTCCAAGATCGAATCAGGTCAGAAAACCTACCAGTTCGAACGCGCCAACGTTGAAAACGTCGTCGCCGATACATTGAAAACTTTCGAGGTTGTTCTGGAACAACATGGATTTTCGGTCAACCTGGAAAAACCGCCGCAGGCTTTGCCGCCCGTTGTGATTGATCAGGAAGCAATCGCTCAGGCGTTCATCAACCTGCTGGACAACGCTGTCAAATATTCCGGAGAAGCCAAAGAGATCAATGTCACATTGGGACAGCAAAACGGTTTCGTCACGATAGCCGTCCGCGATCACGGAGTCGGCATAGCCAGCGAGGAATGCGACAAGGTCTTCGAGAAGTTTTACCGCGTCGGCAATGTTTTGGTGCACGACGTGAAAGGCAGCGGTCTGGGGCTTTCGATTGTCAAACACATTGTCGAAGCTCACGAAGGTAAAGTCACAGTCGAAAGCGAAGTCGGAAATGGCAGCACTTTCGTCATTCATCTGCCGATTGACGATGGCACGATGCCAAAACCTGCCAAACCCGAAACCAATGACGACAAGTCGGCATTCGGAACTGAGTTTCAAATCAGCGGCCAAACACGCCGCATCATTGAATAATTAACAGGAGCAAGCAAAGAGGGATGAACGGAAAAGTTTTGATAGTTGAAGACGACCAGGCGATGGCAGTCGCTTTGCGCGACGGCTTCGAATACGAAGGTTACGCCGTGCAGGTCGCGCGCGACGGCGCGGCAGGATTGAAGCTGGCAACAGAGCGAGAATTGGATTTGATCATATTGGACGTGATGTTGCCGAAGATGAGCGGCTTCGACGTTTGCAAACAGCTCCGCAGCGCGGGCAACGAAACTCCGATAATCATGCTGACGGCTCGCGGACAGGAAATTGACAAAGTAGTCGGCTTGAAAATCGGCGCTGACGATTACGTCACCAAACCATTCAGCTTCATGGAGCTGATGGCTCGCGTCGAAGCTTTGATGCGCCGATCTCATCGCAAACCGGAACTGTCAATTGATGAATTCAACTTCGGCGACATCGTCGTCAACTTCAAACGCTTCGAAGTGACAAAAGGCGGACAACCGCTGGAAATGTCTCCGCGCGAATTCAACATCCTGAAATACTTCATCGAACACAAAGGTGAAGTCATCACTCGCGATCAATTGCTGGATTCGGTCTGGGGTTACGGCAGTTTTCCGCTGACGCGAACGGTTGACATGCACATTGCCAAGCTGAGGCAAAAGATCGAAGACGCTCCGCACGATCCGAAGTTCGTCATCACCGTGCATCGGGTTGGATATAAATTTGTGGTTTGATCAGCGGCTGATCAACGCTGATGGGCGCAGATTTTTTATCGGTCGTTGTCGAAGACAGGTCGCTTGAAGGTCGGCTCAGAACAGATTTTGAATCCGCGTTTGTCAGCGTTCATCTGCGGCCCCTCTTCAGTGAGTCATTGCATACACAATCACATTCATACCCAGCCGATAAGCCGCCAGCCCGTATTTCAGCGGGTATTGAGGTTCGTCAATCCATTCCCAGGCATCGCCGTTGTCGGAGTTGCGAGCGATGAAGATCATAACGCGGCCTTCTTCGTTGACGATGGCATCGTAATGCGGCACGACTCCGCCTTTTTCATCAGTCCTGCCGCGATAAATGATGTTGCCGACGTTGGGAACCTGAATGATTTCGTCAATGTCGAAATAGCAATGAAACAGCGGATGGTCGAGCGGCAGTTCCTTGATCTGATGTTCGGGAAAGATTTTACGCATCTGCTCCTGAACGTTCTGCCATTCGTATTCGCCCCAGAAATCATCGAGCATCATGAATCCGCCGCGCAGCAGGTACTCCCGCAATTTCGCCGCGTCGTCGTCGGACAGTTCCAGATTGCCGGGTTCGACTACGTAGACAAATGGATAATTGAACAGCTTCTTGTCCTGCATGGAAACGGCAATTGGATCATCTGAAATAACCAGACCGCTTCTGACCCATTCGCGCAAACCGACGATGAACTGTTCGTCGGCTTTCGGATAATCGGTCGTCCAACTGCTGCGCCATCCGTAAGAATCGTAAATCAATCTGGCAAAGGTGAATTCGCCTCGCGGGGTTGAAGTGCGACGCGAGTTGCGATTGATGCGGCCTTCACCGGGAAAATCCTGACGGCGAGGATACCGCTGACTTTGTGCAGTCGGAGCCAGCAGCAACAGCAAACAAAATATCAGCAATCCACCAACAAATTTCATCGCCAATCGTTCCTCCAAAAAGTGGAATAGGCTTTAGCCTTTTCCACTTTCGTCACAGCGCGCCGTTATTCAAACCAATCTGTAATCTTTCTGCTTCGGGGATTATTTCAATCGGAAGTTCGATTCCCAAAAAGCGCAGAAAGGCTTCGTCGGTCAAAGCAGTTGCGACACCTTCGCCAATTGATCGTCCGTCCTGGTGTTCCCATATTCGCAAATCGTTTCGCGCGAAACCGGCGTCGGCCAACATACGACGCCTGTCGGTCAATGCCAGTTGGTAGAACTCAGAAATCATTCTTTTCACTCACTCTCTGTCGCTCAAGGAAATTTTGAAAGGCGCCGCTATTCATTGTTCAGATTCATTTGCAGCATCGCGGGGCGACGCGTACACAGCTTCGCGACGTTCAGGCAAATGAGCCGTGGTGTGTTCGATGACGCTGGGATTCGCGCGCGGCGCTTCGATAAGTTGGTTGGTCGTTGGCGCGGGCAATGGTGTTGGGACCGGCGGCGCTTCCAGTTTCACCAATCGTTTGCTCAGAAAGACGCCATTGAACAGCAAACCTATGCCGACCAGAAACGGCACGATACCCACCAGCCAGATGCGACGAATGATTTCAGCGTCGTTGCCGGGTTCGTTGTTCGCCACCGCCTCCATAAAGAAGCGCAGAAAAATCATCGCTCCAACACCAGCCAGTGTGGTGATGACACCCGCCTTAATTTCATTGATGCGTTTCTTCTCTGGCGTCAGGCCGCGTCGTCGCTCACGTTCTTCTTCAGTCATGAACATTTCGGCGACCCAGGTTTTCGACCAGTCGAACT
>CAYRQB010000369.1:0-5635 GCA_964426025.1 uncultured Heliomicrobium sp.
GAAGCTTCCAAATTTTCTTGTCGCAATGATGTGGTTCAAATCACAAAGTTTCCGTGCCCGATTGACGCTGCAATGGCTGCTGGTTTTCGGCGCTCTGCTGACGCTGACTTTGCTGGCGGTTTATTTCGGTTTGCGTCGCAGCCTTTATCATTCGCTGGAAGATTCGCTGCGGACGCTGGCCGGAACCGAAGTCGCTTCGTCAATGGACGGGCCGCAGGTTCACCTTCACCCGATTGACAGTTCAGCCATAGTCAATTCGCATCACATAGAAAAGTTCGTCCAGATACTGACGCCCGATTACCAGATCATCAATCAATCAATTCAGCTTCAAAGCCGCCAGCCGCTGGTTTCGCGCGAAGTGGCGCGCACGGCGCTGGCCGGTAACGCAGTAATGACGGAAGTAAGTTTGAACGGCATCAGAGGTATGGGGCTGAGCGTTGACGCCTACGGCCAATATGTTTTCGTCGTTGCCGTGCCGCTTTCGCATATTGAAGAAGCTCTGGCCGCATTGCGCAGAACATTGATGATAGTCGGATTGATTGCTTTGGCGGCGACGGCGTTGGTTGGTTACCGATTGGCGACGATGGCGTTGCGTCCGGTTGACCTGATGACCAAGCGCGCGCAATTGATCGGGCGCGATCATCTGAAAGCGCGTCTGGCCGAGCCGGAAGCCGATGACGAGCTGAGCCGACTGGCGCGCGTGCTGAACGAAATGCTGGACAGGCTTTATCAGATTATCGAATCTCATCAGAGCTTTGCCGCCGACGCTTCGCACGAAATTCGCTCGCCGCTGACTTCGCTGCGAAGCCGTCTGGAAGTTGCGCTGCGCCGCACTCGTTCGGCTGAAGAATATCGCCAGGTGATTGGCGATTGCCTTTCGGAAGTGGAGCAGTTGACGCGATTGGCCGAAGACCTGTTGGAACTGTCGCGTTCGGACGCTCAGCGATTGACGTTGGATTTGTCCGAAGTTGAGTTGAAGCCGCTGATTGCCGAAGAGGTTTTGCGACTGCAAAACGAAGCCAATAAACGGCGAGTGGAAATGCGCGCCGACATCAGCCCTGATTTGACAGTCATCGCCGATGAAGCGCGATTGCGGCGCGTGGTCCATAACTTCCTGAGCAACGCCATTCATTACAGCAAACCTGAAGGCGGCCAAGTCAAGGTAACGGCGGGCAACGGTAAAGAAGACCTTTGGATTGAAGTCAGCGACGATGGAATCGGACTGAATGCGGAACAACAGCGGCACATCTTCGAACGTTTCTGGCGAACCGACGATGCCCGCTCGATTCGCTCAGGCGGCGCGGGTTTGGGTTTGGCCATCTGCCACGAAATCGCGCGCGCTCACGGCGGGCAGATCAAAGTCAGCAGCCAGCCCGGCAGGGGCAGCGCTTTCCGGCTTTGTCTGCCAGCGCAAATTGAATCGTAAAACTAACTGCTCAGTAGTCGCAGCAAAGCACAATATGATTCTAGTAGCTACCTCAATCAGACTCAGGTAGCTTTCAAGTTTAGCTACCTCGCGTTGAAAATCTTCAGGCAGTTAAAGGCTCAGCCGGTCGTTGTTTCCCTGAAGAACCCCGATTTCGGGTATTTGCATTTCACACTGTCGGTGTGGGAAAGTGAAGAAGTGCAAGGAGCTTTGTGGGTTTTAGCGTTCGTATCAACTTGTTTTGCTCTTCGCCGATTTTCACTCGACACAGGTTTTAACATCATGGATGAAAAGAATTTTGACGAATTTCAGGTCGTCGAATATCAGACTAATAAAAACAAAGGCTTATTGGCTGCCAGAATATTTCTGGCAGGCGCAGACATTTACCAGTTTGATTATTGGTCGCGGCAGCTAATGCCGATGCATATGACAAATCATTCTTGCGATCCGAATGCCAGCTTCAACGCCTCCGGGATGCTGGTCGCTCTTCGCGACATCGCGTCGGGCGAAGAAATAACCTACGATTACGTGGCACATCCCATACCGGCTTCACCATGGAGTTTTGAATGTTTGTGCGGGGCGAGTAACTGCCGCGACTGGGTTTCAGTAACATCCGATAACGAAAGTAACTAACATATTGTTATCTGATTAGATCAGTAGCTTCCGATTTTCATAACGGCTATTAGCTCACACTGAATGGAGAATATTCATGGCAGACAAAATTGATCAAGCTACGCAGACGATGATCCAGAATCTGAAAGAGAAGACAGGTAAATCTCTGGACGAATGGGTGAAGATTGCCAAAGCATCGAAACTGGAAAAGCATGGCGAAATAGTTAAGTTACTGAAAGCCGAACACGGCCTGGGTCATGGTTATGCCAATCTGGTAGCTCATACCTTGAAAGGTCAAAGCGAAGAAGGTAAAGCGGCGGCGGATGATCCGGTGGCTGCCCAATACGCGGGCGAAAAAGCCGGACTTCGGCCAATTTACGACGCCCTGATAAAAGCGGTCGAAAAATTCGGCTCAGACGTGGAAGTATCGCCGAAGAAAACTTACGTCAGTTTGCGTCGCAACAAACAGTTCGCTTTGATTCAGCCGACGACCAAGACGCGCGTGGATGTAGGAATCAATTTGAAAGGCGTTGCGCCGACCGGAAAGCTGGAAGCATCCGGCAGTTTCAATGCAATGGTCAGCCATCGCGTTCGAGTCGAAAGCGCCAAAGAAGTGGATAAAGAGTTAGTCGGATGGCTGAAGCAAGCTTACGATCAAGCTTGATTGAGTTATTAGTCATAGCTGTCTTTAACCATAAAAGGGGATGAGTCGTGCGAATTCGGATCATCGCTTTTCTTTTGCTTGTGGCATTCGGTTGTCTGACAAGCTACGCTCAAACTCGGAAAGAAAAAAGCAGCCAGAGCGTGCAGGAAGAATCCACTATTCGCGTCAATACTGCACTGGTCAACGTGCCGGTTGCCGTTTTGGATCGTGACGGCAAGTTTATTTCCAACCTGCGGCTCGAAGATTTTCAGTTATTCGAAGATGACATCGCACAGGAAATCACGCATTTCAAAAACGTCGAAGAACCGATGACAGTCGCTTTGCTGTTGGATGTCAGCGATTCGGCGAAGATCAAGTTTGAGGAAATAAAACAGGCTGCCATTGCCTTTGTTGATCAGCTTCGGCCGCAAGACCACGCGCTGGTCATCGTTTTTGATCAATCGGTTACAGTGATGGCTGAAGCCACCGATGACAAAGATCGTTTGCGGGCTGCCATCAATCGCATCCGATCAGGCAGCGGAACCAGCATATACGACGCAATTGATCTGACTTTCAACCAACAACTCAGCAAGGTACAAGGGCGCAAAGCGGTCGTGATCTTTTCTGACGGAGTTGACATCAACAGCGCTCGCGCGACTTACCAAAGCACTTTGCAAATGGCCGAAGAACAAGATGCGCCGATTTACATAATTCATTACAACACCTACGACGCCGAAGTTACGGCTTTGCAGCGAGGTGCAGGCACGATAATGATGAAAACGCCTAAGGGCGAGTCATTGAAACTGGCGTTCGATCGCGGCGCTCAATATTTGCAGTTGCTGAGCAGCAGAACCGGCGGGCGATTTTATTACGCCGACAAGCTGGAGAATTTGAAACAATCTTTCGCTCGCATCGCAGAGGAACTGAAGCAGCAATACCTGCTCGGTTATTATCCGAATAATCAATCTCAGTCCAAAACAAGAAGGGAAATCAAAGTTAAGGTCGGCATCCCAAAATCCAACGTACGCGCCAGGAAAAGTTATGTCTACAGAACTGATTCTGGCGAAAGAGAAAAGAACTGACAACTTGGCTTGAAATGCGTAGTGAGCGGCCAACTCACATCGCATAATTGAGGAGGTTCATTTATGGCGAAAGCATTCACAGTAGCTTCGTGGAACGTCGAGCATTTCAAAAACAATCCTCAGCGGATTGATCTGGTAATTGAGTTTTTGGACAAACAGGCTCCGGATGTGTTTGCGCTGTACGAAGTGGAGAGCGGCGACGTTTATTCCACGCTTGTTTCCAAAATGCCGAATTACCAGTTTCACATAACGGAAGGGCCGCAGACTCAGGAGATTCTGGTCGGAGCCAAACGTACCTTGACTACGTTTTTCACGCAGAAGGTGGAATTCAAATCCGGCAACACTTATCTGCGTCCGGGCGCGCTGCTTACCATCAGATTGAGCGGCAAGGATTATCCGTTACTTTTTCTGCATACCAAAAGCAGCAGCAAACCGATCGGGTTGGGGTTGCGCGACGATATGTTCGACAGGGCTTTCAAATTCAAACGCTTTCTGGACAAGATTTCCAACAACGCAGGCGCAGGCCCGGCGAACTTCATCTTCATGGGCGATCTGAACACGATGGGAATGGATTATCCCTTCAAACGGGAGATCGTCGTGGATTTTGAGTTGAAGAAGCTGGATCAGGGCGCGAAACGTTCGAAGATGGTCAGGTTGAACAAAAACAAGCCGAATACCTGGTGGAATGGGCCAGGGAGATTTCCGCAAAGCAATCTGGATCATGTGATTGCTTCCGATCACTTGAAGTTCAAAAAGTTTGGCGAGGCGGAAATAGACGTTCGCGGTTGGCCTGCCGAAGACACAGAGCAAAAGCAGATAGATTGGATCAAGAAATATTCCGATCACGGACTGCTGTATTTTCAGGTGGAGAAAGTCTGAAGCTGAGAAATCATTGCAGGCGAAAAAGGCAGGGACGAGCGCCCTGCCTTTTTTATTTGGCTTCCAAGACGGAAATCACTTTTTCAGCAGATCGCGAATTTCAGTCAACAACTCTTCTGTCGGCGACGGGCCTGGCGGTGGCGCTGCCGCGCGGACGCGGTTGTAGGCTTTGACGATCATGAAGATGACGAATGCGATGATCAGAAATTCAAATGCCGTTTGAATGAAGTTGCCGTATTTGATGGCGACTTCTGTTACCTTGCCGTCTGCGCCGGTTTCAGAGCTGAGCGTCCATTTCAGGCTTTTGAAATCAATTCCCGCCAGCAGTTTTCCGATTGGCGGCATGATGATGTCGTCAACCATTGACGAAATGATCTTGCCGAAAGCTCCGCCGATGATGACGCCAACAGCCAGATCAATCACGTTGCCTCGGCTGATGAATTCCTTGAACTCTTTCCACATAAAACTTGTCCTCCTGTTAATTGGATTATGGTAGAACTTCAATCAATGCCGACAATATGGCTGCGGCGTTCCAGCAAAACTGTGTCGCGCCAAATGCCATGAAGTTTGGCGATGCGTTCGCGGCGGCCAATTTCGCGAAAGCCGTGTTTGATGTGAAGAGCAATGCTCATCTGGTTTTCGGGAAAGACCGCGGATTGCAATGTCCAAATGCCTTCGGCTTCGGAGGCTGGAATCAGCGCCGACATCAGAGCATTGCCGACCCCCATACCGCGCGCTTCCGAAGCGACGTAAACACTGACCTCGGCTACACCGGCGTAAACTTTTCTCCTGGAAACCGCGCTGAGCGCCGCCCATCCCAAAATCTTTTTCGCGCTACGAGCGACCAATCGGCATTCTGGCAGATGGCCTTCATCCCAGCTTGGCCAATCGGGCGCGGTCGTTTCAAAAGTGGCTTGTCCGGTGGCGATGCCTTCAAGATAGATTGCCTGCACCTGAGGCCAGTCTTCCGGCATCATTGAGTCAATGATTAAG
>CAYRQB010000370.1:0-5629 GCA_964426025.1 uncultured Heliomicrobium sp.
TACAGCTTCGCGGGAACCCACTTCATAGTGGACGTCACAGGCTTCTTCGCTCCGTGAACACACTGAAATGATGAAAGCCGCTGAAACAGATTAGCAATCTGTTTCAGCGGCTTTCGAAGAAATGATTTTGAAATCAGTCCTAACGGCTCATGAACAAGTCGCGGTCGAAATCCCGCGGATTGCCTGCCACGGCGAAGTGAAAGTTTTTCAGATACGTCCGACAGACGCGCGTGATGTCTTCGGGTTTGACCTTGTTGACTTCGTCAATCCAGGATTCCAGTCGTCGCCAATCACCGCCCAGCAATTCGTATTCGGCCAGCCTTGCAGCTTGGGCGTCGTTGGTTTCCAGCTTGGTGTAATACTTGGTCAAAAAGCCGCTGACGATGGCTCGCAGACCTTCTTCACGGATGACTTGCCGTTGCAGAAAATCTATCTGATCGAACATCACGCGGATCGTCTCATTCGGTTTGGGTGTGGTGACTGAAAGAAAGCCGGAGTTCGCGCGGTTGGACAACACGGTTGCGTCGGCTCCGTAACTGAGGTTGCGTCGGACGCGAACTTCCTGAAAGAAAAGTTGACCCAGAATATCAATCGCCACGGAAAAAGCCGGGTAATCCGGATGATCGAGCGGCGGCGCGGCAAATGTCCCGCGAATGTAGTTTGTCGCCACCTGGCGATTGACCAACTCGAATTCGGGAGCGGAAGCTTTGGCGAAAGTCGGGACTGCGTCGTTTTTGTAATCGCCTTTGGACAGCTTGCCGAAACTTGTTTCGACCTTCAGCTTGATCTCTGGCAAAGAGACGTTGCCGACGACGACGGCGAGCATTCTTGATCCGCCGAGAATTTTGGCGTGATGTGCTTTCAGGTCGCTGGCCGTCAACGCGCTGATTGATTCGATCGTTCCATCAGGAGAGTTTGTGTATGGGTGCGAAGCGTAGAGCAATTTGTTGCTCAGAATGGCGACGGAGCTTTCGGGGTTGTCGTCCTGCTGGCGCAATCCGTTGACGATTTGATCTTTGACCAGAGCGACTTCTTTTTCGTCGAACAAGGGATTCAGGATCATGTCGGTCAGCAATTGCCACGACCTGTCAAAGTTTTGCCGCACGCATCGCATGGCGATGACGCTGAAATCGTAACCCGTCGCCGAGTCAATCACGGTTCCCATTCGGGCCAATTCGCGGTTGATCTGGCTCTTACTGAAATTCTTCGTGCCTTGTGAAGCAACTTCAAAAAGAAGAGTTTCAATGCCGGCGTTCTTATCGTTGATGTTGCGCGAACCGCCGCGAAAGTAAATTTGCACAGCCACGACTTCGTTGCCTTGAACCAGGCGATGAACGGTCTTCACGCCGTTGGCAATGACGAAGTCGGTTGTTGAACCGCCGTTCGCGGATGGCGATCTGGCAGGAGCGGCGGATTGAGCTAACGCCGTGGTCGCCAGCAATGTTGTGATCAGAGCATAGCGCAAAGCCCGCCCGAAGAATTTCAAATAGATGGATTTTGTCTTCATTGTCATTAGTTACGGTTTTGGTTTCGCTTTGCCGACAGGTTTCTTTGCCGCTGCGCCTTTGCTGCCAGTTTTAGGTTGCGCCTTTGGGGATTTGGCATCGGGCTTGGTTTCAGCCACCGTGCCGCCGACCGGATCGAATCTGAACAACAAATCCTGATTGGTCAACCCGGCCTTTTTCTGATCGGATTCCGAGATCATGACGGCGACGATGCGCGGTCGGTGTTTGATGTATTTATTGACGTATTTCTTGATGTCTTCGCGAGTCACCTTGTTCAGGTTATCGCCATAATCCGCGAAGTAATCCAGCCCGGAACTCGCCCACCAGAAGCTGAGAGTGTGCGCGTATTGAGATGGTTTTTCGCGGTCGTAAATTTCGTCCACTTCCAGAAGGGTTTTGGCGTATTCCAGCTCTTCGTTGCTGTAATAATCAGCGGCGTCGAATCTGGAAAATTCCCGACTGATGGCCTTCAATGCGTCTTTCAATTTGTCAGGCGTGGTTTGTGCGGTGAATTGAATCGGGCCGACATTTTTCTGCGTCAAGTAACCAAGATTCGCGCCTGTCGTCAGCCCGGAATCAACCAACGCGCGAGAGAAATTCGAATCCGGTTGGCGAAGAATGAACGAGAAGACATCCGCCGCATAAGTCGCCGGAGCATCCAGATCGGTCGAAGGACCGTGCCAGGAAATCTGAATTGTCGCCGCATTGACAGGCTGATTGACGATCACGGCTTCGTCCTTTGGCAACGGAGGATGACGCGGAATCGGGTCTTTGATGAACGGGTCTTCTCCGCGCGGCCAATCGCCGAAAATCTCACCAGCCAGTTTGAAAACCTCCTGTGCGCTGACATCGCCTGCCACCACCAGAGCCGAGTTATTTGGAATGTAAAACTTCTTTTGGATCGTGCGCATCATTTCGGGCGTGGCTTTGGCTACCGTGTCTGGATCGCCGCCGGGTCGTTTGCGCGAAGGATATTTGTACCAAAGTCGCTGGTCAGTGGCTTCGAACAAATAATGGAATGGATTCGACAGGTGCTGATTTAACTCGTCAATGACCACCTGAATTTCCTGATCAAGTTCCTGTTTGTCGAAAGTTGGGTAGCGAAGAGCGTCGCGCATCATCACCATCGCTTCGCGCAGCCCGTAGTTGATTGTCGTGGTGTAATAATTGACGACTTCGTATTGCGTCTGGGCATTGCTGAGCATTCCGAGTTCCGCTGCGCGGTCGTGATAACCATCGGCTTTCGAACGCTCGTTCGATTTGAAGAACATATGTTCATACAAATGCGACAAGCCATTGAATTCAGGCGGTTCGGTGTAAGCGCCGTTCTTGACGGCAATTTCGACAGTCACCAGCGGCACGGATCTGTTTTCGATGACGATCACATCCATGCCGTTTTTGAGCTTGATCAACTGCCATTGCGGTTTGGCAGAGGCGCCGGTCGAGCCAATGATCAGGAATGAGACGATAAGCAGAACCGTCGTTCTTATGACGGCTGAACGAAGCTTGATTTTCACGGATCAGTTCTCCGAAATGATGAATCAATGCCGCTGGCGGCATTGATCAGGTTCCTATCTCCAAAATGCAAACCAACTTTTCTTGCGACCAAGTAGAGCGTCGAGGTCTGGGTCTGGTTGAAAAGGTATAACGCGATCATTGATCAGAGCTTGCGGATTTTCTTCGACCATCGCGCGAGCATAATCTTCGCCAATCAAATCCGCTGCAATGTTCGCGGCGACTGAAAGTATAGGGCGACGGCGATCCTGATGATGAGCATCAGTGGCGATGAAATGCGCCAATCCGGCTTCCAGTATTTTTTTTGCCGACTGATAAGATTCAGGCCCAAAGCTTTTGGTCAAACTACCCGCGTCAATCTGCGCGAAAGCTCCACGTTCGACCAAATCAGCGATGATTTTGGGGTTTTGTTGTATCCGCTTGTTGCGTTCCGGATGAGCAATAACCGGTGTGATTCCCGCATTCAATATTTGGAAAATCGTCATTTCTATGTTCGGCGGCACGGATTGGAAAGGAAATTCCAGTAGCATATAGGACGTGCCATTGAGCTTGATGCGAGTGTCAGGGTCATCGGCTTCCTGAAATATTTCGTAACTGTAGCGAACCTCTCCGCCCGGCAGAATCTGGACGCAATTGTCTGCGGCATCCATGACAGCGGAAATTCTGCGGCGAATGGAATCCTTCTTTGGCGTGTTGTGAACTCCGTCGAACATATGCGGAGTGGCGACGATGGTTTTAATTCCATCTTCCGCCGCCGCCCGACACATTGCCACCGATTCTTCCAGAGAAACGGCACCATCATCAGTTTCCGGCAAAATGTGGCAATGAATATCCACCATCCCGCTAAACGTCATCTTCGGAGTTTCCACCATCGCTGAACTACAACTTCCTTCTTATGAAATGAATTTCAACTCTCACCTGAACAAGCCCGCTCATTATCAAGTATAGAGATAGTCCATTCAAGCTGCATTAATTTAAGAACCGCGGCTTTAGTTTTCGGTCATCACTAAAGCCTTTGAAAATCCGCCTCATTGAATTGTCATCCTTGTGCAACGTCGTCTAGCGTCACTTCGCTGAGATACAGGCAAGATTTACCGGCACTCTCGATTCTCGATTGTCATTTCGATTCGAAAATGTCAGGCTTTATGATATTGAATGGGTCATCCTGCCACGCTTACAGTTTCAGGATTCCTTTTCACTTCTTTTTGACTCAGATTAACCTTGAGTTTGGCATGAGTTAGTAAAGTGCAGGTTCAATTTGGTTGATTCGAGTAATAAATTTAACTATCAATCTCGATAAAGTCTCTCAAGCGATTAGATTAATCAAAATAATAGAACTTAGTTAACTCCATTAAATCAATGGTTTATAGGTTGTCGCGATATTTTTCGATTTTTTTAGAAAATTCATTTCATTAATCTGCCGGATGTGGCTCGGAACGTGCAAGGTTATGGTTTGAAAATTTACCCTCTGTAAAATCGAAGAAAAAGCAGTCATTCAAAATTTTTACGTCCGGTCAAAGTCCGCGATTTCGGAAAAACTGATCGGCCAACCAAGCATAGCAATGAAGCTAAGCGAAGTTGACTTGAAAGTATGTGTGTCCCGATTGGGCGCATTCGGAAGTTAAACCCAATTATTGAAAGCAGAAAAACGAGGAGAGCTATGAAACCAATTAAGTATGTGGAAAAGGGGTTGTCGGTTGCAGCCGGAGCCGCTTTCAACACGATTCAGTTTTTCAATCAGTTCAACCCAAACGAATCCTTTATTCCGAAATGGTCGGATAAACCACTCCAAAAATCCTGGCAAAAAACCAAACCGACTCTGGGTTGGCCGCGTGTGACCGACAGCCTTTGTCCGAAGTGTGTCAAAGAAGCTCGCAGCCGCATCATTGAAAATGGCGAAGACCCGTGGCAGGTGATTCAGGAACGACCGGGAGAAATCAAAGCTACGATCATCGAACGCAACAACGAAATCTGGATGCTGAAAGACTGCCCGGTTCACGGTCACATTGAGGACATGATGGCCGTTGACGCGAAATTCCTGGAGCACGTCGAAGCGATGTACCCCGGACGCGATATTGACGCTCACAACGATGAGCACGTTCACCATCACGCGTCGTCTACAATCAAATATGGACGCGGTTCTGTGCTGACGATTGACCTGACCAATCGCTGCAATATGATGTGCGATCCATGCTTTATGGACGCAAACCAGGTCGGCTTTGTCCACGAACTTTCCTGGGAAGAGGTCAAAGAGATTCTTGACAACGCGATTCAGGTCAAACCGCGCCGCCAAATGTCTGTACAGTTTTCAGGCGGCGAACCGACCTTGTCGCCATATTTCCTGGACGCCGTTCGTTACGCGCGCAAAGTCGGTTACAACTCGGTTCAGGCAGCGACCAACGGCATTGAGTTCGCCAAATCGAAAGAGTTCGCTCGCAAAGCCGCAGAAGCTGGCTTGCGTTACGTTTACCTGCAATTCGACGGCATCGGCAACGCCGCTAACAGTCACCGCCAGGTCGGTAACCTGTTTGATGTCAAACTGAAAGCGATTGATAACTTGCACGCGGCGGGCGTTGAAATCGTGTTGGTGACGACGCTGGTCAACACCG
>CAYRQB010000371.1:0-5622 GCA_964426025.1 uncultured Heliomicrobium sp.
CGTTCGACGGCTGGGAGTCGGTGAGCGAAATCGTTTAGCCCGTTTCAACGGGTTTCAATTCTCAGCTTTAACTACCGCGTCATCCTCGTCAAATTCAATTCTCTCCAACCTTTCATGCACTGTGCCACGGGCGTGATGTTCTTTCTGATTCTGAATATACCGCTGCACCCACGGCAAATCCTTAGTGCCAAAACTGACCACGCTGTAACCGCTTTGCCATTCCAGAACCTTGCGATTGGCAATCTGATGGTTGATGTAATGCGAACTGGCGCCTTTCATTTTGCCAATCCAATCGCTGACCAAGAGCGTTGGCGGAACGCTGACTGCCAGATGGACGTGATTTTCCGTGCCTCCGATTTCATGAAAGACGATGCCGGGCGTTTCAATCGCTCGATGTTGCAGGTAATGATGAAGACGGTTTTCGATTTGCGCTGTCAAAACCGGCGAATTGTTTTTCACGTGCCAGGTGATGTGCAGATTGATCTCGTGATAAACGTTGCGCGGCATTGGCTGAATCCTTTCTGGCTGAAGCCGTGGATAAGGACGCTAAAGCGCCCTGCGGAAAATTCCTCCGAATCACCAGCCGTCAAACGGCTGGCCTAATTGCCCTGCGGGTAAGCCGCGTCGAACGCGGCTGAAATAATGATGACTTATACATCCTTGATGGCTATTTCTAGCTTGAAGAAATTACTGGAAGCAAAAACTGAGTAACATTCAAGCGTCCCCTATCCTTTTTTCTGTTGAGATAAAACTGATTGCGGTCAAGTTGGAGACGAATGTGCCAGTACATGCGATCTTCCAACTCCGTAGTCCAAATATCATCCAGCCAAGTTAGAACCTCTGTGTATGGTATGGCAAGAATATGTTTTCCTGATCCACACCCTAACACCAGGTAACTATTTGGGGATTTCTCAAGAAAATCCTTGTAGTATGGATGGAAGGCAAACCAGTAAGAGGTTGGCCCTCGAAGACTATGAGCTTTCGACACAGCGCAAATTACAGCGTAACTTCCATCAGAGGAAGAGAAGCTGGCACGTGAACGCCTGATCAATTTTATATTGTGTAATTGGCAAAAGCGTTCAATACAAGCTTCATGAAATGCAGCAGGTTTTACCGCTGTTTTAGTTTCTGCTTCAATGTTATTGTCTTCTTCGACCTCATCAAAGGAGACTGGCTGTTTTGCTTCCTCAGTTGTAAAGAAAACAATCTCAACAATTTCATCAAGGCGCGTGAACTCACGTGGGATAAGGATATTGCAAATCCTTCCTATGATTCGCGGATCATCCACCGATTCTTTTAACAACATCAATCTCACTAATGCATCAACGCTTATGAGCCTGATGTCCCAAGCGTGCCTCGAACCTCTGATTTGGGCCTCAAGATCACCCGTGTCTTTTCTTCCTACAATAATGAGGATGGAGGAGTTTTCCTCATTGATTTCATTCCCTGCGATTAATCGCTTTCGGTAACCAGCGATTTTGTCAGAATCAATTCTATATGCATCTGTAGTTTTCACTTCAACCACGACACAATGACCATCAGGAAATCGCCACAAGCCATCAAAGCCATTTTCGCCGCGAACACCCTGATAACGCCCATCAGTTACAGTGAAGCCTAATCTTCTACCTACTTGGTTAATGATGTCTTGAAGGGCAAGCCCGGAATCAGTGAATGACTCTTTCAAACATTCTTCAGCATAACGGCGTAGCACATCAGAAGAAACTTGCGAAAGAAACTCTCGAAACTCCAAGCTTGTAAAAGTTCCATCACGCAGCTTTCCATCTCCAGCTATCGCGATGATTTGTTGGACACGTTTATCGGATAATTGTTCACCTGATTGTTGCCATAGTTGAGCTAAACTCATTTCGATTAATCTCCATTTGCTGAGGCACTGATCTATGCTAACTCAAGCTCTCTTTCCCGCAAATATTTGATCTTGTCGCGGAGTTCCGCGGCGCGCTCGAATTGCTGCACTTTGGCGGCTTCGCGCATTTGGACGTCAAGGTTGGCGATTGTCTCGGCCAGTTTTTCCGGGCTGTATTCGTCGAACTCAGCCAGGTTGACCGGCACCTTGAAGTAATCCGCTTCGTAGGCCGTGACCAGCGTGGCTTCGATTGGTTTGATGATTGAGCGCGGAGTGATGCCGTGTTCTTCGTTGAAAGCCATCTGTTTGGCTCGGCGGCGATTGGTTTCGTCAATCGCACGGCGCATCGAATCCGTCATCTTGTCGGCGTAAAGAATCGCTTTGCCTCGCGAATTGCGGGCGGCGCGACCAATGGTCTGGATCAGCGAAGATTCGCTGCGCAGAAAACCTTCCTTGTCGGCGTCCAGAATCGCCACCAATGAAACTTCCGGCAAATCCAAACCTTCGCGCAAAAGGTTGATGCCCACCAGCACGTCGAATTCGCCTTTGCGCAAATCGCGCAGAATCTTGATGCGTTCCAGCGTTTCGATCTCCGAATGCATATACCGGACGCGCACGCCAAGATCGCCGTAATAATCTGTCAGGTCTTCAGCCATTTTCTTGGTCAGGGTTGTGACCAGCACACGCTCGCCGCGTCCGGCTCGTTCGCGGACTTCGCCAAGCAGGTCGTCAATCTGCCCGCGCACCGGACGAACTTCGACTTCGGGGTCGAGCAAACCTGTCGGACGAATGATCTGTTCGATAAACGTTCCGCTGGATTTTGTCAGTTCATACGGGCCGGGCGTCGCCGAAACATAAATCACCTGGCCGACGCGCTGTTCCCACTCTTCAAATTTCAGCGGACGATTGTCCAGCGCCGACGGCAAACGGAATCCGAAATCCACCAGATTCTGTTTTCGCGAACGGTCGCCGGTATACATCGCGCGGATTTGCGGAACAGATTGATGGCTTTCGTCAATCACGACCAGCGTGTCCTTGGGCAGGTAATCGTACAGCGTAGGCGGAGGTTCGCCCACGGGCTTGCCCGTCAGATGGCGCGAATAGTTTTCAACGCCGCGGCAAAAACCTAGTTCGTTGAACATTTCCAGATCGTACATCACGCGCTGATGCAGACGTTGAGCTTCTATCAATTTGTTCTGTTCGATAAGTTGCGGCTCCCACCATTCCAATTCTTCCTTGATTGTTTTGACTGCGCGTTTGACGGTTGGGCGTGTGGTGACGTAATGCGATTTGGGATAAATCGGCACTCGGCTGTCGAATTTCTTTTTCACGTCGCCAAGCAATGGATCAATCAGCGAGATGGAATCAATCTCGTCTCCCCACAGTTCGATCCTGTAAGCCAGTTCCTGATAGCTGGGATAAATTTCGATGACATCGCCGCGAACTCTGAAAGTGCCGCGCCCGAAGGCGATGTCGTTGCGTTCATACAGCAATTCAACCAGCTTTTTGATGATCGCTTCGCGACTGATTTTCTGTCCGGGTTCGACGAACATCAGCATTCCGAAATAAGCATTCGGATCGCCGATGCCATAAATTGCCGAAACGGATGCGACGATGATCACGTCTCGCCGCTCGAACAAACTGCGCGTGGCGGACAGGCGCAGCCGGTCAATCTCTTCGTTGATCGTTGCTTCCTTTTCGATGTAAGTGTCGGTGGCGGCGACATAAGCTTCCGGCTGGTAATAATCGTAATAGCTGACGAAATATTCGACGGCGTTTTCCGGGAAAAAGGTTTTGAATTCCTGGTAAAGCTGTGCCGCCAGAGTTTTGTTGTGAGCCATCACCAAAGTCGGGCGATTGACGCGCGCCACGACCTGGGCGATGGTGAATGTTTTGCCGCTGCCGGTGATGCCGAGCAAAACCTGATGCTTTTCGCCGTCATTCAAACCATTGACCAAAGCTTCAATTGCTTCGGGCTGATCGCCTTGCGGTTGATAATCTGATACGAGTTTGAAATCCATAAAGCCTTTCTTTTACCGGGAATAATTCTTCCCTTTGACCTTCACACAAAATTTTTCAAAATTTTTTCGCCATCGTTCAAGCTTTCGCACATTTTTTACGCTTACATAAGTGAGGGGGCAAGAAGAAGCCGGAAAGTTGATGTGGTCGTGCTCCGACGAATCAACTTTTCGACTTCCGAAAGCCGCAGCAGCGTCCTCAAACAGCCTTGAATACGAGGCAGCAGCGTTCTCAGCCGATGGGATTTTTGCCTGCCACACTTTTTTTCCTCAGCCTGAAAATCGAGCCGGTGAGCTTGGGCAATCACCGGCTCGTCTTTTACATGACAATCAGCTTTTCATCCTTTTTCCGCATTTGACTCTGCGCAGAATCGAAGTCAAGAATGATGTAAGCTACGGCATAGTTCACCAAACCATTGTTGTAATAGCTGCATCAAAGGTACGACATTTACGACGGCAAGTTTTCAACAAATTGCCGTTCGTAATTGTGGGAGAAAAGATGATCAAAAATCTGAAAACAAAATTTGTTATGACAATGGCGGCGATGGCTGTCATTTCAACTTTGGCTTTGGCGCAGAATCCGCAAATCTCTTTGCGTTCGACTGATGGCCGCGCGGTCAATTCAGCGGACTTGAAGGGCAAGATAATCGTCCTGTCGTTTGGGGGGACATGGGTTCCGCTGGCTTCAAAGGAATTGCCGGCGTTGCAAAAACTGGCTGATCGTTACTCGACGCGAGGCGTACAGGTTTACTGGGTCAGCATCAACAGCGATAAACAGGGAACACGAAATTATGCCGGTGACGCAGACTTGGTGGTTTTCGCTCAGAAGAACAACGTCCGATTGACGATTCTGCGCGACCCTGAACAGCAGGCTTACAAGGCTTTCGGCCTTGACGCCGTGCCGACGGTTGTAATTCTGGATCGTGACGGAAAAGTCGTTCGCAAACACGTTGGCTTCGGGACAGAGCAAGGCGAAGGTTACGGCGAAATTATTCGCGAACTGGATCAGCTTTTGAAATAAACATTTCAGATTTGACCAAAATCAATGCGCCCGCAAAGATGGAATTTCCAAACTTTGCGGGCGTTGTCGTTTTCAGCCGGAAGCGGCAAATTATTCGCCAGCGAAAATCATATCCACACGTTTTGAAACTTCACGCAGATAAGCTTCATCGCCGCCGCTCAGTTCAACGGTCAACCAGCCCGAATAACCAATTTCGCCAATCGCCTTGCGGACTTCTTTCCAATCAATGCTGCCTTCGCGCAGGGCGACGAATTGGCGCGTGCGAGTGTCGAAATCTTTCAAATGGAATCTGGTGATGCGTTTGCCCAATGCCCGGATCCATTCCTGCGGATAACCGTACATCACCACGTTGCCGACATCGAAATAAGCCTTGACCCAGGGACTCTTGAACTCGTCAATGTATTTGGCCGTGTCGTAAGGCGTCAGCAAAAATTTGTTCCAAACCGGTTCGATGCCGATCATCACGCCAAGTTCTTTGGCCAGCGGAATCAGTTTTTTGATGTGAGGTTGCGAACGCTGCCAGGCTTGCGGAATTGTGGTGTCAGGTCTGACGACTGCCGGGACAAGCAACACATTGTCCGCACCCCACAGTTTGGCGTTGCGCAACGAAGTTTCCATCCGCTCCATGCTTTTCTTGATGTCTTCCGGGTTGGGACTGGACAAAGGCCATTCCCAATGACCCATGTTCATCACCGAATGAATAGGAATCTTCGCCTTCA
>CAYRQB010000372.1:0-275 GCA_964426025.1 uncultured Heliomicrobium sp.
ACCAGTTCTGCACGGTCGAATACTTGATCTCTGCGTTATCCATCGCGACCAGTTCGACGACGGCGGCGTGCAATTGATTCTTGTCGAACTTGGGCGCGGTGCAACCTTCCAGATATGAAACGTAGCTGCTTTCTTCGGCAACGATCAACGTACGTTCAAACTGTCCCGATTCTGAATTGTTGATGCGGAAGTACGATGACAATTCCATTGGGCTGCGAACGCCTTTCGGGATATAGCAGAACGAACCATCCGAAAACACCGCCGAATTCAGCGCC
>CAYRQB010000372.1:285-5610 GCA_964426025.1 uncultured Heliomicrobium sp.
CACGTTCTGGGGGTTGGCCCGACAATTGATGTAAGAGCTTTTGAAGAAGTATCCGAAAACACCGCCGAATTCAGCGCCGCGAAAAAGTTGTCGGTGTAAGGAACGACCGAACCCAGATACTTTTTGATCAGTTCGGGATAATCGCGAACCGCTTCGGAAAACGAGCAGAAGATGACTCCCTCCTTCGCCAGCTTTTCTTTGAAAGTCGTGGCGACTGAGACGCTGTCGAAGATTGCGTCTACGGCTACGTTGGCCAGCAGCTTCTGCTCGTGAAGCGGTATGCCGAGCTTTTCGAATGTATCGAGCAGCTCAGGATCAACCTCGTCCAAACTTTCCAGCTTCTTTTTCGGTTTGGGCGCGGAGTAATAAATGATGTCCTGATAATCAATCTTCGGATAAGTGACGTTCGCCCATTCGGGTTCTGTCATCGTCAACCAGTGACGATAAGCCTTCAATCGCCATTCCAGCATCCATTCCGGCTCGTTCTTTTTGGCGGAAATGGTTCGGACAATGTCTTCATTCAATCCGCGCGGAACGACTTCCGATTCAATATCCGTGACGAATCCGTATTTGTATTCACGATTAGCAAGAGCTTCAATCGCCTTCATTTGTTTCTCCTGGTTAGTAGTTCTGCCTTCAGGCGGCTTCCCCCCAGAGCAGAACTACAAAATCGCATTCAAAGTTGACAAAAGTGTCAGGTATCAGTTCAAAAAATATTTCAGCCCAATTCAGTTCACGGCCTGCTGCATAGCGGGCAGTCGAGTTCCGTTTTTGCTGGTGATGTGTACGAACTTCACGTCCAGCGCTCCGGTCAACAAAGCGGAGATCGGAACCGTGTCAAACACGCTGTGAACAAAATCGGTGATGCTGGCCCAAACCGGGCGCAGTCCGCAATCGTCGTGATGCACACAGGTGTCCTGATTGCCGGTGAACGTCGAACAGATTTCCGCTTCTGACGGAACTCCGCCCAGAACGCGCAACACTTCGCCGAGCGAAATTTCGCTGCTGGGACGGGTCAAGCGGTAACCGCCCTTTGGCCCGCGCACGCTTTCGACAATGCCGCTGCGGCTGAGCGACCAGAGTATCTTTTCGACATAAGCGACGGAAAGACCTTCGCGTTCGGCAATGTCGCGGACGAACATTGCGCCCGGCTCCAGATTGTCGTCGGAGTTGGCGGCCTGTTCGCGCGCAAGCTGCAAAATGCAGCGCAATCCATATTCTTCCTGAGATGTGATCTTCACTATTGTTACCGCAATCTTGGAAAGCGGACGTCCTGCCCGCCAGGTTTTCGTATCCCGATTGAAGCCGGATACTAGCACCTCGAACTAAACCTGACAAGTTTGTCGGGTACTAACTCGCCCTAGTTCAATCCCAAAAATTCTTTTTATCGAATGGACCATTTGGTCAAGTTTCTGCGCTTCAAGTGATGAAGACGGAAACACGTCGTCTTTGGCGAGGTCGCCGAAAAGACCCTTGCCCAGCATTTAACTTGTTAACTGACAAAGGAGGACACGTGATAACACGACTCAAAACCACTTTTTTCGCAAATGCGCTATTGATCTCGCTGGCTATTGCCGCGGGGGTTATGGCGCAAACACAGCCTTCGGCAAGTTCATCCGGACTAACTCCGGAAACGCAATTGTTGCGTGCCTTGCTGGATGAGCAACGCGCATTGCGCGAGGAAGTTCGTCAGCTTCGCGCAGTCATTCTGCGAACGAACATCACCACTTACAGAGCGCAAAAATTGACCGATCAATTGGCTCAACAACAAAACCACGTGGACGGCTTGGCCGAACAGATCGAACAGCTAAAGGCTCAAACACAACAGTCACTCGAGGTCAGCGGTGATGAACAGGAGTTGCGCGATTTGGAAGCGGCTATTCAAGCTGCTGATCCCCAGACTCGACCTCAACTTATGCAGGTGTACGAAAGCCTGAAACGCTCTCTTGAGCGTCAGCGCGAGTATGCCCAACAGGAAGTCGTCCAAAATCGCATCAGGCAACAACAACTGGAAGCTTTGCTGCAAAACGAGCAAAGCCGCCTGGCAGAAATCCGCGAACAATTGGAAGCGCTTGACCGAGACCTGGATAAGCAACTCGCTGATGGCAAAAAGGCAAGGTGACGTTTTTATCCAACTCTTCATCGCCCGAAGGCGCATCGCCCACAGGCGCAGCGAGGCGCTTTCAAGGGGCAGACCATTTGCGCCCCAAGACATCTTTAGGAGAACGATCAATGAAAAACACAACCATTTCAAGAATTATCCAATTCCCTTCGCAACTATTGTCTATTTCGCTTCTGGCCCTTGTTTTGAGCATGACCATGTTTGGGAAGGCGAACGCTCAGTCGGTGTTGATTGGTGATACCACCGTGTCTTTGCGAAGCATACGGACAGAAACAGGAAAGGCGGTGGCCTCTGAATGGTCTGCTATGGCCAACCACCCGAAGACCAGATCATTGCTGAATTGGGCCGCGGCGGAATTACGTTGCACGCCGGTGGTTATCACCAAAGATGGTTTTATGACCACTGAGCAGTTGCGATTTTCTCGAACGGGAGCGCCAGTTTCTACAGACCAATATGTCCGATTGACGGTCATCCCTGTGAATTGCGTTTCGCCGCGCTACCCAAAGACGACGGTCGCGCTGCTTCTCAACCGTTATGTGTCGGCGCCGGAGCTTTCTTATCCGCGCTTGCTGGTTCGATACGGTCATAACGGTTCGCTGATTTCAGAATACTCGATGCGCAGAGACGGGCGCGTTTGGTTGATGACGGCGAAATTTGGCGACTGCGTGTTTCGTTCAGCTCTGCGCATTCTGGAACAACGCAACGGAGTGGTCGCCCGCAGTTTGAATACCGTCATCGAAGCCAATGCCGCGGAGTCGGCCTTTAACACTTTGAGGCGGCTGTACGACGTTCGGCTGACTCCTATCGGACAGAAGGACCTGGCGCTTTACAGCGGTCTGATGGTTTCTTCGAATCTGGAGGAGGAATTTGAAGCCGGTTACATAAGTGGGACTTTGGACAAGAACTTCAAACCCGATCGCAAGGATTCCTGGGCCGTCGCACAAGCGAAATTACTGGCGAAGAAGGTTCTGGAAGAATTGGCCAAGAAGGCTGCCAGCTACATTGGCAAGATCATTCTCGGTTGGCTGTGATTTGAGGTGATGCTTTTCGGTTTTTAGCGCCGGGCAGACTGACAGCTTCTTTCATCTGTCTGCCCGGTTCCAAACAAATCATTTTTGAGAAGGAGCAATCAATGAAAAGAGTTATTGCATTTACAATTTTGAGCATAACGTTTTTGCTGTCTTCAACCGTTCTTGCGGGGACAACCGGAGCGCAGGCCATCGGCTTTTCCAACTGGACAGCGAATGACGTCAAGGCGTTGGCGGATGATTTTGCTCAGGCAGGAGGTAATCTGGAATTGAGCTTCCTGCCAAACGAATTCAACCCGAACAAACCTTATGACAACGCAACGGCATTCGCACAAAACCTGTTGCCGCGTCTGAACGGGCAATTGCGTTTGACGGTTTATTTGTGGTTTCACAACAATCGTTTCGAATGGACGGCATTCACTCCGGGCAACGAACGGGCGGCATTCCGTCAAAGCTATCTGCGGCGGGTGGAGGCATTCGATCAATGGGCCAAAAACTTACAGGGCTGGGCCGAACGACGCGGCTTGTCCGGCAAGCTGACCATTATTTTGTGCCCGTACCTGGAAGATGATTGTCGCAATGCGACAACTTACATGCATTTGCTGAACGCGATTCGCGCTCAGCAGCGCGTAGACGGCATCGCGACTCCAATGCGTCGCAGTGCGGATAAAAGCAATCGCTTCCGAGTTGAAAACCTGCCCTTGGAATTACACGGGCGTTATTCCAGCGTAGGACGCTCATTGCGGAGCGGCGACGTTTTTTCAAACGACGGCAATTTTGTCTGGCTTGATGCGGCGACGGTTTCTGGGTCGAAAGAAACCAGCAAGTCTTTCACTCCTTCATACGGGAGTCCGACTTCATGCCGGGACTTCATTCGCAATCAACGCAAGGCGCTTGCCAAAGGAGCATCGGTTCTAATCTGGCGACCGAGTTACAACGGTCTGAAAAGTGGCGGCGACAACCCACCTCCTTCGGAACGGCGTAACTTAACGCCGCTGACCGGCAGCAATGGGAAATTGGAAAGGGCGGCGCTGCAAAAAGTCATACGCAGCCGATAAAGCCCACATAACAATGGCTCAGAGGGGGTTTCTCATCCCCTCTGAGCCATGTGGAATCCTGCAATTATTGCCATCCAAGTCAATTCTATTTACGGTCAGGCGAATGTTCCAGCCGAACAGTCTTGACCAGAATCCCTGAGCCATTGAAAGTCAGATTGCCTTCCCGGTCTGTAACTGCTTTCCGGTTTTGCTGATCAAGCGCAGTTGCTTTTTCGCGCAATTGATTGAACCAGTCATTCAGTTTCTGTAAATCCAAAGCGGCGAATCCGGCCTTATTGCCGAGTTGCCGTATTGCGGTTTTGATCGGCGTCAGAAGATCGTCCTGATGGTTGTCGTTTGGCACAAAGATAAAGTAAAAGGTCTCAACGCCTAGTTGTTCGTCGAACCGGAAGCCGCCTGTCTTTGTGCTGCCAGTTGGTGGAATGTTCACCGGTTGATTGGCCGACACGCGATTGTCACCCTTGTTGACGGAATGATGCGGAAACAGCACTTCCAGCGCGCCGTTGCTGCCGTGATTCAACACGTATAAATATCCGTCCCGGCTAAAACTGAGTTTGAACTTCACGGAATCGCCGTTTCGCCAGATTGTGTTTGAGCCAGCCGAAGCGATTTCACGATTGCGAAACAGGGCGAGCTTCATTTGCTGAGCGACGTTTGATAACGCCTGGCCAGTTGTATCAGTAGAAGCAGGGGATGGCGATAAGCTCGCGACAACACTTCCATTTTCGACAGTTGTGGATGAAGCCTGTGACGGTGAGACATTTTCCGGCAAAGCTTCAAACCGACCTCGCATTGACCACGCGACCCAGCCCAATCCTGCCGCTAAAACCGCCGTCAGCAAGATGCCGATTATCAACCCGCGTTTGCCCCGTTGCGGCAATTCCTCTGATTGCGGAGCGTCAACTGTTTCAGAATCTGCATCAACAGTCCTCCTCCTGACAATGGTTTCCGGTTCCAGGTCTTCGGTTGTTTCTGTTGTTTCGGGGATGAAGGGTTCTTTGGCTGGCGGAGCTGATTCAGGCAGCGCGGCGATTATTTCATTGGCCAGAGTTCGCAAGTCCGGCTGGCGATCTTGCGGAGCTTTGCTGAGCGCACGCCCGATGACAAAGTCAATTTG
>CAYRQB010000373.1:0-5589 GCA_964426025.1 uncultured Heliomicrobium sp.
CAAAGCGAGAAACTTTGGGACAGGATTGACATGATTTTTCAGGATTAACAGAGTTGAAAACCCAACAGAGGCGGCTCAGTGCGGGGCGTTCCTGTAAATCCTGTCAGATAATCTTGTGAATCCTGTCCAGAAAAACATCCCAACGTTGCTTGCGCCGATTTAGAGTGCAACTCCGCAATCCGCAATCCGCAATCGAAAATGCTGGCAAAACGCATCATTCCTTGTCTGGACGTTGATCGTGGCCGAGTGGTCAAAGGAATCAGCTTCTTAAATCTGATTGACGCCGGAGACCCTGTCGAACAGGGCGCTCGTTACGACCGCGAAGGCGCTGACGAACTCGTCTTTCTGGACATCACGGCTTCATCCGATCGGCGAGAGATCGTCGCCGACATGGTTCGGCACGTTGCCGACCGGGTCTTCATTCCGTTCACTGTCGGCGGAGGTATTCGGACTGTCGAAGACATTCGCGCGATTTTGATGGCCGGAGCCGACAAGATTTCAGTCAATACCGCCGCCGTACAAAACCCCGACCTGATCCGCGAAGGCGCGGAAAAGTTTGGCGCTCAATGCATAGTCGTGGCGATTGACGCCAAGCGTCGAGTTGGTGAAAAACTCTCCTGGGAAGTTTATCTGCACGGCGGACGCACGCCGACTGGCATTGACGCGATCGAATGGGCGCAGCAGGCGGCAAATCTTGGCGCGGGCGAAATTCTGCTGACCAGCATGGATTGCGATGGCCACAAAGATGGTTATGATTTGGAACTGACCGCCGCAGTCGCCGAAGCCGTCAACATTCCCGTCATCGCTTCGGGCGGAGCGGGGAAACTGGAACATCTTTACGACGCGTTGACGGTCGGAAAGGCGAGCGCAGTGCTGGCCGCTTCGATCTTCCACTTCGGCGAATTCACCATCGGCGAAGCCAAACAGTATCTGCGCAATCGCGGTATACTGATGCGGTAATCACTTCAAGACTGTCGCCCCAAATTCTTCTGCAAGGAGCGAAATTTACGGATGAGTTGGGTAATCAGAATTTCAGTAGTCTCAATCTTTTCAGCTTTGCTTTGCTTCGCCGTTTCGGCGCAGGACAAGGCTGCTTCATCTTCATTTCAATCACAGGAAATAAAATTCGACGGCCACGATGTGAAGCTGGCCGGGACTTTGACTTTGCCAAAGTTGGAAGCGGGCAAACGCGCTCCGGGAATGTTGATCATCGCCGGTTCCGGAGCGACTCCGCGCGACGGCGTGGTGATGGGCAACATCAAACAGCCGATTTACCGCGATCTGGCAGAGCATCTGGCCGGAAAGGGCTTTGCTGTGTTGCGTTACGACAAACGCTGCGTTGGCGAAAGCGAATGCAAGATGCCCGTCGCCTTTGACGATTACATTGACGATGCTCGCGGCGCGTTGAAGTATTTGAGATCGCATCCTCAAATTGATTCGGCGAAACTCTTTCTGTTCGGTCACAGCGAAGGCGGTTACATCGCCTCCAGCATCGGAGCGCACGACGACGTTAAGTTTGCCGGAGTCATTCTGGCCGCAACGCCCGGACGCCATTTGCACAAACTGATGCGCGAACAAATTCAAAACCGCATGACCGAAGCCGGAAAGAAACAGGAAGACATCAACGCCTGGCTGGCCAGGTTTGATCGCGTCATCAGGGGCTTGCAAAACGGATTGGCGGATTATTCCGCCGAAAAGCTCAATGAAAAAGACCCATACGATCAATTGCTGCTGAGTTTGATCAAACAACGCGACATCATCGTCAGCCTTTTGATCAACGATCCATTGCAGATAGTCAACAACATACAATCGCCGACGCTGATATTGCAGGGCAGGAAAGATATGCAAATCGCGGTCAAGGACGCGCAGTACCTGGAAGAAGCCATGAAGCGCGCAGACCATGCAGACGCAACTTTGCATTTGCTGGACGATGTTGATCATTTGCTGAAAACGAACAAAGGTGCGGCCAGTCTGGCTTCTTATGCAGACACTTCGCGCCCGCTGGATGCCGCAATGCTGGCGATATTGAACGATTGGATGCAGAAGAGGTTGAAGTAAATTCGCGTATGTCCGATTTGCTGATTCAGAATTTGAAGTTCGACGAACATGGTTTGATTGCCGCCGTCGTACAGGATGAAGCGACCGATGAAGTTTTGATGGTCGCTTATATGAACTCCGAAAGTCTGGCCAGAACCTTACAAACGGGACAGACCTGGTTTTGGAGCCGTTCGCGGCGGGAGTTGTGGCACAAGGGAGCGACTTCCGGTCACACGCAACGCGTCGTTGACATCAGGCTCGATTGCGACGGAGACGCTTTGCTGGTCAGAGTCATTCCGGACGGCCCGGCCTGCCACACAGGCGAACGAACCTGCTTTTATCGCAGCGCAGACAACCCCGAACCATTGCGAGAACAAACCGCTCCGGCGAAAAACAATCCGGCGATTCATCAAGCCGAATCGCCTCTATCGCTGGTCAGCGTAGCGGCAATGGATTTGGGAATCCTGCTTCAGGATTTGTTCAAACTGATTCAGGAACGCAAAGACCAGCGGCCTGAAGGTTCATACACGACTTATCTTTTCAACAGCGGTCTGGACAAGATTCTGAAAAAGGTCGGCGAAGAATCCGCCGAAACAATCATTGCCGCCAAGAACGTCAACGGACCGGACGGGCGCAAAGAGCTTTCGGGTGAAATCAGCGATCTGCTTTATCATCTGCTGGTGCTGATGGTCGAACGCGAAGTCAGTTTGCAAGACATACTGGCCGAACTCGGCCATCGCGCTGGCAAACCGGCGAATCCGAAATACAACAAATAAATTTGAGCCTTGTGCGAATTAAACTTGAGTGAGATCAAGTCAACAGTTTCACGCGAAGCCGCAAAGCCGCCAAGAGGGAAAAGAAGGATGGGCTATAACCAGTTGCAGGCGGCGTTTTCATAGGCCTTGGTTTCCTTTGCATCTTCGCGGCTTTGCGTGAGACTCAGTCCACACGGCTTCGAATAAATTTTGGCCTGAACCTATGATTGAAAAACTCGAACACATTGCATTGATGGCGTCGGATGTGGAGCTTTCGGCCAGGTTTTACTGCGAATGGGCAGGAATGGAAATCATTCACGACCGCCGCGAAGAAGGTCATCATCGCGTTGTTTGGGTGCGGCTGAAAGGCGATGTTTCGTCGCTGACCATTGTCATGATCGAAAGCGAGGATCGTCCGGCTAATGGATGGCCGAAAGGGACAATGGATCATTTCGGTTTTCACGTTTCATCGCGCGCCGATGTTGATTCGATTGCCGAACGCGCTCGCGCCGCCGGGATTCTGGTTGACCCGCCGCAATACGCCGGGCCTGTGGTCGGTTATTTCTGCATGATCAAAGACCCGGACGGCAATCTGCTGGAATTTTCCTGCGAACAATTGAAAGTCTGAGAATCTCAAATCTCGAATTTGAAATTTGAGATGATTTCTTTATGTCTCAAATCACCCCGACAAGTTACGAAGAATTTCTGTCGCTCGCAGCCGAAGGCACTGTAGTGCCGCTGGTCAAAACAGTGATGGCCGATCTGTTGACGCCGGTTTCGGCCTTTCTGCGGATCGAGCGTCAATCGCCGCACGCTTTCCTGCTGGAATCGGTCGAAGGCGGCGAAAAGATCGCGCGCTATTCTTTTCTTGGCTGCGCGCCGCATACGATCGTTCGCGCTCGAAACGGATTCAGTAGCGGAAGCGTCAGCGACAGGGTTGAAGTTTCAATCGAACGTTCTGACGGCAACCGCGAAACCGTTGAACGCCCGATGCTGGATGTGCTGCGCGATCTGATGCGAAAACACAAACCCGTCAAATTGCCAGGCCTGCCGCCGTTTTCCTGCGGAGCGGTTGGTTATTTCGGTTACGACGCCGTGCGCTGGTTTGAACGATTGCCAGGGCTTTCAGACAACGGAGCCAAATCCGATCTGGACCTGGACACTGCGGTTGTCATGTTCTTTTCCAGCATTCTGGCTTTCGATCACGTCAAGCATCAGATTCACATCATCGCCAACATCTTCACAGACGGCGAACGGGACGGCGTCAGCTTGCGCGACAAATACATCGCCGCCTGCAGCGAAATCGCCCGGCTGGAAGCTTCGCTGTCCGCTCCTGTCGAACCGCCGCCCTCGGCGCGAAGAAGCGAATCGCCTCAGATACGTTCGAACATGACCAAAGAGTATTACGTGTCGGCGATTGATCGGATCAAGGAGTACATCAAAGCCGGTGACGCTTTTCAGGTTGTTTTCGCTCAACGCTTCGAAACCGAAATCACTGTTCATCCATTTCAAATTTACCGCGCGCTTCGCGTGGTCAATCCGTCGCCGTACATGTTCTTCCTCAAACTCGGCGGCGAAGAAACCGTGCTTGGAGCTTCGCCGGAAATGCTGGTGCGATGCACTGATCGCCAATTGGAATATCGCCCGATTGCCGGAACTTATCCGCGAGGTAAAACCGAAGTCGAAGACCGTGAATTTGCCGAAAAGCTTTTGCACGATGAAAAAGAGCGCGCAGAGCACGTCATGCTGGTTGATCTTGGACGCAACGATCTTGGCCGAGTTGCCGAATACGGTTCGGTCAGAGTCGCCGACCTGATGTTCGTCGAGCGTTTCTCTCACGTGATGCATCTGGTGTCGTCGCTGAAAGCTACTTTGCGCGAAGGCCTGGATTGTTTCGATGCTTTGGCGGCTACTTTCCCAGCCGGAACTGTTTCCGGCGCTCCGAAAGTTCGCGCCATGGAAATCATTGACGAACTGGAACCGACTCGGCGCGGAGCTTACGCCGGATCGGTTTTGTATTTTGATTATTCCGGCAATCTGGATTCGTGCATCGCTCTTCGCACGATGTACGCGCGCGGCTCGCGCGCTTTCATTCAGGCGGGCGGCGGCATCGTTGCCGACTCGGTTCCCGAAACCGAGTTTCAGGAAACAGTCAACAAATCGCGCGCGCTGGTTCGCGCAATTGAAATGGCGGAGAAAGAGTTATGAAAGAATTGCGAATTGCGAATTGCGGATTGCGGATTCGCTTAAACCTCAAGACACGATTCCCGGTGATTCTGGTTTTAGTTTGCTTGTCTGCTGTGACTGTGTTTGCGCAGATTCCTCCGGCGCGGAAGAAGAATGCCCCGCCACCGGGAGCCGAGCCGCCGCCAGTGACAGCCGATGAAGCAACCAGATTGGAAGCCGTCATCACCACCGAACTCGGCGTCATACGCTTCGAGTTTTTTCCTGACAAGGCTCTGAAACACGTTCAGGCATTCGTCAAAAATGCGCGAGCGGGTTTTTACAACGGCTCGGCGTTTCATCGCGCGATCAGACTGGGAATTATTCAGGGCGGCGATCCTTTATTGAAAGACTCGAAAACCCCGCGAGCGCGTTGGGGATCGGGCGCATTGAATCAGTTGCCTGATGAATTCAGCGACGTCAAACACGTCACAGGAACTGTTTCCGCCGTTCGCATTCCAGGCAAAGCCAACAGTGGTGGCGCTCAGTTTTTCATCTGCGCCTCGGCGCAGGAAGCGCTCGACGGCAAGTTTTCAGCCTTCGGCCAGGTCACTGAAGGCATTGATGTAGTTGA
>CAYRQB010000374.1:0-5549 GCA_964426025.1 uncultured Heliomicrobium sp.
TTCGGAGGGAGACCGTCATGGAACTGACCAAGCGACAAAATATTCTGAGCTGGGTTTTACAAATCGTCGTCGCCGTAATTTTGCTGCAAACGCTGTTTTTCAAATTCACCGGAGCTGAAGAATCCGTTTACATCTTCACGACGCTTGGCGCTGAACCGTGGGGGCGAATAGGTTCTGGCGTTGTGGAACTGATCGCCTCAATTTTGTTGCTGATGCCGCGCACAGTTTGGCTTGGCGCGTTGCTCAGTTTGGGAACAATCTTCGGCGCGATTATCAGTCATCTGACAAAGCTTGGAATCAAGCTGACGGCAGTCGGCGATAACGGCGAGCTATTCGCTTTGGCAGTTATCGTCTTCATCGCCAGCGCAGTAATTTTGCTGATCCGTCGCCGCCAGATTCCGATTCTCGGCGAACGATTATTCGGACATACTGCTTGAATTTGATTTGATCTCCTTTGGTTGGATTGGGGTAAAAGGCTGATTGCCTGTGATTGTTGGTTGCAGGCAAATGACTGTAGACTCAGTGCGACGCATCGCGCGTCAAGCTGAGTCTCTTTTTTTTGGCAAAATTCAATTCAATATCATCAACTCAAACAACCATGAATCAGACAATCTCACGTCGAAGCTTTCTTGCCGGAGTTTGCGGCGCACTGACCGTTCAAACTTCGGCTCAAACCAAAGAACCGATCATTGACATTCACCAGCACACTCATTACTGGGGGCGCAACGATGAAGATTTGGTTCGTCATCAACGCGCGCTCGGCGCGACCAAAACCGTGCTACTGCCCGCCGGTTCAAAGTTCGGGCTTGAAGCCGATTGTTATGGCAACGATTCGGTCGAGGCTTTGGCCAAACAATTCCCAAACGAGTTCGTCTTCTTCGCCAACGAAGTCGCAGACCTGCCCGAAGCCAGAACGGTAATCGAAAAGTATTTGAAAGCCGGAGCCATCGGCATTGGCGAACAGAAATTTTTCGTGGATTGCGATTCCAAACATATTGAGTTGATCGCCGCGCTGGCCAAAGATTACGACGTTCCTGTGTTGATGCACTTTCAGCACGGCAAATACAACACTGGCTACGAACGATTCCACAAAGCGCTGGAAAAATTTCCGAAGGTGAATTTCATCGGCCACGCTCAAACCTTCTGGGGAAACATTGACCGCAATCATGATCAAACTGTTTTGTATCCGAAAGGAGCATTGACGCCAGGCGGATTGACCGATCGCTGGCTGGCCGATTACGCGAACTTTTACGGAGACCTTTCGGCTGGATCAGGTTTGAACGCTTTGCTGCGCGATGAAAACTTCACTCGCAATTTTTTCCGCCGCCATCAAAACAAACTGATGTACGGCAGCGATTGCCAGGACGAAACGACGAAAGACACTCGCTGCTCCGGCATCAAATGCCTTGAGACGGTTCGACGGCTTGCGCCGAGCAAGAAAATCGAGCGGAAGCTTTTATACGAAAATGCCCGGCGAGTGTTGAAGCTCAAATGAAATTACCCGCGCTCAATCAATGATCGGGCAAAGTTCGTGCGATTGTCAGAAAGCCTGAGCCTGTGGCATCTTTGCGCGTCTTCATAAAATTCATTCAGCGAGAGGAAAACACATGAAAGTTGGTTTCATTGGTCTGGGCATTATGGGAGCGCCGCAAGCTCGCAATTTGTTGCGCGCCGGATTTGACTTGACTGTCGCCACGCGCACGCCCGGCAAAGCTGAAAAGTTTGCCGCCGAAAATTCTTCGCTCGGCAAAGTCAGCGCGGTGACAACGCCCGCTGAAGTCGCAGCCGCAAGCGAAATCATCATCACCATGGTCACGGATTCACCCGATGTCGTCGCCGTCGCGCGCGGTGATCAAGGCATTTTCTCCGCAGCCAAACCCGATTCGATCATCATTGATATGAGCACGATTTCTCCGCAGGTGACGCGGGAACTGGCCGACGAAGCAAAAGCGAAAGGATTGTTCTGGCTGGACGCTCCGGTTTCCGGCGGAGAAAAAGGCGCTATCGAAGGCACGTTGACGATCATGCTTGGCGGCGACGAAGCGGCGCTGGAACGCGCTCGACCCGTGCTGGAAGCGATGGGCAAACGCATCACGCATCTTGGCCCCGCCGGAAACGGTCAGGCGACGAAGCTCTGCAATCAAATCATGGTCGCCGGAAACCTGCTGGCCGTTTGCGAAACATTGACCTTCGCCAAAAAGGCCGGGCTGGATTTGAACACCGTTCATCAGGCTCTGACCGGCGGCGCGGCCAATTCCTGGTCGCTGGAAGTTCTGGGCAAAAAGATGATCGAACGCGATTTCAAACCTGCGTTCATGGTCAAACTGCAACAGAAAGATTTGCGGTTGGTGATGGAAGCGGCAGAAGAACTCCTTACGCCATTGCCGACGACCTCGCTGGCGCATCAGATGTTCGCCGCCGTCGAAGCCGAAGGTCGCGGCGATGACGGAACGCAAAGTCTGGTCAGAATTTTTGAACGGCTGGCCGGACTTTAAGGAAACTGCCTTCCCCACAAAGTCACACGAAGTTTCCCGAAGAAAACCATGTTTGTCTTTTCCCCTTCGTGTTTTTTCGTGTGCCTTCGTGGGAGAAATATTTTTCTCGAGGTCTGTATTCAGTAAACGTCAAGGTCATTTCCGAAAACCACCTTGCCCGAATATCCCTTCGCGATTTCTTCCAGCAACTGTTCCTTCGTCGCTCCCCACAGCAATTGGTGATACAGCACCAATAACTTCGGCTTAGCCTTTGTGGCAATCTCCGCCAATTCTTTCGACGAAGTGTGAAAGCTGGAATGATAACGCTGCCAATCCGGAGTTCGCCGGGCAAAACCCGTCGTCGAATAAGCTTCGTGAACCAATACATCGCAACCGTTGCAGGCTTCAATGACGCTTTCACTCGGCGCGCAATCGCCTGAAATCACAATCACCCTGTCAGCGGTTTCAAACCGATAACCGTACGCGTATTTCCACGAACCGTGTTTGACGGCAAATGCTTTGACGGTCACGTTCGCGTCTTTGTAAATCACGCCGGGTTTGGCGTCCTGCGCTCGCACGTCGTAACCGCGAGGCTTGGCCGGTTCCAATCCTTTCAAACGTATGTTGATGTCTTCGGCGTAAGCTTTCAGGATCAAATCGGTCATGCGCCTGGTTCCGGGCGGGCCGAAAATTTCCAGCGGCGCATCGCGTTCAAGCACAGCCGGAGTGAAGATGAAATCCGGCAATCCGGCGGTGTGATCCGAATGCAAATGCGTGATGAACAACCGCCGCAGCTTTTCGACTGACAAACCTTTAACCCCATTGCGAGCGGCTGCGGAAGCGCGACGCACCACGCCCGGCCCGCTGTCCACAACGTAAGGCGCATCGTTGACGACAACGGCGACAGCCGGACCTGAACGCTCAGGATCGGCGTTTGGCGTACCTGATCCCAGCATCACCACCTGGGTTTTGTTTTGCTGAGCGAAATTGACGACAGCACAAAACACCGCCAGGGCAGCGGCGATAATCATTTTTCTCATCTTCGGTTCTCCAGTTTGAATTTTGCGGCGAGACTTTAGCATCAAAATTTCTGCGATTCACCAAAGCTCAACTCAAAGCCTTTACGATGCGGCGGCTTTGCGGCATGCTTCCGAGCCGTCTGATTCATTCCAAACATTTCAAAACCGGAAAGGAGAAGCGCGTTTTTCAGACGCGCAAAATCGTTTTATGAAAAAGCTGGGCATTGGTTTTATCGGCAGCGGATTCATCTCTCGTTTTCACATCAAATCCTTTATTGCCGTTCGCGACGCCGACGTGCTGGGCGTTTGGAGTCCAAACAAAACTCACGCTGAAGAAACTGCCGCGCTGGCGAGAGATATTCGCGTCGGCGATTGTCAGGCGTTCGGTTCAATCGAAGAGATGATCGCTTCGCCCGACATTGACGCCATTTGGTTGTGCGGCCCCAATCACAAACGCATCGAAAATCTGGAAGCGATAGTCAAGACGATCAAATCCGGCAAAGGTTCTCTGCGCGGCATAGCCATCGAAAAGCCGCTGGCGCGCAATGCCGCCGAAGCCAAACGCGTCATCGAACTGATAGAAGAATCAGGCTTGTTGCACGGTTATCTGGAAAACCAATTGTTCGGCCCGAGCATTACCAGAGGAAAAGAAATTCTGTGGAAGCGCGCGGCGGCAACAACCGGTCGTCCTTACATCGCGCGTTTTGCCGAAGAACACGGCGGCCCGCACATGCCCTGGTTCTGGCAGGGCGAACTGCAAGGCGGCGGAGTGCTGAACGATATGATGTGTCATTCCATCGAAGCCGCGCGTTATTTGCTGACCGATCCAACCAAGCCGCGAAACAGCATCAAGCCCGTCAAAGTTTCAGCGACGATTGCCTGTCTGAAATGGTCCAGGCCTGAATACGCCGACCTGCTGCAACAAACCATGAGCAAGGATGTGGATTACCGAAATCGCCCGGCTGAAGATTTCGCGCGCGCGACTGTTCATTACGTTGACGAAGTCGGCAATCCGTTGATTGCGGAGGTGACGACTTCGTGGAGTTTTGTCGGCGCGGGTTTGCGATTGAGCGCCGAACTGCTCGGGCCGGAATATTCGCTCTTTATCAATTCGCTGAATCCGACCCTGAGTTTGTTTTTCAGCCGGCGCGTTACCGGCGAAGCCGGTGAAGATTTGGTTGAAAAACAAAACGCCGAACAGGGTTTGATGCCCGTCGTTGCCAGTGAAACAGCCGAATACGGTTACGAAGCCGAGAACCGTTATTTCGTCACACACTTTCTGGACGGCAAACAACCTGAAGTCAGTTGCTACGACGGATTGGAAGTCACTCAATTGTTGATGACCGCTTACAAAAGCGCCGAAGAGGAACGAACCGTCGCATTCGAGCCGGGCAAGATAGAAAGCTTCGTTCCGGCTGTCGCTCGCGGCACGTGGAATCCGCGAAGCTGATTGATAACAAATCTGAAACAATTCAATGAGACAGGATTGACACGATTTTTTCAGGGTCAAACAGAACGTCGGACTGAAGGCTGTTTGTCTGGCCGGTTTTCTTCATCTGTAAATCCTGAAGCAATCCTGTTCATCCTGTCCATCCGTTTCGTGGTCTGAGGAGGTCGCAATGAAACGCTTTCACACTTTGCCTTTCGCGCTTTCGCTGTTGATGATTCTTTGTTGCGCAACTTCGTCGGCTCAGCAGGAACAGATGCCGACCAATCCGATGGCTCTGCTGCGAGTCGGGCAGGATCAGAAGAAAGCTTTGAAGATCAACGAAGCAATCTTTCAGGCCATCGGGTTCGGCAACACGTTTCTGGTCACGACCAGCGAAGGCAACGTCGTCATTGACACTTCAATGCCCTTCAACGCCGCGCGTCACAAACAATTGCTGCAAGCGGAAAATGCCGGAGCGATCAAATACATCATCCTGACTCACGGACACGGCGATCACATCGGAGGGATTCCGACTTGGAAGCAGGATGGAACCCAGATCATCGCGCAGAAAAACCACGAAGAGTTTCTGCATTACCAATCGCGGCTGAACGGTTTTTACGCGCTGCG
>CAYRQB010000375.1:0-5515 GCA_964426025.1 uncultured Heliomicrobium sp.
CATTCAAGCGCAGCAAGTCGCCGACACCGAATTCAAACCGAAGATCGAAAAGCCCGCTTTCGCCGAAGGCAAAGGGCCGGTCGTCTTGCTCGACGAAGCGCATTTCAACTTTCACACCGCGTCGGGGCGATACCAGACCTTTGCCGACTTGCTCCGTCGCGACGGTTACATCGTCAAAGCTTCGACAGCGAAATTCAGCAAGGAATCATTGAGCGGCGGGAAGATTCTGGTCATCGCCAACGCTCTGAGCCAGCGCAATCAATCGAACTGGAATCCGCCGATTGATCCTTCGTTCACCGACGACGAAGTTAAAGCCGTCCGCGATTGGGTGAATGCGGGCGGAGCGCTGCTGCTGATTGCGGATCATTTCCCGATGCCGGAAACCGCGCGCAAACTGTCCGAAGCTTTCGGCATGCACTTCCACAACGGTTATGCGGTTGATCCTGAAGCTCCACCCGGCCCGCTGGTGTACAAACGCGCTGACAAATCGCTGGCCGATCATCCGATCACTCGCGGTCGGTCTGAAGCGGAAAAGATTGACGAAGTCGCAACCTTCACCGGCTCGGCTTTTCAAACTGACGGCGGCGAATCCCTAATGACCTTCCTCGGCGACAAAGCCTTGTCATACACGCCAAAACAATTCGGCCAGCCGCCTGATAAGGACACTCCGCGCATACCGATCAAAGGATGGTTGCAGGGCGCTGTGTTGAAAGTCGGCAAAGGCCGTGTCGCGGTCTTCGGCGAAGCGGCGATGTTTTCGGCTCAATTGGCGGGGCCGAACAAAACTCCAATGGGCATGAACGCTCCCATCGCCAAACAGAATCCGCAGTTTCTGCTGAACGTCATGCACTGGCTTTCTGGAATCCTGGATAAATAGATGCGATTCAATTTCGACAAACGAACTGTTCTGCTGACTGGCTTGTCGCTGTCCATTGGTTGGGGCATTCGCGGCAACTTCGGACATGAAATCGGCGCGATGGTTCCGGGCGCACTGGCGGCGATGGCCGTGGTGATGGCGATTGCGCGCGACGACTGGCACAGGCGAATCGCGTACTTCGCCATGTTCGGCGCTATCGGCTGGTCGTTCGGCGGCAGCATGTCTTACGGTCAGGTCATCGGCTACACGCATTCAGGCCATTCGGCGTCCGTGCTTTATGGCTTCGCGTCGCTGTTCGTGATTGGATTTTTGTGGGGAGCCATCGGCGGAGCCGCAACCGCTTTGCCCGCAATTTTGAATCGCGAAAGGTTGACGGAATTTTTCGTCCCGCTGATTGCGGTGTTTTCCACCTGGATCGCGCAGGAAATTTTTGAAAGCTGGTTGATCGCCATCAACTCCGATTATCGTCAGGAAAGCCCGCTGTACTGGTACGACAGCGATTGGCTGGCGGCGGTGACGGCGATTGCCGCTTTGCTGATTCTGGCGGCAGTGCGCAGGCGAATTGATCAGGCCAGTTGGCTGATGTTGTATATGGCCGCCGGATGGCTGATCGCTTTCATCGTGCTCGTTCCTTTGCTCGGCATTCGCATGACTCCTCCGCGCGGAGACAGTTGGGCGGGTTGCGTCGGAATGGTCGCTGGAATGCTGATTTACTTTTACCGGCAACGAATGCCTGCGGCGATTTTCGCTTCGCTGGTGACTGCTTTTTTCGGCGGATTCGGATTCGCCTCTTCAGTGCTGTTCCGTTTGATGGAGATGAAAACCGGTTGGCAAACGAACTGGCACAGCGTCATGGAACAGACCTACGGTTTTATCAACGGCGCTGGCATCGCCGTCGCCATGCTCGTGCTGGCTGCGCGATTGCCGCGAACGAACGAAGAACCGACCGTTCGCAAATGGACCGATCCTTTCGCCGTCTGTTTCACTTTGTTGTTCGTGACGTGGTTGAACCTGCGACAAAATCCCGAACGCTGGGTTGAAAGAAACACCGTACCTGCGACGATGGCCGGATTACCGGCTCAGGTCTGGTTCGATCTGGCTTATCTGGTTTTGACTGTGGCAGTCGTCTGGCTTTTGATTCGGCATCAACGCCGTCCGATTTCCTTCATCCCTTCGGGCTGGATAGGCAAAGCTCAACTACTGTATCTGGTTTTTCTGTGGATGATGGTGGCGGGAAATTTCGAGCGCGCGGTCGTATGGTTCGCACCTCAACGTTTGATCACTGAAGGCGTCATCTTCCTGAACGCCACAATCTGTTCGATGATCTTGCTGTCGGGCGTTCCGGTCAAAGTCGAAAGCTTTGAAAAAGAAACCGAGACTGCGGGTTTCGGACTGCTGCTGAAAAAAGCCGTCGCTGTGGGCCTGGTGGTGACGGCGTTATCAACCGTCGCCGAATGGGGAATCACGCGAGCGATTTACGGCGACCAGCAAGCCGGTGGCGGAAAACGTCAGATTCGCTTCGGTTCGGAAGCGACTGCGACAACTGCAAAACCTCAAGCCGGACAACCGCATCCGTAATCGCGGGCATTTACTTCTGTCTTAATCGCTCGATGATGGCGCAGGCTTCATCAATCACCTTCGATTCAAAACCGAATCCGCTTAGCCAGAAAGTGTTTTGCTGAGCGCGCCACCAGGTCCATTGGCGTTTGGCGTAATGGCGCGTGTCCAGCTTCATTTGCTCGACCGCGCTTTCCAGCGTGCGTTTACCCAGCAGATGTTCGACGAATCTTTTGTAACCGTGCGCGTTGAATGCCTTCGCCGTCGGCGGAACTCCGGCGGCAATCAACCCTTTGATTTCTTCCAGCAACCCGCGTTCGACCATCAAATCGGTTCGACGATTGATGCGGTCGTAAAGCTCTTCGCGCGCAGGTTGTAGCACAAGGTAAAACATCCGCGCGGCTTCCTCGGTCGGCTCTTCCGGCGCGCGCGCCTGCCATTCGGACAACGGAGCGCCGGAGGAAAAATAAACTTCCAACGCGCGAATCACTCGCGACCAATCTTTCGGCGCGAACTTCGCGGCCAGCGGCGGATCAACCCGCGATAGGATTTTGTGCAGATGCTCGGCTCCGCGCCGTTCCAGAATCCGTTGAAATCGTGGCCGCAAGCTTTTGTCAATTTCAGGCGATTCGAAAAACTTCGTCGTCAACGCCCGCAGGTAAAATCCGGTTCCGCCGACCAGCAAAGCCAGTTTGCCGCGCGATTCAATTTCGGCAATCGTTTTTCCGGCCAGTTCAGCCCATTCGACCGCCGTGAAGTTGTAAGTCGGTTCGACGAAATCAATCAGATGATGCGGAATCCCCTGCTGCTCTTCGGGCGGAACTTTGGCCGTCGCGATGTTGATGCCGCGATAAACCTGAACCGAATCGCAATTGATGATCTCGCCGTTGAAGCTTTGAGCCAGCGCAATTCCCAGATCGCTTTTGCCGGAAGCCGTCGGGCCGACGACGGCAATCAGTGGTTGTTTTGATTGAGCGTTCATTGAGGAAGGTTCAGCCAACGATAGATCGCAACGATCAGCATCAGGGACAGCAACAGCCAAATACTGAATTGACGTTTCCGGCTAATCATCGTTTTCCAGTCGCAGGCAATCAGCCCAAGCTTTTTTACCCTTGCTGACGCCGTTGCAATCCGCGTTTGAATCGTTCCAGGTCCAACGCCGCGCGAGTATGCGTGCCTGAGCCGATCAGTTGATCGCTGTCGTGAGCTTCGACTTCAAATTTGACGAAGTTATTGACGACTTCGATGACGGTCGCCTTCGCCGTGACTCTGTCGCCGAGCGGTGTCGCCGCCAGATGGCGAACGTTGACTTCGACGCCGACTGAAATCCAGCCTTCCGGCAAAAAATGCTGCATCGTTTCAGCCGCCGCGACTTCCATCAGATAAATCATCATCGGAGTCCCATAAACCGGCGGCAAAGTTTCGTCGTGAACCGCGATGGTCAAATCTCTGGTAACGTCAGTGCTTTTTTCTCCGCTTGCGCCGACTCTCAATCCTTCAAGCATGATTACTCCTTCGGAAAAACATGGGAGCGCGAGCATCCCTGCTCGCACAGGGTCGCGCGCATCTTGCGCGCCGACTCAATCAATAATTCCTGCTTCAAAAATTGCGATGGTTCTGGCAAAGTGCGCCACAGTCTCCGGCACATTATCAACTTCGGTCAAGGAGTGAGTCGAATGCCTGAACAACCGTCAATATTTTTGATCAACAGCGACACTTTCAAAAAATCATTTCTTTCCGGCGAAGGCCAGTTTCAATTGCAAAGCGATCAGAACATCTGGATGACCCTGGTCGCCAACGAAGGCAAGTTTCTGCCGACGATTGATCGCATCGCCGATTTTCAATTCAGCTTTAACAACAATCAACAACTAAAATTCGGCAACAAGGCCGGAATGAAACTCGGCGTCAGCGCCGCAGCCGTCAACCAGATTCATCTGATCTGGCCGAAAGAAGACGAGGGCGAAGACGACGAGAAGGTTTTGAAATCTTACGGCCTGACCGATTTCCTGACCGACGGCAAACTGTATGTGCGTTTGTTGCTCAGCGCGCAAGCAGATGTTTCCGCCGACGCCAACGTCCCTATCAGCGGAGCTTTGGCCGCCACCTTCGGCATCAGCGCAGGCGGCAATGTCGCTTACGAACGATTGAAACTTTACGACGCCGAACTGTCGGCCAAAACCATTCTCGATGATCTGTTCGCCGGAATGGAATTGCCTCAGCAGATTGATTCTGTCGCCGAACTTCCGGAAGAGGGCGAATTGATCGTCACGCGCTTCGGCGGATATTTGAAACTGCGCGCGGGAATGAACTGGGGTTATCAAATGGCCGGTTCGCAAGCTTTCGATTTCAATCAATTGAAACTCGATCTGGATTACGCGATGCGGACGATGGCTTCGGTTTCGCTGGGTTATCAGATTGCGGGTGATTTCAGCATCGAAGCCAGGCGCGGCGAGCAAGCGGGATGGGTTCGTTTCGTCGTCCGCAAAAATCGCGATTCGCAATTCAGCTTCGCCGCCGATTTCAGCCTGGACGCCGACAACAAACTGGAAGGTTTGCCTTCGAGCGCGGATGAGTTCCTGACGCGATTGATCGGAGCCGACGCCCAAACCGTGCTCGATTATTTTCATCGCGCGCAGCAATTCGATTCGCTGGACAAACTGGAAGCGGCGCTGACGCCGATAGCCAAAGACTTCATTCACAAATGGTCGCAGGATTTGATCGGCAAAGTTCTGGACACAGCAAGCTTCAAGGAATTTTTCGCCGCCGCCAAAAAAGTCGCCGACGATTACCAGAATCTGGACGAACGCCTGACCGATCTTTACCAGTCTTACCTGAACCGGATTCCGTTATTGAATCAGGCGTTGACCATGCTTTCCGGCGTGACCAGCCCGGCGGCGTTGGCGGCGATGCTCAACGATGACGAAAAACCCGGCAATCAAAATTCGCTAGGTTTGTGGGAAATGATTCAGATCATCTGGGGAACGAACATTTTTCCGCTGCTTTTGAGCAACAAGGAATTCCTGGAGTTCTCGCAAAAAGCGCAGAAGGCTCAGGCCTTCATCAACGACGGCGCAACCAAAC
>CAYRQB010000376.1:0-2834 GCA_964426025.1 uncultured Heliomicrobium sp.
GCTGGGCATCGAATCCGCCGGATTGGATCGTTTGATTCGCGCGGCTTATCACCTGTTGGGTTTGCAAACTTATTTCACCGCCGGAGAAAAGGAAGTTCGCGCCTGGACGATTCATCGCGGAGACACCGCGCCCAAAGCCGCCGGAGTCATTCACACCGATTTCGAGCGAGGCTTCATTCGAGCGGAAACCGTCGCCTTTGACGATTACATTGCCTGCGGAGGCGAAAAGGGAGCGCGTGAAAAAGGATTGCTTAGGTCTGAAGGCAAGGAGTATGTCGTTCAGGATGGCGATGTGATGCACTTCAGATTCAACGTCTGAAACAGGCCGGGAAATTTTTAGACAGGGTTTTCAGGATTCGACAAGATGAACGCTACGGTTGGGATTGGATGTCAACCCTGTCAGTTTGACCGTTAAATTTTCAACCTGCCGGTTTTGCCCTTCATCCTGTCGTCTTTCAAAACCACGTTGTCTATCAGCCGATTGTTGCCGAAATTTGCTGCGACCGAAACCAGAGCTTTCCTGTCAGTCAGATCGTCAATCGGGTCCATATTTTCGGTGTCGGTGATGGCCAGATAATCAATTCGGGCAAGCGGCTCTTTTTCGATTTCCTTTCGCATCAATTTCAAAATCCTTCCGGCGTCTCGTTCGCCGTCTGCGAACAGTTCTTCCGCCAGTTTCAACGAACGATAAAGCACGGGCGCTGCCTGACGTTCTTCCGGCGACAGGAAGCGGTTGCGCGAAGCGTAAGCCAATCCGTCGGCTTCGCGGGCAATCGGCGTGACGACGACTTCGACCGGCAGGTGCAAATCGCGGACAAGTTTTTTGATGATGATGGCCTGCTGCGGATCGCGCTGGCCGACGAATAGAAATTGCGGATGAACGATGTTCAGCAGAATGCTCAGGGCTGTGGTTACTCCGCGAAAATAACCTGGACGCGACACGCCTTCCAGCTTGTCGCTCAAACCTTCGACTTCGACGTAGCTGGAAAATCCCGGCGGATACATTTCTTCGGCGCTCGGCGCAAAGATGTATTCGACGCCGATGGGCGACAACTGATCGGCGTCTCGCGCCAGATCGCGCGGATAACTTTCAAACTCCTTGCCCGATTTGAACTGCGCCGGATTGACGAAGATTGAAACGATGACCGTGTCAGCCATTCGCCGGGCGTCGCGAATCATGCTCAGATGTCCTTCGTGCAAAGCGCCCATCGTCGGCACGAAACCGATGCGGCTCTCTTCAGCCCATAATTTGCTGGTGATTACGCGCATACGCGCTGATTTGGTGATGATCTCCATGACTGCCCGCATCAAAAAACCGAAGCGTCAGTTCATCACTGACGCTTCGGTTGAATAAAGTGCTATTGGGTTCTTGCGCTCTTGCGCAGAAAATCTTTGTCGTGGTCCTGAGACTTACATTCTGTCTCAAATTCGACAACACTGCCCGCGAACTGTTGATCTGCAAACAAACTCATTGGGGATTCGCTCTCTTCGGACTTCAAAAGCCGAAAGTCATTATAAACCCCGTTACGAGCTTTGCAATCGTTTCGGCCAGAGAGCAATGACGAGCAGGCACCAGTCATTCCCGCAAATCTGTCAACCGTTCTTCAAGCGAATCAATCGCCCTCAACACAAGCTGCGTGTCGCGCCTGACGTGCAATCCCAAAACGATCAGCCCCAGTATGATCAACAGATAAAACCCGCCCGTCGCGATGAACAGCAATTGATGCAGTTTGTTGCTCCAATCCATGATGAACATAAAGACAACGATGAAGAGCGAATCGAGAATCGCGAAAGTGATTATTCCCAGTTTGAAATTTCTTTCGCTCTTATCAATACGCGCAAGCGCCTTGCCGCGAATTTCGTTGAGATGATTTTTCTCGGACATTTGTGACTCCTCTCTTTGAACCTGTGGAGCAGCGCCACTGACATCGCTAATGGGCTAAGGCCTATCTTGCCTCCGTCGTTGATTTGCGAGTGAGCAGATAAATCAACGGCCCAAACGAACCTAATGCCAGAGTGGCGAAGATCCATGGCCAAACATTGCGACCTGTTGCTTTGGCGTCGCGCCACATCCACACCATGACCAGAGTCAAGGCAATGACCAGATCGGCCAAAACCTGTCCTCCGCCAAAGCTCTGAAAGTGCGGCGCGAAGATGCCCCAATATCCGTGCTGCCAAAGCGCCGCCGCGGTGAGCGCCCCAAACAGGATGAGCGTGACGATTAACAGAGTGCGTTGCATAAATAGTCCTTTCATATTCTTGCTGCAGGTCAAACCGGTTTGTTCTACCTACACCTGGTTGGTTGTCAGTTTCCGCAAACAATCCAGTCCGTAAGCCAGCCGCGATTTGACGGTTCCCAAAGCGACGCCGAGTATGTCGGCGATTTCGCCAAGCGGCATTTCGTGCAGGTAATGCAGCACGATGACCGCGCGGCTGGCCGGTGAAACCTGAGACACCATTTGAGAAATCATCTCCGGCGTAAAATTGTCGCGCGAAGGAGCAGGCAAATCCTCCAGCGCCGATTCGTCAGTGCTGGCGTCAGACCATTTCCGTTCGCGCTTCAATTGCCTGAAGGCTTCGCGCGTGGTTATGCGATAAGCCCACGATCGAAACAGTTCCGGTTCGCGCAGCCAGTCGAGTTTGCGGTAGATGAGGATGAAAACTTCCTGCAGGATGTCCTCAGCAAGCGCACGCGAACCGACCAGACTGACGATATACCGATAAAGCGGTTCCTGAACGAGTTTGAACAATTCGTTCAGAGCTTCGCGGTCACCAGCTTGCGCTCGCAAAACCAAGAAGATTTCCTGTTTGGGAATTTCCATCTCCCTCCTTCA
>CAYRQB010000376.1:2934-5507 GCA_964426025.1 uncultured Heliomicrobium sp.
AAAAATTTTTCAGTGCTCTTTGACTTTCGATGGCGAGAGCAAAAAAGCCAGCGCGATCAATGAAAGCAGCGCGCCTTCGATCATCAAGACTCTTGTCAGAGGAAAGTATTCGGCCAGGAATTTCGTCGCCACGGCTCCCAGCGGCGCTCCGCCGCGGAACGAAAGCATGTAAATGCTCATCACTCGCCCGCGCATTTCGTCCGTGACGATCAATTGCACCAGCGAAGCGATCATCGAAAATACGAACATCATGAACACGCTGGCAATGAAGATGATCGGATAAGCCAGCCAGATCGAATTGCTCAACGTGAAGGCAACGATCGTGACGCCGAAGGCAATTTGCATGATCAGCGCCATCCGGCCTTTGTTATGGACATTGCCCAACCCGGCCACGATCAATGCGCCTGTGACAGCGCCCGCGCCTGAAACTGAAATCAGCGTCGCGTTGCCTGAAGCGCCTGTTTTGAAAACATCGCCGGCGAAGAAAGCGAAGAAGGTCGTCACCTGCATTCCGAAAAACGTCGAAGCCATCGAAAGAAAGGTCAATGATCGCAAAGCTTCCTGATGCCAGACGAATTTCAACCCCTGAGTCATTTCGCTGCGCATGCCGGCGCCTTTGCCGGGCGGAATGTATCCGACGCGCAAAGACATCAGGGCGATGATGACTGCCAGAAAAGAAATGCTGTTGATGCCGAAGCTGATTGCCGCCGCCAGCAATTGTTCGCTGATGACGGTAAATGGAATATTACCGACCGTTGGGCCGACGACACGGGCCAGGTGAAACTGGATCGAATTCAAGGCGATGGCGTTCGGCAGGTCTTTCTTTTCGACCAGCGTGGGAATCAATGCCTGATAAGCCGGTCCGCCGAAAGCTTGCGCGCACCCAGTGACGAACGACAGCGCCAGAGCGCTCCAGACAATGGCCAGCGTCGGAGCTTGCAGAAACGCAAGCAATGATAGCGTCAACGCGCAGGCCAATTGCGTCCATTGCGAAGCCAGCAGAATGCGGCGGCGATCCAGCCGATCGGCGATTACTCCACCCAACAAGGTGAAGAAGATAACCGGGGCCGTGCTGAAAACCGGCAGAATCGCCAGGTAAAGAATGTCCTTCGTCAGATAGTAGAGAATCCAGGTGAGCGCCGCTTCCTGCAGCCAGGTTCCGGCGCTGGATGTAAACGCCCCAAACCAAAGCAGCCGAAAATCCCTGTACGTGAAAGCATGAAAGACACGCGCTACAGGATTTTTCTTCTGTTCCGATTCGACGACTGCTGGTTTAGTTGCTGTGGCGGGTGTGCTCATTTGAGGAATTGCGGAGTGCGGGTTCGATCGGGTAAGCACCGCTTGCGAGCAATGCTTACCCGGATTTCAATTTAGTTGGAGACCTGATGTGATCGGCTTTCAGCGCGAACCGGGAGGTAGACGCCTTCCCATTCTTTGTGCGCCGGATGATCGGCGTAAGCCTTGACCGCGTCTTCGCTCTCGAATTCAATCGCAAACGCCGCGTCAAAGCGGTTGTCTTGCGATGGTCCCTGAACGCGCAGGGTCTTCAACCAGACATTTTTGATGCCCGGAATCTTTCCGGCCATTCCGGCCACGCCGTCAATCGCTTTTTTCCGCTGTTCGGCGGTTGATTCCGCCGTCCATTTCAAAGTCACGACGTGAATGACAGATTTCGGCTGGCCGAATTTGTTCTGACCGACGACCACGCCGACGGCGAAAACCGTCAGCAAAACACAACCGAGTAAAACTCGACGAGTAATAGAATTCATTCTGATGCTCTCCTCCAAGTTAGAATATGAGTTTGTGAAGTTCAGTTACGACAACCGTCGTTTGAATCGTCGTCATACTACTATGCCAATCAGAGCGGCTCAAGACATTGGCCTGAACATGAAGGCTTGATCACATGCATCAACGCCAACTTGCGTCACTTTATCGTGAGGCTTACACAACAGCCGCATTCTATTCAAAATTGAAAGAAAACTTTCGTAAGCTGACTTCCATTTCAAAGCCCTGCGGCTGTTTCAGCCAATCTTCAGGCGCTTTGTTTTCTTGGCCGCTTTGTGGTGAATTATGGCCATGACACTCGACGAAAAGCTGAACAATTTGCCGACGCAGCCCGGCGTTTACATTCACAAAAACGTCAAAGGCGAAATCATTTACGTCGGCAAGGCGAAGTCATTGCGCAATCGCGTGCGGCAATATTTTCAAAGCTCGCGGGCGATGGACGCCAAAACGCAGGAACTGGTCGCGCGCATCGCAGACGTCGAGTTCATAGTCACCGACACCGAAGTCGAAGCGCTGGTGCTGGAATCCAATCTGATCAAACGGCACAAACCGCGTTACAACGTCATGCTGAAAGACGACAAGTCTTATCCGCATCTGAAACTGACCACTCAGGAAGAGTTTCCTCGCATATTCAAAACACGTCAGGTTGATAAAGACGGTTCGGATTATTTCGGCCCTTACCTTCCGGCTTCGCTGGCGGACAAAACCGTCAAATTGATCAATCGCGAATTCCAGCTTCGCACCTGTTCGGACGAAGTCTTTGAAATTTACAAACGCGCCAAACGCCC
>CAYRQB010000377.1:0-5495 GCA_964426025.1 uncultured Heliomicrobium sp.
GCGGAGCTTACTCATTTTCCCCCTTGACACCGAAACCGTCTTTAGAGATGTGTCTAAGGCCTTCAGGGATGGCAGCGACCAATGCACGGAGGGCTGTATTAACTGCTTCCGGCGTCGAAAAGATTTCAGAAACATCCGGGTCAATTTGGACAATCAGCCGTTCCTGGCTGATTTGACTGGCAAAGCGGTTGGGACGAGCCTGGCCGTAATCGAAGCTGTATTCAGGTAGAAGATCATCCGCTTCGGTCTGGCTTGATTTATTTGGCGGAGTTTTTTTCATAATCATTACGTTCCTTTCGCGTTACTGAACGCGCACTGATGATGCGAATGATTTCGTTGGAGCGCTCGGTAAAACTGACCAGCAGCAGGCGTTGATTCAGAGAATGTCCAATTATGATCTCCCGCCGCTCTTCCAAAGAATGAGTCTCATCGTCAAAAATGAAAGCCAGTGGATCATCAAAAACCGTGCTGGCCTCGTCAAAACTTACCTGATGTTTGGCGAGGTTTGCTGCGGCCTTTTTATTATCCCAGGCGAATCGGTAACTCATATGCTCAGCCCGAGTTCACAAATGCAAGCTTACTCGCGAACGACAAATCTTCCAACTCTGTGTTGGGATTCATTGCACTGATTCCCTTTTCGGTCGCGCCAGGTTGAAAGTGCCGGTGTAAAACGCGCTGGTGAAGAAGCCTACGAATTCTTTGTCGGTGGCTCGGCCAATCCAATCGAAGACGCCGCCGTCTTTGGCGCCGAGGTCTGTCGTTCCTTTGAACATAACGACCTTGCCGACTTGACGACCTTCCATCTTGATCGAGTATTTGTAAGCGCCGCCGCAATCGCCTTCAAAACTTGCCTGCCAAACACCGTCTTTGCGCTCGACGGTTGCGTCAAGCTTTTTGCAGATGTCTTTGGGCGGAGTCGTGCCCTGGGCGGGGTTGTAAGTTCCCCAAGTGCCGGTCCATTGGCCTGAAATGTCAGGCCCTTGCTCTTTGGCCTGCGAAGTTTTTGCGTCCTGAGATTGAGCGAGCGCGACGCTAAAACCGACGGTTAATAACAAACAGATCATAGCCAGGCGGCTGCGATTCATCATGATTTTCTTTCCTTTCAAAGTCGTGTCGTTTGAGAGTTGGTCATTGAAGCTGGATCGGCACGGAGTATACGACCGGCTTGATGACAGAGGCAATGACGGGTTGAGCAGTTTGCTATACAGCTTTCGCCGTTTTGGCAAAGGCTTTAGAATTCCTGCCGTTCAGATAAAACAATTTGAAATGAGAACAGATGCGAATGAAGAAACGATTAACGATTGCTTTGCCTGCGGGCGTTGATGTTGCAGGGATTCCGGAAGGAATTGGAATCATAAAAACTGAATCGGTCATTTCCGGCGCGGGCGTCAACGCTTTGCTCGCGGATTGGAAGAGTGATTACCTGCTTTTGATTTTGCCCGGCGGACAGGTCGAACTAGGCGCGCGGGCTTTGGACCGACTGGTTCAAGTCGCTGATGATTCAGGCGCGGGTTTGCTTTATTCAGACTTTCGCCAGCGAGATGGGCAAGAGGTGACAGACCATCCACTGATTGATTATCAACTCGGCAGCATTCGCGACAATTTCGATTTTGGATCGCTGATTTTGTTTTCGCGCAAAGCGGTTGACGCTTCGCTGCTCAATCGCGGCGAGATTTCTGATGGAATCAAGTGGGGCGGGTTATACGATCTGCGCTTGAAGCTTTCGACAGATTCTCAGTTTCTGCGAATTCCTGAACCGCTTTACACACGCAACGTGATGGACGTTCGCGCCAGTGGCGAAAAGATTTTCGATTACGTTGATCCGCGCAAACGCGATTACCAGATTGAAATGGAGCAGATTGCGACGGCTCACCTGCAACGAATTGGAGCCTGGCTGAAACCGGAATTTGCCGTCGCCCCGGAATCGAGCGAGCAGTTTCCAGTCAAAGCCAGCGTCATCATTCCCGTACGCAATCGAGTGAAAACCATTGCCGACGCCGTCCGTAGCGCACTGGCTCAGCGAACCGATTTCCCATTCAACGTGATAGTCGTTGACAACCATTCGACGGACGGAACGACCGACATTCTGCGCGAACTTGGGGCTGATAACGGAGAGAGATTTTCGGGAAATTCGGGATCGGGTGGAGAACTGATTCACTTGATCCCTGGAAGGACTGATTTGGGTATCGGCGGTTGTTGGAACGAAGCTGTTTACTCCGATCATTGCGGGCGCTACGCCGTGCAGTTGGATTCAGATGATATTTACAGCAGCGACCAAACCCTGGCCAGAGTTGTCAGGGAATTTGACGAAGGCGGTTACGCGATGGTCATCGGTTCATACACGATAGTTGATTTCGATCTGAACGAATTGCCGCCGGGGTTGATTGATCATCGCGAATGGACTCGCGATAACGGTCGAAACAACGCGCTCAGGATCAACGGTCTGGGCGCTCCGCGAGCTTTCGATGTCAACGTGCTGCGGCAAATCGGATTGCCGAACACCAGCTACGGCGAAGATTACGCTGTGGCTCTGCGCATCAGCCGCGAATATGAAATCGGTCGGATTTACGATTCGCTTTATTACGCTCGGCGGTGGTCAGGAAATTCCGACAGCGCCTTGCCGCTTCAGACGGCGAATCGTTACGACGTTTACAAAGACAGATTGCGCACGCTGGAAATCATGGCGCGACAAAAGTTCAATTCAGAGAGGCAAGCTTGATGATCTGGAACAATCGTCTTTTAAGCGTCGAAGAATTATTGACGGTTAGCGCCAATCGAATAGACGCGACGTTGAATGATAAGGCAAGAGCTTTGCTGAAACAGCAAGTCGCAAACTGGCCGATGTTGAGCAAAGCCGTTGCCGGTTTAGATCAAGTCGAATACAAAAAGTTTTCGGTCAAGGGCGCGGAAGTCCTGGCGCAATTCAATCCCAAACGAATTATCAGCACTGGCGCAAAGGTTGACGCGGCGACGATTCAAAAACGTCCCTGCTTTTTGTGTGTGGAAAATCTGCCAGCCGAAGAGAAGGGAATCAGTTTCGGCGATGAACTGGTTGTTCTGTGCAATCCCTTTCCAGTGCTGCGCGATCATCTGGTGATTTCTTCGCGCCGTCATACACCGCAAACGATTGCGGGCAATTTAGGCGTGCTGCTGGATTTGGCGAAAGAGCTTGGAAGCGAATGGTTCACCTTGTACAACGGTCCGCGCTGCGGAGCTTCAGCGCCTGATCACCTGCATTTTCAGGCTTGCCCTCGAATCGGGGTTCCGTTGTTCGCCGACCTGGAACTTCAACTTGAATGCCAACCGACTACGCTGCAATTTGCTGCGGTAAGCGATTATCGCATTCGACTGATGATCGGTTGCGGCGGCAATCGCGAACAAATGATCTTCTGGTTCAATCGCGCCTTGCGGCAATTGTCTGCTGTTTTAGGCGGCGATGACGAGCCGATGATCAACCTAATAGTGACTTATCAATACGGACAATGGACGATTTTCATCATGCCTCGCGGCAAACATCGTCCTGATTGCTATTACGCGGAAGGCGACGCGAAGCTGACAGTCAGTCCGGCGGCTATTGATCTGGCGGGAGTGATGGTCGTTCCCGAAGCCAGCCATTTTGCGCGAATCACAGGTGAAGCCCTTGAGCGGATTTACGATGAAGTGACTATTGGCCAGGACAAGCTTGACGCATGGCTGGCCGGAATAAACAGAGATAATGAGTTGAGATTTTGAGAGTTCATAACACCGCTATACTTATGATTGACAGTCCTGACCGCGAAGGTCTGGTGGTGACAGTTTTGGATTTTCCGTACCGTTTCAGCGCCAACCCTTCTCAGGTATTCGGGCAAAACAGTTATCTTCGATTGAAAGGTCAATGCAGTGATTGAAATTCAGCGTGAACCAGTTGTTGCTGTCGGTTTGATGAGCAAGGCCGAAACCGTCGCATTTGAGTTGATCGGCGAATTCGTTGAAGCAGGCGGCGTGCATTTCAAACCGGGCAGTTATCAGGCGATCACGGCTTGCAACCGAGTTGAAATTGTTGATGAAAGCGGTCGGCGATTCTGCGCTGGCGATGAAATCAAACTTGCGCCGATTGATTCGGATTCATCATTCATCGTTCGCGATGTCGTCATAGGCATTGATTTTCACTGGCAGCAAAAACAGGATCAACAATTTCGCGGCGCGATTCGGTTAAAGCTCGGCGATGACAAACGATTGATCGTCGTCAATGATGTTCCGGTCGAAGATTATCTGACCAGTGTCATTTCCTCTGAAATGAGCGCGACGGCTGAAAGGGAATTGCTGAAAGCTCACGCGGTCATTTCGCGAAGCTGGTTGCTGGCGCAAATGAAACCGTGGAAGCGTCCGCGATTGAAAAGCGAGCCGAAGATCGAAATAGTCAACGGCGAGAAGAACCTGATTCGTTGGTACGATCAGGAAAGCCATTCGGAGTTTGACGTTTGCGCAGACGATCATTGCCAGCGTTATCAAGGGATCACCAAAGCGAGTTCGCCGATGGTCTTCGATGCGATGCAAGCGACGCGCGGCCATGCGCTGATTTTCGACGGCGAATTGTGCGACGCTCGATTTTCAAAATCCTGCGGCGGAATGACTGAAAGTTTCGATGCGGCATGGGCGGATCAAAACTTTGAATATCTGGCGGTGACATTCGACGGCGAAGAGTTTCCGGCTGAATTCAAATTGCCATTGACCGATGAAGCAAACGCCGAAGCGTGGATACGACAATCGCCACAAGCTTTCTGCAACACAACCGACGCGAAAGTATTGAGCAAGATTCTGCCTGACTTTGATCGCGCGACGCAGGATTTTTATCGCTGGCGTGTGACGATTGGTCAGCCGGAATTGCGCGAACTGTTAAACCGCAAATTGGGAATTGAATTCGGAGCTATTCTCAAACTGGAACCGGTCGAACGCGCGGCTTCTGGTCGTCTGGTCAAATTGCGAATCGTCGGCGAACGCGAAAATCTGGTCATTGGCAAAGAGTTGGAAATTCGCCGCGCCCTGTCGCCGACTCACCTTTACAGTTCGGCCTTTGTGGTTGAAACTTCCGTCAATGGTTCGGGCGCGCCCGCCAGCTTTACTTTGATCGGCGCGGGCTGGGGACACGGAGTTGGGCTTTGCCAGATCGGCGCGGCATTGATGGCGGAACGCGGTTACAGCTTCGAGCGAATTCTGGCGCATTATTATCACGGCTCGCAGCTTCAAACTCTTTATCAATGAACTTGAAAGAGATTGCCGCAACAACCGTTTCCGGGTGTTCGTATTCGTTGTCTTAACGGCAAACCTTAAATCAACCAATTGGAGAAGCTGATGTTCTGTCCCGGATGTTCAGTTCAAATCACTGACGACACTAAATTCTGCAAAAGCTGTGGCGCAAATCTGCGCGGCGTGCGCGAAGCTATGTCGGATCGCGGACAGCAGTTCGACTGGTCGAAAACCTGGGTCGCCGAAATGTTCATGACTGAAGAAGAACG
>CAYRQB010000378.1:0-5453 GCA_964426025.1 uncultured Heliomicrobium sp.
CCGTCTGTCGCGCACAATGAAACTTCCGGCAAACGCGAATCGTTTGCAGCTTTGATTCTAAACTTATGATCGGCGAAACAATCTCTCATTACAAAATACTTGAGCGTCTGGGTGCGGGCGGAATGGGCGAAGTTTACAAGGCCGAAGACACGCGTTTGCACAGGTTGGTGGCGCTGAAGATGCTGCTGGAAATGGATGGTCGCGACGAACAGCAGCGCAAACAAATGCGCGCCAGATTTCTGCGCGAAGCTCAAGCGGCTTCGGCGCTCAATCATCCGAACATCGCGACTATTTACGAAATTGATGAAATCGTCCGCGAAGGAGCATGTTACAGCTTCATCGCCATGGAATATGTCCCTGGTCATACGCTGAAACAAGCCGCGCCAAATCTGTCAATTTCGCAAACGCTGGATGTCATACTGCAAATCGCCGATGCGCTGGCCGAAGCCCACAATCGCGGAATAGTTCACCGCGACATCAAACCATCGAACGTAATTCTGGGAGAACATCACCGAATCAAACTGCTGGATTTCGGCATCGCCAAATACAACCCAATGCCAAGCGTGGATTCGGAAACTGCCAGTTTGTATCAAACCGACGTGATGAAAACCTCGCCGGGAATGGTGATGGGCACGTTCGCTTATATGTCGCCCGAACAGGCGTTGGGAAAAGACGTTGATCATCGCAGCGACATCTTTTCGTTGGGAGTCGTGTTTTACGAAATGCTGGCCGGCAGATTGCCGTTTTCCGGTTCTTCGGCTCTGGCTACGATTGACGCAATTCTGCACGCCGATCCTTTGCCGGTCAGCCGATTCAACCAGCAGGTGACGGCTGATCTGGAACGGATCATCCACTGGATGCTGGAAAAAGAACCTTCGCGGCGATACAAATCAATGCGCGATTTGCTCAATGACCTGGGCGCCGCGAAACAGGGATTGCCTTTGCCGACGTTTTCATATGAAACCAATGTCGGTTACGCGACTCAATCTTTGTCGGAATCGGCTCGCGGACTCAATCCCGGCACGCGAACATTGGGCAAACGCGCTGGCAAAAGCATTGCCGTCATGAGCTTCAACAACATCACGAAAAATCCCGAAGACAATTGGATGGGCGGCGGTTTTGCCGAAACCGTGACCGCCGATCTGAAAAAGATAGAAGGCATCATGGTCATCGGTCGCGAAAGGATTTACGAAACCTTGCGACGATGGGGCGTGGCTCAGGACGCAGAAGTTGACACGACGTTGGCCACCAGCGTCGGGCGCGAAATCGGCGCTCGCTGGATTCTGACCGGCGGTTACCAAAAGATCGGCGAGGTATTGCGGATCACTGCGCGCGTTGTGGAAGTCGAAACAGGCGAAGTCGTCAAAACGGTCAAGATTGACGGCCAGATGAAAGACATTTTCGACCTGCAGGACAAGATCGTTTACGAGCTTTCGCAAGGAATAGACCTGAGCCTGCGAAGCGGCGAGGTCGAGGTCATTGAGCAGAAAGACACCGAGGTCATCGAAGCTTACGAAGCCTTCATCAAGGCCGAAGACAGGTTGATGATGGGCGGCGCCGAAGACATCGAAGAAGCCGTCAAGCTGTTGGTGCAGGCCATCGCTCTCGATCCGAATTACGCGCAAGCTTACGCGGGACTCGGTTACGCCTACACGCTGGAAGGCCAGTTCTTCGCCAAACCCGAAATGCTGGACAAAGGCGTTGAGTTTTTCCAGAAGGCAATTGAATTGCAACCGATGCTGGCCGACGCTTATGCGGGATTGGGAATGGCTTTTGTGGCGATGGGGCGCACAGACGACGCGATGGGGGCATTGCGGCGGGCATTGTCGTTCGCTTCGCAAAACGCAGACGTTCACAGCAGTCTGGGGCGAACCTATGCCATCGGCAAAGGCATGTTCCGCGAAGCCATCGTCGAATACGAAATGGCCTTGAAACTGAATCCGCAGGACGCCTGGACTGCGCAACAGATCGCCTTGTGCTGCGCTTACGTCGGCGATTACGAACGCGGCGAACGGGCTGCGCGACATGCCATCAAAGCGCAGGAAGAATCCGTTTCCGGTCACGAAGGCGTTCGCTTGATCGGTTCTCACAGCCGATTGGCGCATCTGCACATTTTGCAGGGAAGATACGAAGACGCCATTTCCGAGTGTTACCAGGAAATAGTCTTTTTGCGAAACTCGTCGCACGCGCTGCGCGAACGCACTCAGATAGAGGTCAATCAGAAACTGGTCAGCGCCTACGTGCGACAGGGCAATACCGACGACGCCCGCGTCGCATACGAACAATTGACCCGCAGTTTTGAAAAACGTCTGGCTGAAGGTTCCGACGATCCGTTCACGCGCTATTACGTAGCCTGCGCCGCCGCGATGATGGGCGACAAAGCCGCCGCCATGGAACACCTGACCAAAGCCGTCGAAGGCCGCCGCCACTTCAACGCCGCCCGCGCCAAAGTGGAAATTGATTTTGAAGGTCTGCGGGATGATCCGGCGTTTCAAGCTCTCATCGCCTGACGACGGACGTGTTATCGGGCGTGTTATGATGATGACCAGAACGAAAGGAGGCGAAATGGCAACCAAACTTATTCAACTTCCGAAATTGGAAGACGAGCGCGAGATTTGGGCAAAGGCACTGAAAGATTTGGATGCGGAAATTGCCGCCAGCACGACGTTGACGGAAGAAGAGAAACGGTACTTGCTGGTAGAGATGGATCAGCTTTCGGATGACGAATGGGAACCGATTACCGTGATTGGCGAACCGGTTTCAGAAACGATCATCAAAGATCGAAGGTAACGCCAATGATTTGGTTCACCGATGCCAGCGCTCTTGTCAAACGCTATGTGAATGAAAAGGGGAGCCAGTGGTTTCGGCAAGAACTAACCCGCCATCACATCGTGATCGCCCAGGTCACTCAGGTCGAAATGATCGCCGCAATTGTCAGGCGATTCCGCCAAGGTAGCATCTCGGAGTTCGCCTTGTTCAGAGCCAGAAGGCGATTCCTCTCACATTATGCCGACCAGCAATATGAAGTTGTCGAAATGAATGCGAAGATCGTTGAGAGGCTCAGCGCCTGGTCTTCGATCACGGTCTGAAGGCATACGACGCCGTCCAATTGTCCACGGCGGTCGTTGCCGCCAAGAGCGTGGAAAGACGCCGATTCGCGTTTGTCGTTTCGGACATCCAGCTTGAAACGGCGGGCCGGGCTGAAGGATTGCAAATAGAAAACCCGCTGAATCATTGAGCACTTCTGAATCCTCTTTATTGCCGCGGAATCTCATCCCTCACATCTTCATCCGCAACGCCACCAACACAAACGCCGCCAGCAATCCGCCCAGCATCCAGTAAAACGCCAGATCGAGTTCGCGCTGTTTCTCTTTGGCCAGGTCGCCGAGCTTTTGGCGAATGTCGGCGGGCGCGTGACGATGGATGCGCAGTTCTTCGGTCTTCGCGACTTTCAGGCATTGATACAACCCCATCAACCAGCACAGCAGCGGCGCGAGGAACAGCGCTTTCATCCACAACTCCGCATTGTCAGGAATGAATTTCGCAAAGCCGAGCATGCCGAGGTAGATGCCCTGCAACGCCCCCAACCCGGTCATCAGCGACGCAGCCGCCGCCCTGACCGCCGGCAACGATTCGACGATCAGCTTGTTCGCCTGCTCCAGCCAGAAATCATCATCCGGCTCGGACGGCGCGCTCTGGTAAATGAGCTCAGTCTGCTTGGATTGGTCGATTTGGCGCTCAGGCATTGTCTGCTCCCAGCATCTCTTCGAGCATCGGGCGCGTGATGACGATGCGGCCTTCCGCGCACACGCGACACCGCAACGTCACGCGCTCCGGCAAATTTTGCAGCCGCGCCTCTGCGCTCTTATACACCACAGCTTCTTCCAGCGCGCGGTCTAAATCCACGTCGTTGACGTGCTGCCCCGCGCCATTGCATTGGATTTTGACGGTCTTTACCATTCTGCTTGTCCTCCATCATTTATGATATTGTGTCTTCCGATTCATCTGTCAACCACTCCGGCAATTCCTGGCTTGTTGCTTCATGCCACGCCGCATCGAAGTTTGCATTGCCCCACTTTACGCGTAGCGATCTAAGATTATTCGCAGCATAGCCAATATCCGGTGATTGCAATTCAAGGAACGTCGCCAGCGCATCTAGCAACAGTGAGAAAGCCTCTGTATATCGTCCCGTTTCGGTAAAAAGATACCCGACGTTATGCCGCGAACTAGCTATGGCTATGCGATCACCAAGCTTCTCAAAAATTGTCTGCGCCCGCTGATAATTCTCCAAAGCTGCTTCGTGCTCGCCTTGAGCTTGATAAATCACACCGATCTGCTGAAGCGAATATGCTATACCTTCACGATCATCAAGCTCCTCTGCAACCGTCAGTGCCTGCTGATAATTCTCTAGGGCTGCTCTGTAATCTCCGCAAAGGTAATGAAGATTCCCAATTTGATGTTGCGAACTCGCTACGCCGCTGCGATTACCGAGTTCCTCACTTATCGACTGTGCCCGACGATACTGCTCCATCGCTGCTACATGGTCATTACGAGCCTGATAAATCATCCCGATTTGATGTAGCAAATTGGCCACCCCAGCACGATCACCAAGTTCCTCCGCAATGGTTAGAGACTTCTGGTATTGTTCCAAAGCTGCTTCGCTTCCCCCGCGAGCTTGATAGATCATTCCGATCTGGCGTAGTGAAGCTGCTACCCCATTGCGATAATCCAACTCCTCAAAAATCTCTAGCGCCCGCTGAAACTGCTCCAATGCCGCTTTGTACTCCCCGTGGATGCGATGAATTACACCAGTCTCAAGTAGCGAAATTGCTACACCTTCACGATCACCCAATTCCTCAAACACTACTTGGGCTCGCTGATGTTGCTCAAAGGCCGCTTGGTATTCTCCTCGGGCACCATAAATCATCCCCATCTGGCCCAGCGACTTCGCCGCATTCACACGATCGCCTAGTTCCTCGAAAACCGCCAATGACCGTCTATATTGTTCTAGTGCTGCTTCGTACTCTTCGCGAAGAAATAGGTAGTTCCCAATCTGATGCAATAAGCCCGCTATGGCTGTGTGATCCCCCAATTCCTCAAAAATCATTAGTGATCGCTGGTACTGCTCCAACGCTGCCTCGTACTCCCCATTGGCCTGCAAAATAATAGCTTGGCCATACCAGACGGCTGCCAGATCTCTGCCCTCTAATTTGTCGGACAATTGTCTAAATTGCTTTTCGACAAAGCGGCCCAAGCCACAGCGCATGAGCAAAGGGTTGACGGCTAAAAGAAGATTTGTCGCATCCTCAAAATCTCCGGCCTCTAGTAACAACTCGAAGGCTTCTATCTCACACCACACTGTGGCAAGTGATTTGTCGTCCTCCTGAATCAATTGTGCCTGGTTGATGAAAAACTCTGCAGCAGCACGCAAGCGATCGCGCCAGATATCGGGT
>CAYRQB010000379.1:0-5412 GCA_964426025.1 uncultured Heliomicrobium sp.
AAACTTCACGACGGAATTTTTTGCGCGGCGCGGGTGTCGCGCTCGCTTTGCCCTGGCTGGAATCGTTGCCGCTGCTGGCGCAGGACAAAGCCGTCAACAAACCGCCGCTGCGGTTCGCGCACATTTTCTTTTCCAATGGAGTCGAACCGATTCACTGGTGGGCGAAAGGCGATGGCGCAGCAATGGAATTCGGCAAAGCCGCCGAACCGCTCGCCCCCATCCGCCAAGACATAGTTTTTCTGCGCGGGCTTTACCACCAGAAGGCGCTGGTCTCGACCAGCCCGCATCTTGGCCGTATGAATCTGTTGTCGGGCGCGCCGGTCAGCCTGGATCCGAAAGAGATTCGCGTCGGAACTTCATTCGATCAGGTAATGGCTCAACGCATCGGCAATCGCACAGCCGTGCCGGCTCTGGTTTTGGGAATCGAACCGAACGAGTTGCGATTGGAAGACGGCCTTTCGATGATTTACGGCTCGAACATTTCGTGGGTCTCGCCCAGCAAACCTGCGACAAAGGAAATTTATCCGTCGCGAACTTTCGATCAACTGGTTGGCGATCCCAATGGACGACAGCTTGACCGCAGCATTCTGGATGTCGTGTTGGCCGATGCGAAATCGCTTCGGCCCAAAGTCAGCAGCAACGATCGCCGCAAGCTGGATGAATATCTGGAATCAATCCGCGATATAGAAAAACGCATTGACCACGCCGCCAAAGAAGAGCGATTGGAAGGTTGGAAGCCGACTTTGAAACAGCCGAACATGCCGCGTCCAGGCGAACAGGTTCCGCAAAACGTGCCGGAGCACATGAAGCTCATGCTGGATTTGATCGTGCTGGCTTTCCAGATGGACAAAACGCGACTGGCCACCTTGATGTTGAACAACGATCTGTCGCAGATGAACTTCCGCTTCATCGAAGGCGTCAAGGGCGCTCTGCACCTTGATCTGACTCACAACGGCAAAGCCCCTGAACTTGAAACGATGTATTTGAAGACCAATCAATTTCACGTTCGGCAATTCACGTATCTGGTCGAACGGCTGAAAGCGATTGACGAGGGCGGCAGTTCGTTGCTGGACAATTCCCTGCTGATGTTCGCATCCAGTTTGTTCGACGGCGACGCTCACAGCGCCGATCAATTGCCGATCGTGCTGGCGGGCAAAGCCGGAGGTCAATTACAAACCGGTCGCATTCTGGATTACCTGGACAAAGGCAACGACAACCGTCAGGCGTGCAGCCTGTTCCTGACGCTGATGGACATGATGGATGTAAAGCTTGATCGTTTCGGCGATGCTGACAAACGATTGTCAGGGCTTTGCGTTTGAACGACCAGCAATAGCAAGCTATCGTGGGGCAGGAAAGTATAACTTTAAGAAAATAACTTCCCGCGAATCACGCCGATTACGCGAATGAAAAGGATTTTTTACCGGTTTGAGAACCAGCTATCTTGTTGGTCAGGTTAAAGCTATTGAATAGCCTTTTCCAAAGTATCTGCGTTAATTCGCGTCATCCGCGGGAAAACATTTTCTTGAATTCTATAGTATGAACTACTTTCCTTCCTTTTACTTTTCTGCCGGATAATTCGCCACTGAATCTTTCATCGTCAATCTCCGGAAATTCCGAACGCGATGGAATGTCAGATAGTTTGCGTCGTGCTGATTGTGCGCTCCATCAGCCGCGTCATCGAAAGCCGTGCGCACGACCGCGATCAGATCGTTGCCTTCAAACAGCCAATCCGAGTATTGAAATCCATGTTTGGCCGTGTCGGGGTGATAAAGCAAAACCGTGCGCACTTCCCAATTTCGCAAATCTGTCGAACGAATCAGCGCCAACGTGTTGCGGGTTCGCGCCGGTTCCTGGCGGCGATGTTGCGACGGGACGTAATTGGCCAACGCCCAATAAGCTTTGCTTTTCGCGTCCCAGCGGATGGTGAATTTTTTGCTGCCGCCGGGGAAATCAATAAAGTCCGTTTGCGGATCGAAGCTCGCCTGTTTGCCGTCGTCGCTGATGCGGACAATAGCGGCTTTTTCGTTGTCGTCCTGTTTGATGTCCACGCGCAGAATGTTGACGATCTTTCCTTCGGGCGTGACGACTGCGTTGCCTTCCAGCCAGGCGTTGAATTTGCCATCGAGCCATTCGGGATTACGAGCCAGCCTGTTGCTGGCCGTCCAGCTTGAAGCCCTGAGCAAGTCGGCGTCCACAGGCGCGGACATCATAAAAGCGTTAAAGCGCTCGCCCCACTTCGTTCCGTTCATCGCGTCTTCCATCGCTCGCCAGATGCGACCACGATGAATGACGACAGGTTGCGGCGAACAATGATACGAGCCGTCGCCGAACAACAAGCCTGTGTTTTCATCCTTCGGCTCAGTCCAGGTTCTGCCGCCGTCGTTTGAGCGGCGAATCACCGTCAAGCCGTATTCTTTGGTCGTGCCCATCAAATAAAGCGCGCCTTTGTGAACGAACAGCGTTGACCACCACTGGCCTTCCAGATCGGCGCGTTTCTGCCAGGTTCGTCCTTTGTCGGTGGAACCGAACACTGACATTTTGCTGTATGTGCTGCCAGGTCCGAAAAAATCGTGCGAAGCGACGTATTCGCCGTTCGGCAAAACGGCGATGCCGGGCGAGCCAATGTATTGCCGCGACGAAGCCGGACTGTAATCAATGACAATTCCGGGCGCTTTGGCGGTCGTATTTTTCTCAGACTGACCGGCAACGGCCAACGAACAGAAGATTGCCAACACAGCAATCGGCAGAATGCGTTTGGTGAACATCTGGTTTCCTCCGGGAAAAATGTGTTGGCGTGTTTTTACGGCAATGTAATGTCGTTGTCCACGTCCGGCGAATGATTGCCGCAATCTGACAGGTGATTTATATTCCACACAGTTTCAATCCGAATCACCTATTTCGTTCAGGAGGCTTACATCAATGCGTGCGTTGCGTGTCGTTTCGTCCATCCGTCTATGGTCAGTTGTTGCAGTGTTGTGTTCTCTAACTCTGGCCGGCGCTCTGCTGTCTGAACCTGCCACACTTTCAAAACCGCGTTACGAAGCTGAAATTCGCCGCACCAGTCACGGCATTCCGCACATCACCGCCAAAGATTACGGCAGTCTGGGATTCGGCGAAGGTTACGCTTTCGCGCAGGATCATCTTTGCTCGCTGGCCGATCAGGTCGTCAAAGCTCGCGGCGAACGCGCGAAGTATTTCGGCGCGGGCGAAAACAATCGCCATTTGAACAGCGACCTGACAATGCGCGCGCTCGGCATTTACGATCAGGCGCGGGCTATGCTTCAGACGATGAGCAAAGATCAGCGCGACATGGTTGACGGTTACGTCGCCGGTTACAACCAATACCTTGGCGAAGTCACGGCCAAAGGCGTCAGCGGTTGGTGTCGCGGGCAGGATTGGGTTTTCCCTATCACGGCTGAAGATTTGATGGCCTACCAGCAAAGCGTCGTCGTCACGACCACCAACTTCGGTGAAATGATCGCGACGGCGCAACCGCCGAAAAACGAAACGGCTTTCGCCGCGCCGACCAGTTGGCCTGAATTCGAGTTCGCCAGCAACGGATGGGCGATTGGATCTGAACGTTCCGCCAGCGGTCGAGGCATGCTCATTGCGAATCCGCATTACCCCTGGACCGGTTCCAATCGTTTTTGGGAAAAGCATCTGATCATTCCAGGCCGGTTGGACATTTACGGCGTAGGTTTGCTGGGTTCGCCCGGCGTGGCGATTGGATTCAATCGCGCGGTGGCGTGGACTCACACGGTTTCGGCTGGCAAACGCTTCACGCTTTACACGCTCGATCTGGCGGCGGGAAATCCGACGAAATATTTGTACGACGGCAAAGAGCGCGAAATGACCAGCAAAGTCATCAGCGTTGCGGTTCGCCAATTGGACGGCTCGCTTAAACAAATCGAACGCAGAATCTTTTTCAGCCATCACGGCCCCATCGTCAATCTGCCCGGTTTCGGTTGGACTGCCAAACGCGCTGTGGCAGTCCGAGACGCCAACGCCAACAATGTCGGTTTTCAAACTCAGCGAATGGCGATGAATCGCGCGCGCAGTCTGGAAGAATTCAAAAAAGCGCACGCCGATTACAACGCGCTGCCGTGGGTCAACACAATTGCCACCAGCGCCGACGGACGCGCCTGGTACGCAGACACTTCTTCGACTCCGAACCTGAAACCGGAAGCGATTGCCGCTTTGCTCAAACGCAAAGACAGCGACTTGCTCGTCAAAACCGCCTGGGATCGCGGAATGATTTTGCTGGACGGCAGCAACTCGCTTTACGAATGGGTGGACGATCCGGCGACTCGACCGGGCGTGATTCCTTATTCGCGCATGCCGCAACTTGAACGCAAGGATTTCGTCTTCAACGCGAACGATAGTTTCTGGCTGGCGAATCCGCGCCAGTTGCTGACGGGCTTTTCGCCGTTGCAGGGTCTGGAAGGCACTTCGCGAACTTTGCGAACGCGAATGAACGCGATCATTTTGGACGACACTTCGCCAAACGGCGCTTCAGGCAAAGACGGCAAATTCACGCTGGATGAATTGGCCGCTGCCGCATTGAACAACCGCAGTTTGTCAGCGGAATTGTTGCGCGGCGAAGTGGTCAAGCGTTGTCAGGCGACGTCGTCCGTCACGGTTGATGGGCAAACGGTTGATCTTGGCAAAGCCTGCGGAATTCTGTCGGCCTGGGATGGACGTTTCGACAACGCCAGCACTGGAGCAGCGCTGTGGCGCGAATTCACCACTCAATACGAAGCGGCGGATTTGCAAAAAGCCGGTGTCCTGTTCCAACGTGATTTCAATCCGAATGATCCGGTCAACACTCCGCACACGATGACGCCGGACAAGAACAATGAGTCGTTGATCAAACTGGCACGCGCTGTTCGAGTTTTGGAACAAGCCGGATTCGCGATTGATGCGCCGCTCGGCAAGGTTCAATACAGCAACAAAAACGGCGGACGCATTCCGATTCACGGCGGCGGCGCTTACGAAGGCATCGCCAACATCGTCAGCTACTCCGGCGGTTCAACCACGCTGGAACCGCATGCTTCGCCGGAGCGCGTCAAAGGCAGTCGCTACCTGGGCAAGGACGGTTACCTGATCAATTACGGAACCAGTTTCATCATGGCTCTGGAATACACGGCCAACGGCCCGCGCGCCCAAGCCTTCCTGACTTACTCGCAATCGGGCGATCCGTCTTCGCCGCTTTTCTACGACCAGACGCTTTTGTTTTCCGAAAAGAAATGGCGTCGCATTCTTTTCACCGAAACCGAAATCAAAAGCGATCCGAATTTGAAGACGATCAAGGTGACAAGCTCGCAGTAGCGCGGATTGACGCGAGCGCAATCGTGATTCCGCCCGCGTCAACCTTCCAATGGATAAACGGTCATGACAACTCGATTCAAACTC
>CAYRQB010000380.1:0-5396 GCA_964426025.1 uncultured Heliomicrobium sp.
GCGAATGGTGGAAAGTCGGCGGCGGCGGAACCGTCTGGGATTCGGTGGCATACGACCCGGAACTCGATCTGCTTTACGTCGGCGTAGGCAATGGCTCGCCGTGGAATCAGCACGTCCGCAGTCCCGGCGGTGGTGACAATCTTTATTTGTCTTCGATTCTGGCACTCAAACCAGACACTGGCGCATTGGTCTGGCATTATCAGACTACGCCGGGCGACACCTGGGATTACACCGCGACTCAGCACATGGTTTTGGCCGATCTGACAATTGGCGGACGCCAACGCAAAGTTTTGATGCAGGCTCCGAAAAACGGATTCTTTTACGTGCTCGACCGCGCGACGGGCGAACTGATTTCCGCCGAAGCCTACGTCACAGTCACCTGGGCGAAAGGCGTTGACAAAAAAACCGGACGACCGATTGAAGCTCCCGGAGTTCGCTTCAAAGATGCTCCGGCGGTGATTCAGCCAGGCCCGTTGGGCGGCCACAACTGGCAACCGATGTCGTTCAATCCTCAGACAGGTTTGGTTTACATTCCGGCGCAGGAAACGATTTTCGGTTATGGCCAGGAATCAAACTTCAAATACAAAAATCGCGGATGGAATGTCGGCGTTGATTTCGCCATTGTCAAAGACCCGCCGACCGCTTTGCCGACAGGTCATCTGCTGGCCTGGGACCCTGTGGCGCAGAAAGAACGATGGCGAGTGCCTTACGTCGTAATGTGGAACGGCGGCACGCTGACCACGTCGGGCAATCTGGTTTTTCAGGGAACGGCTGACGGACGCTTTGTCGCCTACAACGCGGACAAAGGCGCGAAGTTGTGGGAAGTCACGGTCGGCACCGGCGTCATCGCTTCGCCGGTGACTTATGAAATTGACGGCGTTCAATACGTTTCGATCATGGTCGGATGGGGCGGAGCATTTCCGCTGACCGGCGGCAGTTTGGGTTTGCCCGCCACGCCCGGCAGGTTGCTGACCTTCGCGCTGAACGGCAAAGAATCCGTGATGGTGGCAAAACTTCAGCCATTGCCGCCGCCATCGCCGATTGAATCAAAAGCTTCGGCTGATGTGATCGCCAAAGGCGGAGATTTGTTTGCGCGCAATTGCGCCGTCTGTCACGGCATTGCCGCGCTTGGTGGCGGAGGCGTGTTGCCGGATTTGCGATCGTCACCGCTGGCGACTTTCAACAGCTATCAAAAGATCGTTCTCGACGGTTCTTTGGCTGGCGAAGGCATGCCGTCGTTCAAACATTCGCTGAACGCCGAAGACGTCGAAGCCATTCGCGCTTATGTCATCAGCCGCAGAAATGAACTGACTGCCGCGAAATGACATACAACCTGATCACACAAAAAACGGTAGTGGTTCTCGCATCAGAATCTCTACCGTTTTTTTCGTGCGCGCTTATTCACGCTTGGCAAAGGAAGAATGATTGACATCAATCTCCCTCTACTCTATAAAACTGCCGGGACAAAAATCGAAAGCCTTATCATAAATTCCACGTCTGAATTTATCTGTTCGCAAACAGGTTCTAACCGTGTGTGCGGTTCAACAATCAACTCAACTTTAGTTCATAAATCAAATCAACAACCTCTGTGGGAGGAATAACGCCGAAGATGACGAATCAAGGCAGGCTTGATAGCTACGATTATGTGGTGGTAGGCGCTGGTTCGGCGGGTTGCGTCGTTGCTGCGCGTCTGTCCGAAAATGCAAACGCCGGGGTTTTATTGCTGGAGGCGGGCGGAACCGATCAACATGAAGACGTGATGAATCCGGTCAAATGGCCAACGCTGTTTTACGGCGAACTTGATTGGCGCTGGTCAACGACGCCTCAACGCCACGCGGCCAATCGAGTGATCCACTGTCCGCGCGGCAAAATGCTGGGCGGTTGTCACAGTCACAACGCCAGCGTCTGGGTTCACGGTCATCCGGCGGATTTCGACAATTGGGCTTATCAGGGCAATCCGGGATGGGATTACAAAAACGTTCTGCCATATTTCAAAAAGATCGAAGATTATGCAGGCGGAGAAAATGAATATCGCGGTGTGGGCGGGCCGTTGTATGTTTCGCTTCCTTCAAAGACCAATCCCGTTGCCAGCGCATTTGTCGAATCGGGACGCGAAATCGGATTGCCCGTAATTGAAGACAACAACTCCGGCCAGATGGAAGGCGTCAGCTTTTTCAATTTCACGATCAAGGACGGCAAACGCAACAGCGTGGCGCGCGCTTATCTGCTGCTGGCAATGCAGCGACCGAATCTGACCGTGCAGACTTTTGCTGAAACGCGCCGACTGCTGTTTGAAGGCGCTCGTTGCGTCGGCGTTGAATTCAAACTCAACGGAGAAATCAAAACCGTCAGAGCCGAGAAGGAAGTCATTCTGAGCGCAGGCGTGATTGGTTCTCCGCGCGCGTTGTTGTTATCGGGCATTGGTCCGGCTGAGGATTTGCAGCGGTTGGGAATTCCCGTTCTGGTCAATCTGCCGGGAGTCGGCGAAAACCTTCAGGATCATCCGCTGATCGCCGGAATCAATTACGAATGCAAAGGCGATTTGCCAGAACCGTTGAACAACGGCGCTGAAAGCACCATGTGGTGGAAATCCGATTCGCGGCTGTTTTCGCCGGATATTCAACCGGTGATCATTGAATTTCCATTCGCCACGCCCGAACTGGCAGACCGCGTGCCGCCGAACTGTTACGCCATTGCGCCGAGCCTAGTTCGTCCGGCCAGCCGCGGAACAGTCAAACTGGTTTCCGCCGATCCGGACGACGATCCGGCAATTGACATGAATTATCTGGCCGCCGAAGCCGACATCAACGCTCTGGTCTTCGCCATCGAGATTTGCCGCGAAATGGGAGCTTCAAAAGCTTTCGATGATCTGCGCAAACGCGAAATCATGCCCGGCAAGTTGAGCCGCGCAGAGATGATTGAATTCGTGCGGATGAGCACGACGACGTATTTTCACCCCACCAGCACATGCAAGATGGGAATTGACGCGATGTCAGTCGTTGATCCTGAGCTTCGCGTTTATGGCGTCAGCGGATTGCGCGTCGCCGATGCTTCGATCATGCCCAACGTGACGACAGGCAACACCAACGCGCCTACAGTGATGATCGGCGAAAAAGCGGCGGAGATTATTTCAGCAAGCTGAAGTGAAACCGCCAAGTTTGAAACTGGCGATGGATTCTATGATGGCGAGCAAGATGCTCGCGACACTGTGCGAGCAGGATGCTCGCGCTCCAACCACAAAGGAGACAGCCAATGAGTTACAGCATTTCACTCGGCGCAGAAGATCGCGTTTCACAACTTTACTCTTATCCAAACGATCCAAATTCAAAATCCAGTCTGGCTGAAACCGTGCTTCGCTGGTTCAATCAGACTTTGCTGCGCGACGGATTGGCCAATCGCGGAGCGCGCGCCGCTGTTCGCGCTGAAAGCGGCAGCTACTTCCTCGATCTTGATGGGCCGGAAGACGTGGCTTCCAGCTTTCCCGAATACGACAAACGGCTCACTCAATTCCTGGACAATGGATGGGACGCGTTGACCAAAGTCATTCCGCAACTGAAGGCCGAAGGCAAATGGGATCCGTCGCCCGATCCGGAACCGCCGCCTTACAGGCCGTGGCGATTTTTCCTGCCTCACGGTCTGGCGATGATCAATCAACGATCGTTGCAATTTTTCCATTACCCGCCGATTCGTCTGCTGGAAGGAACTCAGGATTATCTGATGGACCCTGTGCCGGTTCGCTGGGCTGAGTTGTTGGAAGCCAACGGCGTCAGCGACGATCAGGAAGCATGGCTTTACGAAACAGTCATGGACGCGACGCCGATTGCCGCCGCAGACGATCAGGGATCGAAAAAAGGCGGCGATCCGAAATGGGGATTGATCCCGATCAATTACTTCCACGAATACCAGAAAGCGCAGGTCAATCTGTTGCTGAACGTTTCTGCGACGCATCCGGATTACACGATTCCGATTGTCGTTTACGGCGCTCATCCGCGCGACACCTTCGCGGAACTTTACAACGTCAAACTCGGAGTCAATGTGGCGGCGACGGCGGAAATCATCCCCGGCAAGAAAACCGCCGTGCTCGGATCGAATCATCCATACGTGTTTTATGCGGCGGCTCAAGGGTTCGATACCGTCGGTTCGGGTCATTTCCAATCTCAAGCCGATTGCCAGGCTGCGGCCAAAGTCATGCAGAAGGATTTGATTGTCGCTCGTTGGCAGAAAGTGATGGCCGACGATCCATCGCAGAATCCTCAAACCGTGCTGAGCGATTGCACAGCTTATTGGAGCGATCCCGCGCGCGCCGCTGAAATCTGCGCTTTGGTTCAGCATCAAGGCTCGCTCAGTTATCCGAACCCGAATTCGCTGAACTTCCAATTCAACGTGTCTTTGGAACTCGCAGCCAGTTTCTGCAAGACCAACAACAACGATCCTTGCGCTAATGTAGTGCCGGCGCCTTTGTATTGAGGTGAATATGGAATCCCCCACACAAGCTGCAACGCAAAGTTCCGATGCGCTGCAAAAGATCAAACACGTCATCGTGTTGATGCTGGAAAACCGATCTTTCGATAATCTGCTGGGGTGGTTGTACGACGGGGAGCAGCCGCCTCGCGGACAACACTTTGAAGGATTGAATCGCAGTCTGTGGTGTCCGCTGGACAACATTGACGCCGACGGAGCGCCGTTTGTCGAAAAAGTTTTCGTCCGCAAAAACGGCGAACCGCCTCCGCATCAACGCAGAGGGCCGAAATCCGTCCCGCCGAATTTCGCTCTGCCAGCGCCCGATCCCGGCGAAGGTTTTCGTTACACCAATCACCAGCTTTTCCAGCATTATCAGGTCTCGAGCGATTACCCGCCCGAACCGACCAATCAGGGTTTCGCCAACGATTACCGCGACGCGTTGCTTTACAACACTTATTCGTTCGGCGAAGCGCCGACCGATCCGCGCGAAATCATGATCTGTTACACGCCGGAACAAACTCCCGTGCTGAGCGCGCTGGCCAAACAGTTCGCCGTTTGCGATCACTGGTTTGCTTCCGTGCCCAGCCAGACGCTGCCGAATCGCCATTTCGTTCACGCTGCGACTTCAGACGGTCAGGTCAACAATTCGCACACTCCTTGCCAATCACGCACGATCTTCAACCAGATTCAGGACGCGATTGATCAACAGGGGCGCAACGACCTGAGTTGGAAGATTTACTGCGGAACCAGCAAAGGCAAACTGTTTTCTCTGACACGCCTGGTGATGACTCAATTGCAGGACGCGCGGTTCGATCCGAACTTCGTGCCGATTGAACAGTTTTACGCCGATGCGAAGGCGGGAACTTTGCCGACGTACGCTTTTCTGGAACCGCAGTTTCATTCGCCGGGCGGAAACGACCAGCATCCGCCGCAGG
>CAYRQB010000381.1:0-5383 GCA_964426025.1 uncultured Heliomicrobium sp.
TTCGCCGCTTCGCGGATTGAAGCTGTCAAGCAAAGGCATCAATTCGTGCCGGATGCGATTGCGCGTCAATTCCATAGACAGGTTGGAACTGTCGTTGCGGAATTCGATTCCGTAATTTGCGCAATATTCCAGTACTTCGACGCGAGTGATGGTCAGCATCGGACGAATTAATCTCAAGCCATTGCCAAGCGGTCTGACCGGATGAATGCCGCGCAAACCTTCAGCGCCGCTGCCGCGCAGCAATCTCATCAGAACAGTTTCAGCCTGATCGTCCATCGTGTGAGCAGTGCAAACGAACTGAGCATTAAATTGAACGGATGCTTTTTCCAGAAATTCGTAACGCAGTCGTCGAGCCGTCGCTTCCAGATTTCTTTTTTCCTCACTGGCGAATTTGCCGACGGCTATTCGTTCGATCAGGCATTCGATATTGAGTTTTGCCGCCAGTTCCCTGACAAAGATTTCGTCGGCATCCGATTCTTCGCCGCGAAGCTGATGGTTCAGATGAGCGACGAAAATCTTGACCGCCAATTTGCCTCGCCGGTTCAATCTGGCCAGAGCATCCAGCAAAGAAACGGAATCAGCGCCGCCGGAAACCGCAACGACCAGCGATGAATCAGCGCCGACGTTCAATCGTCGCAAAGCCGCTCTCAATTTTTGTTCAAGCCGGGTCATCGTATATTCACTGCTTATTACAACAATCGGGTTTTGCAGTTTCAGCGTCAGCGGTTAAATTCTTGCCGATGTTACGAATCGTTTTAGCAATCACTCTCGCTTTCGCTTCGCCGGTCTTTGCGCAATTGCCAGCCAAGCCAACGCCATCGAACCAGGCTGTACGCTGGTTGCCGCGCATCGCATCGAAGTCCGATTTCGACCGCCTGGCGCGAGTTTATTATCAGGGGCGATTTTACGCGCTGCCGCATCTGATGTTCGTCATTGACCGCGCGGCGAAGGAAAAATCCAAACGCATTTATTACGTCAACTCGAAACGCTACTCGTTTCACAACGAATTCGCCGCCGCCAATTATCTGACTCTGGAACGCGGACGCGAATTTTTCAAACACAACTATCTGGAAGCCAACCGCCGGTTCATTCTGGGCACAATCGCCCGCCAGGTAAAACCCGACAAGTTCACTTTTGAATTTTGGGAAGGCGATCTGGCCACGGAAGAAATCATCCGCGAAGCGTTTCAAACGATCAGCCAGACGTTTTTCGCGCCGATTTCTTTCAAACCGAATTCGGCGCATCAGGAAGAAGCTTCCGCGCGAGTTCAGTATCTGCCGCGATTTCTGGTTTCTGAAATCAGCGAGCCGCTGGATTACCTGCCGATCAATCAGGCAAAGTCCGTCGGCGTTCTGCGCATCATTGACCGCGTAACCGATGAAACCATCATTGACCGCAACGAGATTGTTGTCTTCCACGAATCGCCTATCTCATTGACACCTTTGTCTGGAATCATCACAACGCAATTTTCCACGCCGCTGGCTCACGTCAACCTGCTCAGCAAAGGCTGGGGCATTCCGAACGCCTACATCAAAAACGCCGCTGAGTTTTTCAAACCGCTCGAAGGCAAATTCGTTTACTTTGAAACTCGCGAGGACGGTTTCACTCTTCGCCGAGCCGACACGAATGAAACAGCCGAAGCCGGTCGGCGATTGGCCGCGCGTTCTGACCTGCTGACACCGGAAGCCGATCTTGATTTCAAAGAACTCGTCGAACTGAAAAACCAGCGCAAACATGACGCGAAACGCTTCGGCGCAAAATCCGCCAATCTGGGCGAAGTGATATTTGCGGCTGGCGCTGGCCGCGTCCGCGACATCACAGTGCCACAGGGATTCACCATTCCGTTTTTCTATTACCAGCAGTTCCTCGCTGAAAACAATCTTGAAGACCGGATAATGGAAATGCTGGGCGATGACCGGTTCAATCACGATGCGCTTTATCGAAAGCAGCAACTGGCCAGACTTCGCGAAAAGATACAGGCCGGAAAGCTCGACGCCGAATTCGCTCGCTCGGTTATTGAAAAGAAGCGCGCATTGTTTGCCGATCAAGGCGTCTTTGTCCGCAGTTCGACCAATTCCGAAGACCTGCCGAATTTCAGCGGAGCCGGTCTTTACACCAGTGTGCCGAACGTTCGCGATGATCAATCGCTGCTGGAATCTGTCAAAACCGTCTGGGCTTCGCTGTGGAATTATGAAGCTTACGAAGCGCGCGAAAGTTTCGGCATCAATCATTCGGCGGTTTATCCGGCGGTGTTGATCCAGCAAGGCATGAACGCCGAAGCCGCTGGAGTTTTGATCACCGCCAACATCTTCGACCGCGAAGATCGCGCTTCGGTTTACGTCAACGCCAAACGCGGGCTGGGCATTCGCGTGGTCGAAGGCCGCCGCGTGCCGGAACAATTGATTTTCAATCCGAAGACCAACGCCGTCCGCATTCTGACCAGATCGGGCGACGACACCATGCTGACTTTTGAGGAAAGCGGGGGCGTCCGCGAAATCAAAATCGAAATCGAACGCGCAGTGTTGAACGATGCAATGGTCAAACGCCTGGCTCGCGCTGCGCTGCAAATCGAACGCGTCTTTGCCGGACGGGATCAGGACATCGAATGGCTTTCCATCGGCAACCGCATTTACATTGTTCAATCGCGGCCTTACGTCGAAGCCAAATAATGGGAGGATTGATGAAAGGAATCTTTGCGGATTCGGCAAGGCGGCGACCGAGCAAGCTTCCGGCTTATCTGATCGGCGTCGGATTGCTGTTGGCTTTGACCAGTTGTTCAAAAGACCCCGAAGCGGTTCGCGTCGCGGCAATTGAAGAAACTTACGGAAAGTTGTCGAAATGCGCTCCTGCGAACGCCGATGAAAGCGATTTGAAATTAGCCGTCGTTTCAGCATTCAACGAAAAGAATGAGACGCTGGTGAGGTTGGTCGCTTACGCAATCAATTCGCCTGCGGAATTCGCTTTGCCGGCTTATCGTTTGAGCAGCGGTCGTTGGTTGATTGGCGAAAAAGACAGGGCCTATTTGCTGGACGAACATTGTCGCGAGTTCAAATTGAAAGACAGAAAAGTGAATTTGGGTCAAACATTTCCGCAGGATGGAATGGTGAAATTGAATCCCGGACAGGCTTTTGAAATCACGATGGGATTCCATCGTCTTCCGGATCGAAACCGAATTGGGGTGCTGGTTTATGCGGGAAGAAGTTTGCCCTTTACAATCAGCCAGCCATTGGCGGGGCAAACCATTGAAGTCGAATCCAAATGATCCGATCTACGCCGCTTCGTTTGAACCGACTGCGGAATGATGCGATTGATCTTCGCTTTTGGCGTAAAAAGACGCGCCGCAATTTCGACAGACGTAAGGTTTGTGATCAGTGACGGAAAGAACTGCGCGCTCGACAATGTTTCTGTGTCGTCGTCGAGTGTTGTGTGAATCGCATTCCGGGCAAATATTCTGTGCCGAACTTTTATTTGCTTCGGACGATTCGGCGGAAACCGAAGGGTCTTTACTTCCTTGAGCGTGAAGCCTGGTGATTTCCGTTCGCAAATCATTTCGCACCGGAACCGCCAGATCGGCCATCACTCGCGGATTTGGCAAAGCGGTTGACGCCACAACATCCAATTGCATCGCCTGTGCCGGTTTGGGCTGACTTGCCACATTCGGCGACACAAGCTTCAACTCAGCTTTCTCGCCGGACAGGTTTGGCGCGAACTGGCTCAGATCAACCGCCGGAGCCGGATTGAAAACATCTGCCTTCCGCATTGAGTGACGACCTCGTCGCGTTTTTGGCGGCAGCGGCGAAAAAGCCCGAAACGGAAAATTGCAATTGTCACAAAGCAAAGCCCGAATACCAATCATCCGCAAAACGAACGGCGCTGGTTTGTAATCGTTACGTATCCTTGAACTTCCGCAAGATGGACAAATAACCATCGTATATCTCCTAAACCGATAACTATATTTGATTGTTGCTGGGGCCGGCGAAAGGAGTTGGGTCAATGATCAAAAGCGCGGGGACGAGATTCAATCGGGTGTTTTACAACGAGGCCATAATTTAACACTTACTTAGGTCGGACGAAAAGGGAAATTTTCTGAAAAACCACATCGAATCAAGACTGGCCAAAACGTTGACGCGGTCTTGGTGCAACTGAGAACCAATTTGATGCCTCCATCGCCTGACTGCGCGAATCGGTTGTGTTAAGGTGCAATCGTCATCGCACGCAGATTTTCATCATTCCACCATCAATCCAGGAGAGAGTATGCCGCAGAAAATTTACGACGCCATCGTCGTTGGTTCCGGCGCAACCGGGGGTTGGGCGGCCAAAGAACTGACGGAAAAAGGGCTTGACGTGCTGGTGCTGGAAGCCGGGCGCAAGGTGAATCCTGAAAAGGAATACACCATGCTCAAATGGCCTTACGAATTGCCCTTTCGCGGTTTCGGCAATCGCGCCGAACTGGAACGGACTCAGCCGATTCAAAGCAAAAATTACGCCTGCAACGAATACAGCCGCCAATGGTTCGTCAACGATCTGGAAAATCCTTACACCACTCCGCCGGACAAACCGTTTTTCTGGATTCGCGGACGGCATACAGGCGGACGCTCGCTGCAATGGGGAAGGCAATCGTACCGGCTGTCAAATTTCGACTTCAAAGCCAAAACCCATGACGGTTACGGCGACGATTGGCCGTTCAGTTACGAAGACCTTGTTCCTTACTACGAAAAAGTCGAACGATACGTCGGCATCAGCGGACGCGAAGAAAAACTGCCTCAATTGCCCGACAGCGTTTTTCAACCGCCGATGAATTTCACCTGCGGCGAATGGCAATTGAGAAAATCCATCGAACGAATGGGCGACAAATGGCGGCGGTTGACGATTGGCCGCGTGGCGATTCTGACAAAACCAATTCATCAGGGAACTCCTGACGCCCGCGCCGCGTGTCATTATTGCGGCAATTGCGAACGCGGTTGCGACACCAAATCCTATTACACCAGCATAGGTTCGACGCTTCCGGCGGCGGAACGGACAAAGAAAATGACGCTGGTTCCGAACGCCGTCGTCAGCCACATCGTCATGGACAAAAAGACCGGCAGAGCCAAAGGCGTTCATTACGTTGACGCCGTGACGCGCGAACATCGCGAAGCCTTTGCCAAAGTCGTAGTGGTCTGCGCAGGGACTTTGGAATCAACTCGCATTTTGCTGAATTCCGAACCTGCGGAAGGCGGACAGCAGGGTTTGTGCAACTCGTCCGGAGTTCTGGGTCATTACCTGATGGATCACGCCGGAGGCGGCGGAGCAGTAGGCGTTCTGCCAAACCTGACCACCGAATACCAAAGCATGGTCGGAAGAGCCAACGGAATTTACCTGCCGCGATTCCGCAATCTGGACG
>CAYRQB010000382.1:0-5354 GCA_964426025.1 uncultured Heliomicrobium sp.
GACGGCAAGATTTTCCATTTCGCCGGATCGGCCACCGGAGTCAGCGGATATTCCGGCGACAACGGACAGGCATCTGCGGCGCGATTGAACCGCCCGACGGCGCTGGCCGTTGACAAACAAAACAATCTTTACGTGGTTGACACCGGCAATCATCGCGTTCGAGTGATCAATCTTTCCACAGGCATCATCACCAGTTTTGCCGGAACCGGCGGAGCCGGATTCAACGGCGACGGCGTTGTCGCAACCAATTCCAGCCTGAGCAATCCGACCGGCATCGCCGTTGACGCTCAGGGCAATGTGTACATCGCAGACCGCAACAACCAGCGCGTTCGCAAGGTTGACGCATCCAGCAAAATCATTTCGACCGTCGCCGGCAGCGGCATGCAGGGATTTGGCGGAGACGGCGGATCGGCAATGGACGCCATGCTGAATTATCCGAACGACGTGGCTGTTGACAGCGCGGGCAATGTTTACTTCACGGATCAAAGCAATCACCGCGTTCGTCGCGTCAAAACCGACGGCAAGATTGAAACCATCGCCGGCAACGGTTCCGGCGGATTCAGCGGCGACGGCGGAGCGGCATTGCAGGCTCAATTGAATTTGCCGACCAGCATAGCGGTTGACGCGGCCTGCAACGTTTACATCGGCGACAACGGCAGTTTGCGCGTCCGCAAACTGACCGCTGCCGGTGGAGGCGGCCAAACCAATCGCAATCCGGTCATCACATCCAACGTCGGCAATCAGACGCTGACGCGCGGGCAAACAGTTGACATACCGCTTTCGGCAACCGACGAAGACAACGACAACGTGACTTTCACGCTGATCAATGCGCCGGGCTTTGCCAGCATCGTCAACGCCAATCCGGCAGCGCGAACCGCGACTTTGCGACTGGCTCCGACAGCGGCGGCGACGTTCACCAACGTGCAGGTCAAAGCCGACGACGGCAAAGGCGGCACGGCGACAAGCGCCGCTTTCAACATCACAGTCAACGAACCGCAACCGGGCAATCAACCGCCGACGGCCAGCGCAGGTCAATTGCCTGCAATGATCGAAGCGATTTCGGCAGCGGGAGCGCAGGTCGGTTTGAACGGCAGCGGTTCCGATCCCGACGGGGATTCGATAACTTTCGCTTGGACTGACAACGGCAACACGATTGCCACCAGCGCCACGGCCACAGTGACGCTGGCCATCGGCAATCATTCAATCGTGTTGACCGTCACCGACAGCAAAGGAGCCAAGACTTCGACGACCGCGCAAACGGTTGTGGTCAAGGATTCGACTCCGCCTTCAATCGTCGGCATCCCTGCGGCAATCACGACTGCTGCAAGTTCGCCTGCAGGCGCAATCGTCAATTACACATTGCCGACCGCGACGGACATAGTTGACGGAGCAGTCACTGTCGTCGCCGACAAAGCGCCGAACACGTTGTTCCCAGTCGGCACGACGACGGTCAAATTCACCGCCACCGATTCGCGCGGCAATGCGGCGATGGCATCGTTCAATGTGACGGTCACGCCTTTCGTCAGCGGAGGGACTCCGGCCAGTTACAACATCTCCACCAATGTCGGAAACGGAAGTTACGGTTTCAGCGGCGACGGCGGAGACGCAACCAATGCGGCCTTGCGGCAGATCAGCGCGCTGACTCGTTACAGCGAAGGTTTGATGATCGTTGACAGTCAATCACGCGTTGTCCGACGCGTTGACAACCAGGGCAAGATTCGCACCATCGCCGGCAACAGCGGAAACGGCAATTCCGGCGACGGCGGATTGGCGATTTACGCCAATTTCGGTTCGCCGGGCGGAGCGGTCGCCGACGCCGAAGGAAACATTTACGTTTCCGATTCCACCTATCACAGAATCCGCAAGGTCACGACCGACGGCAGGATCAGTCATTTTGCCGGATCGGCGACCGGATTGAGCGGATCAATCGGCGATAACGGACCGGCTGCATCCGCGCGATTCAACCGTCCGACGGCTTTGGCGATTGACGGTCAGAACAATCTTTACGTCGTTGACAGCGGCAATCACCGCATTCGCGTGATCAATCTGCAATCGGAAATCGTCAACAACTTCGCCGGAAATGGCGGCGCAGGTTACGGTGGCGACGACGTGCTGGCAACCACCACCAGCCTGAACAATCCGACCGGCGTGGCGATTGATGCTCTGGGCAATGTGTTCATCGCCGATCGCAACAATCACCGCATTCGCAAAGTTGACGCGGCGACCAGAAACATTTCGACAATCGCCGGAATTGGTTCAGCCGGTTTCAGCGGCGACAACGGCCAGGCGACGGCGGCTCAGATGAATTATCCGTCCGACGTTGATGTTGATGCGGCTGGCAACGTTTACATCGTTGACCAAAACAATCATCGCGTCCGTCGCGTCAGAGCCGGAATCATGGAAACGATTGCAGGCACGGGCGACATAGGATTCAGCGGCGATGGAGGTCTGGCGACGCAGGCTCAAATCACTTTGCCGACGGCCATCGAAGTCGAATCCGACAACAGCATTCACGTCGGCGACAATGGCAATCTGCGCGTCCGCAAATTGACGCCCGCCGGTCCGCCGCCCCCGCCTCCGAATCGCAATCCTGTGATCACTTCGACAATCAGCAATCAAACCCTGACCAAAGGACAGACGATTGATTTGCCGTTGGCTGCGACCGATGCCGACAACGACAACGTCACATTCTCTTTGATCAATGCTCCGGCATTCGCAACGATCATCAACGCCAACCCTGCGGCGCGCACGGCGACGCTGCGTCTGGCGGCGAACGTCGCGGGAACTTTCAACAACGTTCAGGTCAAAGCCGACGACGGCAAGGGAGGCACGGCGAGTTCGGCGGCTTTCTCCATCACCGTCAACGAACCGGTCAACACCTGCATCGCCACTGTTCCGGCAGATCAATGGAAAGGCGAATACTTCGCCAATCGCAATCTGTCTGGCAATCCGTCGCTGGTCAGAAACGACGGCAACGGCGCGCTCAATCTGGGCTTCGGCGAAAGCAGCCCGAGCGAAACCTGCGGCATTCCGGCGGATAATTTCTCCGCTCGCTTCACGCGTCAGATTCAATTGACCGCGGGCGTTTATCGCTTCTCGGCCTTTGCCGATGACGGAGTGCGGCTGTTCATCAACAACGAACTGAAGATTGATCGCTGGATTGATCAATCAGAAACGCGTTATGACGTTGATGTGGCGCTGAATTCCGGCGTTCATACTTTGCGGATGGAATATTATGAAAACGGCGGATCGGCGGCTGCGCGTTTGTTCTGGAGCGTGTTGAACAATTATCCGGTCATCAACGCGATTCAGAATCAATCCGTGACGCGCGGGCAAACGCGCGAGGTGGAAATCACCGCTACCGACGCCGATAACGATCCGGTCAAATTTGAACTGGTCAATCCGCCTTCGTTCGTCACGCTGATCAACGCGGATCAAGCCGCTCGCAAAGCGACGCTGCGAATTGCGCCGCCAGCCGGAACCGGCGCGGATCAACAATTCACCCTGACGATCAAAGCCGACGATGGACGCGGCGGACAATCAACCAGCAATCCGTTCACTGTGACCATCACCAGCGCGCCTCCGCCGCCGCCCAACCGCGCGCCGGTCGCAGTGGCAAACCAGTTGCCGTCAACCGTCGAAGCTCCGGACGAAACAGGCGCGACGATTTCGCTTAACGGCTCCGGCTCGTCCGATCCCGACGGCGATCCGCTCAACTATTCGTGGACGGATCATGGCACTGTCATCGCGACGACGGCTGTGGCGAATATCAAACTGCCTATCGGCGCTCACCTGATAGCCCTGACCGTCAGCGACGGCAAAGGCGGCGTCAGTTCAACCACCGCGCAATCGGTGACTATCAACGCTCCGCCGCCGCCATCCACAAATCCGTTGATCGAAACCATCTCGCCTTCTTTGGGCAAACGCGGGACGACCGTCAACTCGGTCATCAATGGTTCGGGCTTCGTACAGGGAGCAACCGTTTCCTTCAGTGGCGGCGATATAACCGTCGTCACAACCTACGTCAGTCCGACGCGATTGAATATACGCGTGACCATTGGCTCCAGCGCTCTGGCCAATTCGCGAACGGTGACGGTTCGTAATCCAAACGGTTCCTCCATTTCCAAAGCCTTTGGATTCGCCATCCTCCCATAATGCGCGGGCCATAATGCGCGGGCCATAATGCGCAGGCCATAATGCGCAGGCCGTAATGCGCGGGCCATAATGCGCGGGTTGTAGCGCTCAAACACAAGGCGCGAGTGAGGCATTACTTCTTTCCTCACTCGCGCCTTAAATTTTCTCCAGGCATCAAAACGCCCACAGCTTCAGCCCGCCAACAGTTCTCTCACGAGCTTCAAATCTTCCCATGCCTCCCGCTTCTTTTCCGCCACTCGCAGCAGGTAAGCCGGATTGAATGTTGGCACGACGGTGATTTCTTGATCGTTCAGTCGTAACAAATATGTTCGCCCTCGCAATTCGGAAATGGTCTTCTTCGACCGAAGCAATGTCTGCGCGGCCAAAGCTCCGAAGGCGATGATCACGCGCGGGCTGACGGCCAGAATCTGGCGCAACAAAATCGGGCGGCAATCTTCAATCTCTTCAACTGAAAAATTCCGTTCGCCAGGCGGAATGCATTTGATCACATTGCAGATGTAACATTCGCTGCGCGCGACATTGATCGCCGCAATCATTTTGGTCAGCAACACGCCCGCCTGTCCCTGAAAAGGCTTTTCCGATTGCAAATCGTCAACTCCCGGCCCTTCGCCAATCAACATCAACTCAGCCCGCTCATTTCCCTCTCCGAAAACTATCGGCATCCCGGGTTTGCAAACGCCGCAAACATGACTGCCACGAAGATCGCGCAGAATTATTTCCAGCGAATCCGCCGCCGGAACCGAAACCTGCTCCGCATGCGCGCGCGATTCGATGACCGACAGATCATCGAACAAAGCGCCTGTCTTTTCCGTGAGTTGCGATTCTTTTCGGTTGGTCATATTCGAAGCTTCGACGTTATGTTCGTAAACCGCATTGCACGCATGGATTTCAGACCTCGATCCAGGATGTCAAAATAATCATCGTGCCTGAAACCGGCAATCCACGCTGCTTTCGCCCGATTTCGACTCTGCGGAGCAATATTTTAACCGAAACCCGCCTTGACAGAGCAAAGGTCGCTAAGTAAGATTCGGTTTCGTTTTTAGGGCGTGTAGCTCAGCTGGGAGAGCGCCGCGTTCGCAATGCGGAGGTCAGGAGTTCGATCCTCCTCACGTCCATCGAGATTGAAAACTCACGATTTATCTTGCTCCTCAGTAGCTCAATGGCAGAGCATTCGGCTGTTAACCGAAGGGTTGTAGGTT
>CAYRQB010000383.1:0-137 GCA_964426025.1 uncultured Heliomicrobium sp.
TGGCCAAGTCCGACGCGGCGTAATAGTTCGTTGAATTTCGGCAGAGAGCGCAGAGGTTCAAAGACCGGCTCGACTTTCAGTTCGACCATTCCGCCGTCTTTATCGGCCAGGCCTTTTTCCAGCGCGGCCAGCGCCTG
>CAYRQB010000383.1:147-5354 GCA_964426025.1 uncultured Heliomicrobium sp.
CTGTTCGTGTTCGCCAAGTCGCGCGTGAAGCGAGGCGATCAAGGTCGGCGGGATATAACGCTTCTTGGATTCTTCGGTCAGATGCGCAAGTTCCTGACGCCAGAATCCCGGCGCTTTGGATTCGATGTAGGCTTTTTTCAATGCGGTCAGGTATTGGCCGTCCGCGTTCATCAACATTTTGGCGCGCAGGATTTCCATCACCGCTTCCTGCTCTTTGCCTGTTTGTTCGTAACTCAATCCCAATGTCGTATGAGCGGCGGCGAAGTTGTCATCAATGGCCAGAGTCTTTTTCAGGTGATCAACCGCGTGGTTGTATTCTTTGGCGTAATACTGAATCGCGCCAATCGCCTGATTGACCGGCAACGAGTTAGGATCGAGCGCGTGCGCTTTCCAGATTTCGGTATTGGCTTCCTTGTGCCGTCCCATCAAGGACAGAAATTCGGCATAACGTTGACGCGCCACTATATTTTTCGGATCGAGTTCGATTGCTCGCTTGAATTCGCGCTCGGCTGTGGCGAATTCCCAATCGTAACGGAAATTGACCGTCGCCAAAGTCAGATGCGCATCTGAAAACGAATCGTCAATCTTCAGAGTCTTCAATGCCACCAGCTTGGCTTTCTGCATGCTTTCCTGCGGACTAACTCCGTCAGAACCGGCGGCGTGACAAGCGGCGCAGCCTCCGAAAGCGTCTGCGAAAGTCGGGTCTTGTCCGGCGGCGGCTTCAAAAAACTCGTCGGCTTTCTTCAACGCTTCAGGCGTTCCTTGATTCCAATAATAACGACCTTTCAGGTAAAGCTCGTAAGCGACGGAATCGCGCGTTCCCACCTTGCCCAGCGAATCCTTCTGTTCGGTCGTCAATCGCCAACGCAAACGGTCGGAAATCTTTTGCGAGATTTCTTCCTGCACGGCCAGCAGGTCAGAAACTTTGCGCCGGAAACGTTCGCCCCAGATTTGACGGCCATTGCGGGCGTCAACCAGTTCGGCGTTGATCGTCAATTCGTCTCCACGTCGCATCAATCGCCCCAACAAAACGGCTTTGACATCCAACTCTTCGGCGACTTTGCGCGCGTCGGCTTCCTTGCCTTTGTAACGAATGACTGCGTTGCGCGAACTGACGCTGATTTCAGGCAATTGCGATAGCGTGTTGATCAAACTTTCGGTAATGCCGTCGCTCAGGTATTCGGCGTCCATGTCTTCGTTGACGTTGGCGAACGGCAACACTGCGATTGAGTCAATCACCGCATTGCGCCTCATGGCTCGAAGCGCAAATGGGATCGAAGCTGCGGCGATTGCCAAAACGATCAGCGCCCAAATCAGGTAATTGCGCTTCTTCGCCGGAAGCTGTTGAACTGATGAGTTTGGAGCGGCAGTTGCCGGTTGCGGATTTGAGAATGTCTGCGCCCCTGTTCGCTGATTGTTGATAACCGCCGACCCAATGTTCGTTTCGTAGTTGCTATCAGTCGCATAACCCTGCGCATCGCCGGTTGAGATGTTGGTGGCGAAGTTTAGAGTGGCGACTTGATCTTTAGCAGACGATGAAGAAGGCGTGTTTAGTTTCGCCGTCGGCGGTTCAAGCATGGCTGTTTCGCCGGTTTCGGCAGAATCCGTTCCCAGATCAACACGCGCTTTGACGCGTTTCAGATCGTTCGCGACTTCCTGAGCAGTCTGGTAACGCTGATCTCGATCTTTGACCAGCATTCGCCCGACAATGTATTCAAGCTCTTTCGGAACCGAAGGCAAATGCTCTGATAATTGGGTTGGTTCGCTGACCAGCAGCGCGGCGATCATATCGCTGGTTGTCGCTCCGCTGAACGGACGGTGACCGCTGATCATTTCGTAAAGCACGATTCCCAGACTGAAAATATCCGTTCGCCCGTCAACGCGCTGGCCGCGCGCTTGTTCCGGCGACATATAAGCCACAGTTCCGATGACCATGCCCGGCTGCGTTTCAAACAGTGATTTTGTCGGAGCGTCTTCGTCGTTGATTTCGCCGGTCGAATTTTGCTCGGTCAATTTGGCCAGGCCGAAATCCAACAGCTTCACGTATCCGTCAGGCCGCAGCATGATGTTTTCCGGTTTGATGTCGCGATGAGCGATGCTGGCAGAATGCGCCGCTTGCAAGGCGTTCGCGCATTGAATGGCCACATCCAGCGACTCGCTCAAACTCAGCCGGTTTTCGTTGATCAACCGGCGCAAGGTGTCGCCTTCGATAAATTCCGTGGCAATGAAATGCAGATTGTCCGAATCGGATTCGATCCTGCCGATTTCATAAATGGTGATGATGTTCGGGTGATTCAATGCGCTGGCTCTGCGCGCTTCCTGTTCAAACCTTCGCACGCGGTCGGGGTCTTGCGTGTAGATTTCCGGCAGAACCTTGATCGCCACCTTGCGGCCCAGCGAACCGTCTTCCGCCAGATAAACTTCGCCCATGCCGCCGACGCCTATCTTGCTCAGAATGTGATACCGCGAAATTGTCTTTCCGATCATAAGTGAACTCAAAAAGGCAAAAGGCAAACCTCAAAAGCCGAAAATGGAAGAAGGTTCTTTCATCGCCCAGACCTTTTGATTTTTGCCTTTTGACCGCTGGCTTTGCTGATTACTTCTTTTTCAGCATGCTGCAAGCTTCGAATGCCGAAGCCGGATTGATGGCCGTGCCGCCTTCTTCAACGTGGCGAATGACGCCTTCCTTGTCCACGACGAAAGTCGCGCGCATGCCGAATCCCTGCGCTTCATTGAAGATGCCGTAATCTTTGACCACCGTCCGCTTGAAATCGCTGAGCAGCGGGAAGCTCAATCCTTTGGTTTCAGGGGCCAGATCTTCCGACCAGCGTTTGAGAGCGGGAACGCTGTCAACGCTGATGCCGAAAACCTGAGTGTCTGTGTCGGTGAATTTGGCGATATCAGCCTGATACGCCTTCATCTCGCGCGTTCAGCCACCTGTGAACGCCAGCACATAAAACGCCAGCACGACCGTCTTCTTGCCTTTGAAATCCGACAACTTGTAAGCCTTGCCATCCGTGCCATTCAACGTAAAATCTGGCGCGGCATCACCGACTTTCAAGTGTGTCTTGATCGCAGGCGGCTGTTGAGCCATCGCCGACACGCTGATTGCCAGTGCCAGCAAGCTCAAACCGAAAATCTTCTTGAGCATTACTCTTGCCTCCTTGGGGTTGATTGTAGAAATTGTAAGTTCGATACAGCCGGTATTAGACATCATCGCAATCTGAATACGCAACAACCGGTGCAACGGATTTCAAGATCGTCGGAATCCGTCAATACGATTCACAACTTGACGCGACTGCCTGTCACCCGCAAGATTCGCGTCGTGTTTGGCTGCCGCCAAAAATGAAACTGAAACCGTCTTTGAGGAAAAACGATGTACACGCATAACAAATTTTCGATGGCATTTTGTCTGGCAACCGCGCTGATCGCATTTGGGTTCGCATCAATACTTTCGCCAGTCGTTACCGCTCAAACCGACAAGCCCGCGCAAACTTTCAAGGTCGAGGATTTGGCCTGGATGAGCGGCGATTGGGAAACGGCTCCGGGTCGAGCGCAAACTGACGAACATTGGACTAAACCGGCAGGCGGTTCAATGATTGGCATGAGCCGGACGGTGGCCGGAGGTAAAACAGTCTTTTACGAATACCTGCGCATCGAAACTCGCGGCGCGGACATTTATTACGTCGCTCATCCGAAAGCCAGAACGCCCGGCACTGATTTCAAGTTGGTGAAGCTGAACGGGCAGGAAGCGGTCTTTGAAAATCCGGCGCACGATTTTCCGAAACGCATCGTTTATCGCAAAAACGCCGACGGCACGTTGACCGCGCGCGTAGAAGGCGACGGAAGCGAAAAAGAGAAGCCACAGAGCTTCATCTATCATCCGGCCAAAAAATAAAGGCGCAACGTTTCGCATTCATCTGTTTGAACGGCCATTGACCACCAGTAGAGACGCATAATCTTGCGTCTCTACATTTGCCCATCCAATTTCAGCAACGTGTGAAGCAACACGTTTGCGCCGTTCGTAATGTCTTCGGGTGTGGAAAATTCGCGCGGCGAGTGGCTGATGCCATCGCGGCTGGGAACGAAGATCATCCCGACCGGACAGATGTTGTAAATTTCCTGAGCGTCATGCCCCGCCCCGCTTGGCATCAGTTTGGCCGTCAAGCCAAACCCTTTTGCCGATTCGTCAATCATTCGGCGAATGCGTTCGTCGGTCGGCGCTGGCGGAGTTTCGTTGACCTGTTTGAACTCGAACTTCGTTCCGGTGGTTTGTTCAATCAGGCGAACTTCGGATTGAATTCGTTCAAACAGCATTCGCACTTTTGCAGAATCCAGATCGCGCAGCCCTAAACTGGTCAGAACTTTTCCGGGCACTACGTTGTAAGCTCCGGGCAATGCTTGAATCTTGCCGACTGTTCCAACCTGACGACCGGGCATGCTGGTGACGACGCGGTTGACGGCTTCTATGTATTTCGCCGCGGCCAGCAAAGCGTCTTTGCGCCCGTTCATCGGCGTAGTTCCAGCGTGATTGGCGAAACCTTCAATTTCAACATCCCACCAATTGACGCTGACAATTCCTTCGACCACGCCGATGTTGATTTTCTCCTGATGCAAAATGCCGCCCTGTTCGATGTGCAGTTCGACATAAGCCGCAATGTCGCCTTTTTTGCGAACGACGCCAGCCAGCTTGTCGGGATCGCCGCCGATGAATTTGATGCCTTCGCGGATGGTCTTCTTGCTGTTTGTAACCAGATTCAGTTCGCGTTCGGTCAGGCCTTTGGCAATGGCGTGACTGCCGATGGTTCCGCCTTCTTCGTTTTGAAAGATGACGACTTCCAGTGGATGGCGAAGCGCGACGTTGTTTTCCGCCAGCGTCTGCGCGACTTCAATCGCCGCCATCGAACCGACCTGTCCGTCGTAACTGCCGCCTTGCGGAACCGAGTCAATGTGCGAACCAATCATCAGCGGCTTCAAACTGGCGTCGCTTCCCGCTCGGCGACCGATGATGTTGCCAACGGCGTCAATCGAAACATCCAGCTTCGCCGCGCGCATCAACTTCATCGCATAATCGCGAGCCTGTAAATCTTCTTCGGAGTAAGCCACGCGATTGGTTCCGCCTTCAGGAGTTTTACCGAACGCGGCAAGCTCGGCCAGATGCTGATTCAAACGCAGACCATTGACGTGAAGCTTCGATGATGATTGAA
>CAYRQB010000384.1:0-3883 GCA_964426025.1 uncultured Heliomicrobium sp.
TGCCGCAGGTCTGGTATCAGATTCAAACCAAATTCCGCGACGAAGCCCGCCCGAAATCGGGATTGCTGCGCGTCCGCCAATTCACCATGAAGGACGCTTACTCATTCGACATTGATCAGGCCGGTTTGGACAAATCCTTTGAAGACCAACGCCAGGCTTATTCGAACATTTACAAACGCTGCGGCTTGGATTTCGTCATCGTCGAAGCCGACAGCGGCGCAATGGGCGGTTCGGCTTCGAACGAATTTATGGTCTACACCAGTGCCGGTGAAGACATGGTTGCAAGCTGTCCGAAGTGCGGTTATGCGGCGAATCTTGAAAAGGCTCAATCGCGCATTCCTGCGGTTGACGACGGCGCGGACGATCAAGCCATCGAAAAATTCCCCACGCCCGGCGTCCGCACCATCGAAGACCTGGTCAATTTCGAAGGCGGAGCTTCGGCTGATCGTCAGATCAAAACTCTGGTTTACATTTCGCTGGCCGAAAAAGGCCACGACATGAAATCAACGCCGTTTCTGGCTTTGTTGCGCGGAGACCATCAGGTCAATGACGCCAAGCTTTCAAATGCGGCGGCTCGTTTGGTCAACAAAGACGGTTGGGAACAGACCGCCGTTCGTCCGGCTCACGCCGAAGAAATTTTTGAATTGATGGGCGCTCACGCCGGCAGTCTTGGCGCGGTCGGCGTGACGAAATTGCCCGTCATTGCCGACGAAGCTTTGCGCGGTCGCAAAAACATGACCACCGGAGCCAACGACGACGATCATCACCTGCGGCACGTCAACACAGACCGCGACATCAAGGTCACCGCCTGGGCTGATCTCCGCACGGTTGTCGAAGGCGAAGCCTGTCCGAAATGCGACGGTGTTCTGCGCGTGGCAAAAGCGTTGGAAGTCGGTCACATTTTCAAACTCGGAACCAAGTACAGCGATTCGATGGGCGCGAAAGTTTTGAATTCCGACGGCAAGGAAGTTCCGATCATCATGGGCTGTTACGGCATAGGCGTCGAACGCATTCTGGCCGCCGCCATCGAATTGCATCACGACGAAGCCGGAATCAAATTCCCGATCACCGTCGCGCCTTTCCAGATCGTCGTTGCGCCTTTGAATATGAAAGACGCCGAAGTAAAAACGACCGCCGACGGCATTTACGACGAACTCGCGAAAGCCGGAATCGAAGTTCTTTACGACGACCGCGACGAACGAGCCGGAGTCAAATTGAACGACGCTGACCTGGTCGGCTTCCCGTTCCAGATCCGCATCGGCCCCAAAAAATTGAAAGAAGGCAAAGTCGAATTTTACGACCGCGCCACCCGGCAAGCCGAAGACGTCGAGATAGGTGTAGTGGTAGAATTGGCGCGCAGAAAAATTGACGAAGAGATTTATCGCTTAAACAATGCAATATAACTCTCGTTGAAGGGGTAACTCAGACAATCAACGGAGGTGAATTGTGGCTTACAAAACCGGTTCAACAAACCCTTACTTTGAAGACATTCAGTCTGAAACCAGGATGCCTTTTCCATTTGTTGCCGGAGGTATCGGACTGCTTCTTGCGGTCTTATTTCCTGGTGGATTAACAGGCGGCCAAGGATTTCTGATAGGTTTTATTATTGGAGTTTCAGCCCCTTTAGTAATTGGAGTCGTTTCGATTGCCGCAAAAGCTCGCGATATAAGGCTGACTAGAGAAATAGAAGAGGCTATTTCTAAACGACCAACAGTTGCTGATAACTCGCCTTGGGAGGGAGCAAAACATGAGCGACAAAGAGGGTTCACCTTGGGAAAAACTGCTGAGTGAGTTGCTAAAACAGACCTCACAGCTTTGGGATTGGGTGGCAGCGTTAGCCGGTGGAGCCGGTGGAGCGGGAGTGACGATCGCAGTTCATGTAACAGACTTGGGAACATCCATAGCTGCTGGGGCTTTGGGAGCTGTAGCAGCAAGAAAAGCAGTTCATCTATCGCTTCAAGGCAGAAGACTTAAACGTAGAGCTTTGGGGTTGAAAAAGTCATTAGAGGAGTTGGAAGAGACATTAGAAGGAAGGAAATTGTTGCTTGGCCGACTCGACTCTGAGAGGAAACTGTGGGAGGAAAAAGTTATCTCCGATGAAGAATTCTCAAAACAGCTAGATCAACTAACAGACGGTTACCGTCAGGCAGTTGAGTATGTAAATTACCCAAGTATCCCAGAGCAACTCTCAGGATTGATAGGGGATCAGCCTAAGCCGTAAATACATCCCATATAGCCTTAACCCACAATCTTGCCCACGCTGGTTTGCGCTATCGGGTGATAACCTGAGCGAGCTTTGGCGAAGATTTTCTTCGCGCGTTGTTTGCCTTCGGGAGTTTTGGCCAGTTCTTCGTAAAGCGGTTTGATCAGTTTCTGTCTGCCGATTGAGGTCAGATATTCTTCCAATCGCGCGTCAGCCGCCGCGTATTTGTTGCGAATCGCCGCGAGCAACCAGACGTGAGCGATTTCGGCGTTGCCGATCTTTGTCAAACCAAAAGTCTGATCCAGTTCTTTCATCTGAGCCTCGCTCAACTGCGCAGGCAAAAACTTCAGGAAGTGCAGCCATTCCTGAGTCGTCCATTGTTTCGTTTCCAGTTTTGCCGCCGCAGCTTTCCCGTCCAGCCACTGTTTGGCCTGAGCTTCGACTTTGGCAAAAGCTTCCGATTGCGGTTTCGGCGCCGAAACGGGCAAGCCGGGTTTTTCTATCCATTCGTCAACAGGAATTTTCGCCGCCAGTTGCGGATTCTGATCGAGCAGATTCTTTTGCAGGTAAGCGCGGAAATCCGCCGTCGTAATGCTGCGGAAAGCGAAGGCGTCGAAGTAGCCTTTCAGGAATTGATCGAATTTTTCCCGGCCAAAAGTTTCTTCCAAATGGCGCAAAAACAGAGCGCCTTTTTCGTAAGGAACTTCGGTCGAACCGTCGTCGGGATCGCGTCCGGTCAGATCAATATGCAGAATCTGTTCGCGCGGATCGAATTTGGCCAGCAAGGCTTCCAGCGTCTGGCGTCCCAACACTGCCTGCATTTTTTCGACTTCCCGGCCATAAACCGCTTCGACAATTCGCCGTTCCAGATAAGTCGTGAATCCTTCGTTCAACCAGAAATCTCTCCAGGTCGCGTTCGTCACCAGATTGCCCGACCACGAATGCGCCAGTTCATGCGCGACGAGCGAAACCAGGCTTTTGTCTCCGGCCAGAATTGTCGGCGTGGCAAATGTCAATCGCGGATTTTCCATTCCGCCGTAAGGAAAGCTCGGCGGCAGAACCAGAATGTCGTACCGTCCCCAAGCGTACGGCCCATAAAGTTTTTCAGTCGCTTCCACCATCTTTTCGGTGTCTTCCAATTCCTTCGCCGCTTTGTCCATCATTGCCGGTTCGGTGAAAACGCCTGTGCGTTTGCCCAGCGGTTTGAACGCGATGTCGCCGACGGCCAGAGCAATCAGGTAAGACGGAATCGCTTGCGGCATGTTGAATTTGAACTCGCCGACTTTCGACGCAGCGGCGTCTTCTTCGGCGCTCATCACCGCTCGCAATCCCGCCGGAGTGCGAATCGTAGCCGAATAAGTGACGCGGACGCCGGGCGAATCCTGCAACGGAATCCAGCTTCGCGCGTGAATGGCTTGCGATTGAGTGAAAACGTACGGCGATTTCTTGCCCGCTGTCTGCGCCGGTTGCAGCCACTGCACGCCCGAAGCCGTCGGACTGGTTTCGTATTCGATGCGTACCTTTGTCGTCTGAGCAGGCAGTTGAACAGTCAGCGGAGCGCCCAGAACCTTGTCCGCCTCGCCAAGCGTGAATTGCGCCGGAGTGAAATTGCTGCCGTCTGCGGACACTTCCGCCTTGATGATTTTCAAATCGCGCGTGTCCAGCTTCAGCGCGTTCGCG
>CAYRQB010000384.1:3893-5336 GCA_964426025.1 uncultured Heliomicrobium sp.
GCGAATTTCGTCGCGGCAAAGTTGTTGCCATCGCTAGACGCTTCCGCCTTGGAAACCTTCAGGTCGCGCGTGTCCAACTTCAATTCGGTGGCATCGGCTTGTTTGCGCTCAATCGTCAGGGTCGAAGCTCCCTTCAAAACCTTTCGGTCGAACAACACATCCAGATTCAAATCCACATGTTTGACGCGCACCTGCGCCGGATTCGAGAACGAATGAACGTCGCGCGCTTCAACCAATTGAATGGCCTGTGCGTCTGGCGGATTCGGCTTTTCGGTGGAACTGTTTTGACAACTCATAATCAGCACACTACTCAAAATCAAAAACACGGCCAACAGCTTTTTCATGATTTTCCTTTCCAAATGGACCTCACGACAACAACGACTTTCCCTGCTCTGCCAACGCAGCGCGCAAAATCCGGATCGCCTTTGGCCCGACGCCATGCAGTTGCAACAACTCGGCTTCGGTCAGCTTTGTAAACTGATCGAGGCTGGAATATCCGGCGGCGGCAAACGCTCTGAGCGCAGGCTGGGACAATCCCACTGGCAAAGAGTGCTTCACCGTCGCGGCCAGTTGGTTTGCGGCCTGTCGTTTTTGCGGGCTGGTGGTCAACGGGCATACCGTTTGTTTTCGGACAGTCATTCTCGTGCTCCTCCAAACCGGATTTACACTCATCCAGCCGTAGGTTGCAAGGCGGCGAAGACGCCGACTAAACTCCGCGCCGTTATGACATTTGAACAAGCCGCAGAACTCATCGCTCGTTCGTCGCGCGTCGTAGGTTTCACCGGCGCAGGCATTTCAACCGAATCCGGCATCCCCGATTTTCGCAGCCCGAATGGAATTTGGGCGAACAACCGCATCATCGAATACAACGAATTCATCAACAGCCGCGCCGGGCGCATCGAATACTGGCGACAGAAAGTTTCCATGTGGCCTGAAATGCGCGACGCAGAACCCAACGCCGGTCATCGCGCATTCGCCGAATTGGAACGGCAGGGAAGATTGCGCGCATTGATCACGCAAAACATTGACGGCCTGCACCAGAAAGCCGGAAGTAGGAACGTCATCGAATTGCACGGAACGACTGTCGAGGTCGAATGTCTGACTTGCGGCGCGCGGATTTCGATGGACGAAGCCGTCGAGCGAGTCGAAGGCGGCGACTTGGCTCCGGAATGCGATCAGTGCGGAGGTTTGCTGAAACCGGCGACGATTTCATTCGGCCAGATGATGCCCGCGCTGGCGATGCAGGCCGCCGCCGAAGCCAGTCAGGATTGCGATGTTTTTCTGGCCGTAGGTTCTTCGCTGGTGGTTTATCCGGCTGCGGCATTCCCTGAAATCGCCAAACAATCCGGTGCGGCGCTCATCATCATCAATCGCACGCCGACGCCCCTGGACGGCATCGCCGATCTGGTGGCGAATGAAGAAATCGGAAAAGCTCTGCCGAAG
>CAYRQB010000385.1:0-2576 GCA_964426025.1 uncultured Heliomicrobium sp.
GTCAGCGCTCCGACCAGCAAGGCGATTTGCTGATGCTTTGGCGTTGCGCCGACCAGAAAACCCGTCTTCAAATCCTGCGAAGTGTTTCCGGCATTGGCGGCGGCGACGCAAACGATTGCGCCGACCGTCAGAGCGATGACGCGTTCGCCCGCTCCCATACGACCCAGCAGCAGAAAGATCAACGACGTGAAAAGTAACGTCGCGATTGTCATTCCCGAAATCGGATTCGAGGTCGAACCGATCTGTCCGCAGATGCGCGACGAAACCGTGACGAAGAAGAATCCGAAGACCAGAATCATCAACGCCGAAATCCAGTCAATTTCATATTGAGGGATGACCGTGATAGCGATCAGCAACAGAACGACTCCGCCCATTGCGTAACCGATCGGTATGTCTCGATCGGTGCGAAGCGCGCTGATTGCTCCGCCGCTGAAATCCTTGATGCCGGATTTGAACGCCTGAACGATGGTCGGCAACGAACGCAGCAAACTGATGATGCCGCCCATCGCCACGGCTCCGGCGGCGATGTAACGAACATAGCGGTCGAAAACCTGAGTCGCACTCATATTGCGAATCAATTCGCCCGGCGGAGCAGGGAAAATGTTCGTTTCCAGACCCGCGCCGAAGAATTTAACCACTGGAATCAATACCAGCGCGGCAATCACGCCACCGCCGAGCATGTAAGAAGCGACGCGCGGCCCGATGATGTAACCGACTCCCAGCAGTTCCGGCGATATTTCAGCCGCGACGCGCGCGCCCTGATACCACGACAAAACTTTGGCCGGAATTTCCTTCCACAGCTTCAATCCTCCCATCAGAAACTTGTAAATCAGTCCGACGCCGAAACCCAGAAAAACCGTCTGCGCGTCCGAACCGCCTTTTTCGCCGACGATCAATACTTCGGCGCAGGCAGTTCCTTCGGGATAAGGCAGATTGCCGTGCTCTTTGACGATCAGGCTTCGCCGCAGCGGAATCATCAACAGCACTCCGAGCAATCCGCCGGCAGCGGCAATCAACGAAGTTCGCATGATGTCCAGATCGAGACCCAGAATCAGCAACGCCGGAATGGTGAAGACGATACCGGCGGCAATTGATTCCGCCGCCGAGCCGGTCGTCTGCACGATGTTGTTTTCCAGAATCGTCGCGCGCCCGAAAGCGCGCAGAATCGTGATCGAAAGCACCGCGATGGGAATCGAAGCGCTGACGGTCAAACCGACTTTCAATCCCAGATAGACGGTTGCCGCTCCGAAAACCAGGCCGAAGATCGCGCCCAGAACGACTGCGCGAGGGGTGAATTCGGCGATTAACGTGGATGCGGAAATGTAAGGTTTGTGCGCTTCGGAATTGTTGATGGTTTCGGCTTCAGCAGCCATAGATGCCTCCTGTGAAACTGGGTGTTAAAAACCGGGTTGATTGATGGACTTCGTGTCAAACTTCGTCGCGTATTTTTTAGCCACGACTTCGATTTCGCTGGTTTTGCCGATCAGCACAAAGACCAGATTGTCGAGCGGGAAATACTGCCGGATGATTCTTTGAGCATCGGCCAACGTCATCGCGTCTATCTTCGAGTAGTAATCGTTGATGTCGCGTTCGTCCAAACCGTAAAACTCCAACTGCACCAGCAATGCGGCCTGCTGGTCTGAAGTTTCGATGCGCGTGGGAAATTGTCCCTTGATGTAATTTCTGGCCGATTGCAGATCGGATTCGGTGACGCCTTTTTCGTGCAGACGCTTCAGAATTTCCAGCGCCATATCAATCGCTTTTTCGGTTGTCGCGTTGCGGGTGAAGGTGGAAATCACAAACGGCCCGGCTGATTTGCGTTGATCGAAAGACGAGCGCGCGCCATAGGTCAAACCCGAACTGACGCGCAAGGCATCGTTCAACATTGAAGTGAAGCGTCCGCCGAACAGAGTGTTGATGACGTTGATCTGAACGCGGTCTGCGTTGGTGCGGGCTATGCCGACGTTTCCGATTTCAAAAAAAGTCTGAGTCGCATCCGGCTTGTCAACCAGCAAAAGCCTTTTTCCGGTGCCAGGCGTCGGCGCGGGCAGATTGATTGCCGGAGCTTTTTTGTCCGGCCAAGCGCCGAACTTTTCGCTCAGCCATTTTTCCATCTCCGCCGAATTGAAATCTCCGGCGACGGCCATGATCGTGTTCGACGGCGAGTAATAAGTTTCGTAAAACTTCGCGATGTCTTCGCGATTGATTGCGGCCAGCGATTTTTCATCGCCGTCGGTCGGTCGTCCGTAAGGATGCGAACCGTACAGGTAAGCCGAGAAATATTCGCCGATCACTCCCTGAGCTTGATCCTTTGCAGATTTGATGCCGTCAATTCGCTGCTTCAAAAGCTTTGCCACTTCGTCCTGCGGAAAGGTCGGATTGAGCAAAGCGTCGGTCAGCAGGTTCAATCCGGCGGCAATATCTTTTTTCAGAAACTCCGCGCGTCCGCTGGTGTAATCGTAATCGGCGCTGGCGAAAAGCTGGCCGCCTATGAAATCCAATTCGGCGGAAAGCTGATCGCTCGATCTGGTTTTGGTTCCCTTGCGCAACAGCGAAGCCGTCAAACTGGCGACGCC
>CAYRQB010000385.1:2676-5333 GCA_964426025.1 uncultured Heliomicrobium sp.
TTCAAACCGTCGGCGATTGCAGCATTAGCCGACCAATGATGGCCAATCGCTCTTTGTGGCGATCCGAATGCGGTTGAAATCGTCAGGGCAACAATCAACAAGCTTATCGAAAATCTCTTCAACATTTCCTTCTCCTATTTTGCGGCCTGCTCTTTGGCTAAGGCTTTTTCAGGAATCAGCGTGGCGACGGTGCGATTCTTTTCGTTGAAATATTTGCGCGCCACGCGCTGCACATCGTCTTTGCTGACTTTGCTGTAATCGTCCGCGGCTGTGAACAGTTTGCGGTAATCGCCGAAAAAGACTTCGTAACTGCCCAGCGTGTTCGCCTTGCCGTTGATGGTTTTCATTTGACGATAGAAATTCGCCAGCAGAATGTTTTTGGCTTTCTCCAATTCCTGATCCGTGACGGCGCCGGTTTTGACTTTGTCCAATTCCTCGTAAATCGCTTTCTCGACGGTTTCGGGTTGGATTCCGGCTTTGGGTTGCGAAGAGATGGTGAACAGCGTCGAGTCGAAAGTCATGCCGCTGCCGCCGTTGACGAACAGAGCAATTTGATCCTTGTCCACCAATCGTTGATACATTCGCGAGCTTTGACCGGAAAAGAGAACCGTCTGCAAAACCTGTAGCGGGTAATAATCAGGACTCGTCGCTTCAGGAACGTGATAACCCATCATCAGCAAAGGCAATTGAGCGAACTTTCGGACGGTCACTCGGCGTTCGCCCAATTGGTCGGGTTCTTTGGTTGTGACTTTGGCCGGAGGTTCGTGCGAAGGAATCGGTTCGATGAATTTTTCAGCGAGCTTGACGATCTCTTCGGCGGTGATGTCGCCGCTGACGACCATCGTCGCGTTCGACGGCGAATATCCCATTTCGAAATGACGCTTCAGGTCTTCCAGCTTCCAGTTTTCGATGTCCACCATCCATCCGACGACAGGCCATTGATATGGATGCGCTGTGTAAGCCGTCGCATAAAGCTGTTCGAACAAAATGCCGAAGTTGTTTGAGTCAATCGAAGTGCGGCGTTCAGAAGCCACGACGCCGCGCTCGGATTCGATCACCTTCGGATCGAAGCTCAGATCGCGAATGCGGTCGGATTCCAGGTCGAAGATCAATTCCATAGCCGAGCGCGGAAACCAGTCCTGATAAACCGTCAGGTCGCGGCTGGTGTAAGCGTTGTTCGATCCTCCGGCGGCTTCCATCACGCGGTCGAATTGTTTCGGGCCATATTTTTTCGCGCCGTTGAACATCATATGCTCGAAGAAGTGCGACAGCCCGGTCGTGCCCGGACGTTCGTTGCGCGAACCGATTCGATAAAAAATGTAAAGCGCGACGTTCGGGATCGAATGATCTTCTTCGACGATGATCTTCATTCCATTTTTCAGCGTGTGGGTTTTGATCTGGAATTGCTGGGCGTGAGACGTAATCGCGATTGAAAAGAGAAGAACGAATGACAGGAAACAGACCTTGATAAGCTTCATAAAACTTCTCCACGGAAAATGACCGGAGCGCGAGCATCCTTACTCGCGCGGTGTCACGCGCATCTGCCCGTCAACACCGCTCCTTATTTTGTGCTGTTTTCAGTGCTACTTAAAATATGCGCGAAAGGGTTGCGCAAAGAGATGTGGTGAATTTTCGCTACTGCAAATCGTCGTCCGAATCGGCTACCATTTGTTCGGCCTGCCGGTAAGCCTGTTCGACGGCATCCAGCATTGCCAGCAATTCCGAATCAGGCTTTTCGTTCTGGAACATTTCCGGATAATCGAGCACGCAGACCGTGCAGCCTGTGCCGCAACATTGCGGCAGCGCAGAGGAAGAGCAATCGCCTGTGATGCCTGCTCCCGTTTGATTGTCGAACAACTCTTGCATCGCAACTTCTGTAAATTGTGTGATCACGGTCTTGACGGCTTGAACCGACGCCTGTCGGCACTATAAGAAAAAGCCCGTGAAGCTGTCAACGTAAGGATTGTTGCTTATGCAAACTCATGAGCCGGCGCTAAATCAGAACCCGCAACATTGGGACAGAGAGAAAGTAGACAGGATTGACAAGATGAAACAGGATTGGAGTCAATGAGGATCAATCTCAGTTTTCATCTTGTTGAATCCTGTAAATCCTGTCTCAAAGTTTTCTGGTTTGATTTAGAAATGAAGTTGGCGGCGAGCCAAAACGACGAGCTAACAGAAAGGCAGGTTTGAGATGATAAACATTGCGACGATCAAAGACCTCTTCGACCATATGCAATGGGCGGATGCGGCGGTCTGGAAAGCCGTGACTGCGTCCGAAGAAGCTATGGCGGATGCGAAGCTGCGGGAATTGCTTTACCACCTGCACCTTGTCCAACGAGCTTTTTTGAAGGCCTGGCGCGGCGAATCCTTTGAAGAAGGATTTCCGCAATTCGGCGAAGCCAGCGCTTTGCGGGAATGGGCTGGCGGTTATTACGAAGAGGCGAAAGCTCATCTGAACGCTTTGGATGAAGACGGATTGAAACAGCCGATGCCATTGCCGTGGGCTGAGTTGGTGGAAATGCGTTTTGGTCGCAAGCCGGAAAACACTTCCGTCGCCGAAACTGCTTTGCAGGTCGCCTTGCACAGCACTTATCATCGAGGTCAGGTGAATGCGCGGCTCAGTGAATTGGGCGGCGAACCTCCGCCGGTGGATT
>CAYRQB010000386.1:0-5322 GCA_964426025.1 uncultured Heliomicrobium sp.
GGCTATGCCTTATCGGGACGATTGTTTCTTTGAATGGGCTATGCCCCGAACTCTGATTAAGTCACACGGAAAGGCGGGGCCTTTCCGCACATCGGGCGGCAAAGCCGCAAGTATGAAAATTGAATTGACTTGAGTGCATTTATTACTCAAAGACCATTAGTCTTTCATCCCTCCGAACTGGCTGAAGCCTGTTCCATTTATCAAACAGAAATGAAAAAAGACTCCGAACTCAACTACCGCCCTGCTCGCCCCGATGATGCCGAAGCCATTGTCGAATTCCAGATCGCCATGGCGATGGAAACCGAAGACCTGGAACTCGACCGCGAAACCTGCGCGAAAGGTGTTGCCGCTGTCTTCGCCGATTTCGGGCATGGCCGTTATTTCGTCGGCGAGGTTGATGGTCGAGTAATCGTTTCGACTCTGATCACTTACGAATGGAGCGATTGGCGAAACGGCGTGGTCTGGTGGATTCAATCCGTTTACGTCGCGCCGGAACTGCGCGGGCAGGGAGCTTTCAAAGGGCTTTACCGTTACGTTCAGGAAATGGCCGACGCCGACGCGAACGTTCGCGGCATCAGGTTGTACGTGGACAAACGCAACGCGCGCGCTCAACAGGTTTACACGCGATTGGGAATGAACGGCGAACATTATCAGGTGTTTGAATGGATGAAATGAGATGACCGCAGCCAACCAACTGCTCGAACGAATCTTCAAGCTTTCCGAAAATCAAACAACCATCCGCACGGAAATCGCCGCCGGAGTGACGACTTTTCTGACGATGGCTTACATCATCTTCGTCAATCCTTCGATTCTGGCCGAAGCAAAAGTTCCGTTCGGCGGAGCCTTGTTCGCCACCTGCGTGGCGGCGGCGATTGGTTCGCTGATGATGGGTTTGATCGCCAATTATCCCTTCGCGCTGGCGCCGGGGATGGGGTTGAACGCTTATTTCACCTACACAGTCGTCAACGGCATGGGTTACGACTGGCGCGTGGCGATGGGAGCTGTCTTCATTTCCGGCGTCGTCTTTTTGATTCTGACGCTGGCGCGAATTCGCGCGATGATCGTTGACGCCATTCCGATGACGATGAAAACCGCAGTCGCGGCGGGCATAGGTTTGTTCATCGCCTTCATCGGTTTGAAAAACGCCGGAGTCATCGTCGCTTCACCGGCGACCTTCGTTACGCTAGGCCATGTCATCTCGACTCCGGTTTTGCTGGCGATGGGCGGTTTGCTGGTGACAGGCGTGCTGTTGGCGCGAGGTTACAAGACGGCCATCATCATCGGCATTCTGTCCGTCACCGCCGCAGCCATTGCATTCAATCTGGCCAAGCTGCCGATCAGCGTAGTGCAAATGCCGGATTGGCGCTCGACCTTCGGCCAGTTGGATATTCGCGGAGCAATCAGCCTGGGGCTGTTCGATGTTGTTTTCGTTTTTCTGTTTGTTGATCTGTTCGATTCGATTGGATCGCTGATGGGATTGGGACGACAGGCAGGTTATTTGAGCGCCGACGGCAAAATGCCTCGCGTCAATCGCGCGCTGTTTTCAGACGCGATTGCGACGATCGCCGGTTCGATCTTCGGGACTTCGACTGTGGTGACTTATATCGAAAGCGCAACGGGCGTCAGCGAAGGCGGGCGAACGGGATTGACTGCTGTTGTGGTTGCCGTGCTGTTTATGTTGGCGGCGTTTTTCTCGCCAATTGCCGGAGCGATTCCGCCGATTGCGACGGCGCCGGCTTTGATCATAGTCGGCGCGCTGATGATCAGTTCGGTCAAGGCAATTGACTGGGACGACATCACCGAAGCCATACCGGCTTTCCTGACCATTCTGGCCATGCCGTTGACCTTTTCCATCGCCAACGGATTGGCGCTCGGATTCATCTTCTATCCGCTGCTGAAAGTTCTGACAGGCCGTTGGCGCGAAGCCAGCCCGCTGGTTTATGTGCTGGCCGCGCTGTTCGTGCTTCGTTACATTTATCTGGGCGCGGAATAAGAGCCACCACACTTCCGGCACGCGAGGAAGCGCGCGACACCGGGTTAACTGTATCGCAACCAGCGAAGCAGTTCGGGAATCGTCGGGCGTTTGCCGTACATCAGTACGCCGATGCGGTAAATCTTCGACGCCAGCCAGACGACACCGATGATTGTCGCCACCATCAAGGCAATCGAAAGCGCAATCTGCCAGGCCGGAGCGGCTTCCAGAGCTATTCGCAAAAACATCAGCGACGGTCCAAAGAATGGAACAAGCGATAAAACCGTCGCCGCCGTTCCCGACGGATTTTCCATCACCAGAGTCGAAAGAATCATGGCGATCATAAATGTCATGGTGATTGGCATCTGCGCCTGTTGGCCATCGTCGTCATTGGAAACGATTGCGCCGACCATTGCATACAACGTCGCGTACAGAAAATAACCCAGCAGGTAATAAACGACGAAGAAAACAAACAGCCAGATGGAAAGCCTGGGTATTTGATCGGCGTACATGGCCAGAGCCGGAGCAGCCGACAACATGCTGATCACAATTCCGAAAACAGACCAGACCAGATATTGCGTCAACCCGACCAGGCCTATGCCGATCACTTTGCCCATCATCAGGTAAAACGGGCTGACCGATGACAGCAGGACTTCGATGATGCGGTTCTGTTTTTCTTCGGTTACGCCGCGCATCACCGTCACGCCATAAACCAAAATAGTCAGGTACAAAAACATCAACAACGTGAAAGCCAGAATGATGCGCCCGCGTCCGCTTTCTCCGCGTTCGTTGACGGCTTTCAATGTGATGTCTTTGATCAGTTCGCGAACCCGATCCGCGTCCAATCCCGCCAAAGCGATTCGCCGTTCCGAGATGGCTTTGTTCAGCGCGTCTTCCAATCGAACTCTGCCGATGACGGCGCTGGAGTTTTTGGAATAGATGGTTATTTCTTTCCGGCTGAGCGTGTCCTGCGGCAGAACCAGATAACCGTCAATTTCTTTTCGGGCTAGCCGTTCGGCCAGAATCTGACGGCGCGCTTCAATGTCTTCGTCAGAGCCTGGCTTTTCGCGCGAAAGTTCGTAACGCGGTTGTCCGCTTCTTACCGGCTTGAGCAATGCATCCAGACGTTCAAACAACGCCGCATCGCCGGTTTGATCCAGCAAAACAATGCTGTATTTGTCGGGGCCGCTGTAACGGCCAAGCAGAAACGGAACCAGGACAAAGGACGACATCACCAGCGGGCCGATGATCGTGCCGATGACGAAGCCTTTCGATTTCACTCGCGTCAGATATTCGCGTTTGATGATCGTCAACAATTTGTTCATTAATCGCCTTTCCGCCTTCAACGATTTTTGGCAAGTTCTTTCAGACATCGCCGCGTGAATCTTGCCGCGCTTTTTGCTTCGGCCAATTCGCGCTTCAATCTTTCCAGGTCTTCAGACGTGTCAACATCGTACCAAACCGGTCCTGTTATGAAACTCAATCCGGCTTGTTTGGCTCGCTCTTCCGTCGCGGAAATTACGCCGCCAGTGCTCCATGGGATATTTTGAAAAACTTCCGCGTGCGGTTTTCGCATGCCGATCAGGCAATAACCGTCATCTTCCGAAGGAACGACGACCACGTCGTCATCGCTTTCCAGACAATCAAAAGCTTCGTGCAGTATTTCTTCAGGTAAAGTCGGGCTGTCGCCGCCAATGACCACGACCGAATCGAATCCGAGCGCGAAGACATCGGCAAAACAATTTGCCAATCGTTCACCAAGATCATTGCCGCGTTGAGCTATCATCAACGAACCTTCGCGCTCGACATTTTCAAAAGCTTCTTCTTCGCCTTCCGGCGTGTAACAAAGCACCAGCCGCAAATCGTCACGTTCGTCCACTACCGCTTCCATCAACGCAAACGTGTCGCTGAGGAAAGCGACATAAAGCTGTTTCGCTTCTTCCGCCGTCAGCGCGCCGATCAATCGTGTTTTGACTTGTCCTTCGATTGGCGCTTTCGCCATCAAAACCAGAGCTTCCCTCAAACTTCACTCCTAAGCTAAATGAGTATGACAGGCTGGCAAGCTTGCCATATCAATCTATTCTTCAGCGCGGAAAGACGAGCAGCGCGTCGCTCACTGCGCGCTCGCCTGTTGCGTCAGATGGCCGGTTCACTGCCTTGCCTCTGACAACCATCGTCGTCGAACCTCCGCCATCCAGATTCATCGCTTCCACGCATCCGAATTCAATCATCAAGTTTGCCAGTTCATCAATTGTCATGCCGACGCTTTGTTTTTGCCGACCGTCAACCGTCAGCAGAATCAATTTGCTGTCGGTTCGCCAACCAATGGCCGTTCGTGGATGTCGCAACCTGTAAAGCGATTCGCTGTATCGTTCGGCTTCGGCGGCGAAAACTTTTTTGCCGTTTGAAATCAATTGCGGCCCTCCGCCCAGGATGAAGTCGGGTTTGAAACCGATCAGCGGTTCGGTCTTGATTGCCGATTTGATTTCGACGCGCGCGCCTTGCCGCAGATTGCGAATCGCCCAATCGCGCGAAGCGCCGTGCGCGGAAATGACAAAACCTGATTGCGGAATGGTATGACTGCCTGCTCGGTCGTTGATTGACGCGACGCGATTTCCTGTCACTGTCAACTCGACGCCGTCCCCATCAGTCAACGTCGTCCGATGAAATTCCGGCGTGAAGGCGATCAATTCGTCTTTTTCTCGCGGACGATTGAAACCGTTGATCGCGCGGACAGATTTGCCATCAACCAGCAAGTCAGACTCAATCGTGATGTGAGCAATCGCCATGCGAACTTGTTTGCCGTCATCGCCGACGGCCAGCGCAGCGCGATTCCTGACCGGTTCGCTCAACAGCTTTCCGCCGATGGTCAGTATTCCGACCGGTTCGCCGCGAACAATTCCGGTGGTGCGAAAATAACCGCCGTTGACCGCCGCCAAAGCCCCGTGCCTTTCGGCCATTGAACCGGTCGTTTCGGCTCCGACGATTTCGTCCATCGCCTGACCTAATCGCAATCGCGCCAGTTTGGAATCCACAACCAAAGCCTTGATCGTCCAACGATCACCGGTTGAGTCTTCGGCAAAGTTTCCGCGATTTAGCGAAACCAATTCGATTCCGGGCGCAATCGTTTCTGCACCGCGTTTGTCATCCGCGCGGTTTGGCGCTTGACCCGACACAGCCAGTCCGGCCAAGACGCAGAACAAAATGGTCAGGAAACGCTTCATCATCAATTACCACAGAATCAAGAAAACTGACTTTCACGCAAAGCCGCCAAGATGAAAAGAGGGAGAATTTTGGGTAGTGTCCTAAAGTTGTGTTGCTGGCAATCTGAAAATTTTCTCCCACAAAGC
>CAYRQB010000387.1:0-2913 GCA_964426025.1 uncultured Heliomicrobium sp.
GTCGGCACATACGCCTTGCCCGCCGGAGCGAAAACGCCTGAGCCGATGTACGTGGTGTATTCGCGCGACCGCGTGTTTGTCGGCGATCGCGCCAACAATCGCGTAGCCGTTTTCAATCCGCGTACCTTCGTCGTCGAAGCGACGGTTCCGGCTGGCGCTGGCATCTGGCACATGTGGGCGGATCCGTTCGACCGTCAGCTTTGGGTCAACAACGACGTGGATAAAACCTGCACGGTGATTGATCCGCTGACGTTGCAAGTGTTGGCGACGGTTCAGATGCCTGCGGATTTGGCTGCAGTAGGCGGCAGACCGCACGACGTGATTCTCGATCCTTCGGGCGCTCCGTTCGCTTATGTGACCTTGCTCGGCGTCGCCGGAGCGAACGATTACGTCGTCAAATTCAGCACGCAAACCTTTGCCGAGGTTGCGCGCGCAGCAGTTGGCAAAGACCCTCACGTATCGGCTACGTGGCGGAATGATCTGCTTTACGTCCCTTGCCAAAACAGCAACGCGCTGGTGGTGTTGAACCGCACGACGTTGGAACACGTGACGACCCTTTCGATTCCCGGTGCTCACGGAGCTGGAATGGCTACGGACGGCGACGTGTTTTACACGGCCAACTTCACCGGCGGAGGCCGCGACGCGTTGTGGGCGGTCAGTACCACAACCAATTCTGTCAGTGGCGATGCAGTGGATGCGCCGTTCGCAGTTCCGCACAACATTGCGCTGACGCCGGATGGTGGCGTGTTTTTCCCGCAGGAATACGGCAATCGCAAGCTATACCTGACTCATTCGGGAGCGACGGCCAGCCAGGTTACGGTCTACAAGCTGAAAAACGGCTTGCCCACGTTTCACAAAACCATCACGGTCGGCTTCAACCCGTTCGGGCTGACGTTCGTGCCATAAGGAGTGATCGCCATGACCAACTACGTCTTTATCGAATCAAGAGACCCGTTTGAATCCAATGACACTGGCTTCATCGTCGAAACCGCCACGGCGCTGAAACGGCGCGGCCATCGGGTCGCAGTCTTTTTGATCCAGAACGGCGCGCTGGCTGTTCGCCGCAAAGCCGCGCGTTCGTATTTGACCAAGCTGGCCGTCGCCGGGGTCGAATTGCTGGCCGACGATTTTTCATTGCGCGAACGCGGCATCACGGCAGAGGAAATCGGCGACGGCATTCAGGGATCAACTATTGAAGTTTTGGTTGATCGGCTGGCCGACGCCAACACCAAAGCCATTTGGCATTGAAGGAGGGAACGATGTCCGAACGAACAATCACGCTGGCGATCATGGATGCGCCTTACGAATCGGCCAATTCGACGACGGCGTTTCGCATCATCGCGGCGGCGTTGCAGAAGGGAATTCACGTCAACGTCTTCGCCTACGAAGGGGCGGTCAGCCTGGCCATCAACGACCAGAAACCGCATGCCAATCCGGTCAAAGGCACTTCGGTCGAAGAAGAAGATCATCCGACGACGAAAAACTTTGTCGCCTCGCTGTTGGGACTCGGACGCGATAATCGGCTGCTGACGTGGGTGAATTGCGGGTTGTGCGTGGACGAACGCGGCGCAGTCAACGCGGTCGAAGGCGTCAAACGCGGCAGTCCGACTGATTTTCTGAAGATGGCTTTGGAATCCACCAACACATTGGTGATTCCGACGAAGTAAACATCTGAAACCGGAGAAAACTCATGAAAATCTTGAACATCGTGGAGACGGCTTATCGCGCTACGCTGGAAGAGCAGGACGACACAGTGCTTTGGCTGAGTCGTAATCTGGTCAATGCCGGAGCGGATTTGTCCGTGTTGTTGCGCGGCAATGCCGTCAATTACATCGTTCGCCAGGAATGCCCGGTGCTGGCCATCGGCAACGTTTCCATTAATCATCCGGCAAATCCGAATCAAGACATCGCACGGCTTCGCGAAAAAGGCGTTAGGGTTTACGCCTTGCAGGATGATGCCGAATTGCGCGGAATTGATCGCCGCAATTGCATTGACGAAGTTGAAATGGTTCGGATCAACGAAGTGGCCGAGATTATGGACGCGCACGATCAGGTCTGGCATTGGTAAATTCGGCGCTTCATTCATTGATTCGCCGGGCTGGCCGGTTTCAGGTAATCGGCCAGCTTCGTTAAATCCACATTCCCGCCGGACAGCACGACGCCGACTCGTTTGCCTGCGAAATCGAATTTCCGATGAAGCACGGCTGCCGCTGCTGCCGCGCCCGAAGGTTCGACCAGAACTTTCATTCTTTCCAGTATCAGCCGAATCGTGGCGATCAGTTCTTCGTCGCTGACCAGCAGAATGTCTTCGACCAGTTCCTTGACGATTGGGAAAGTCAGTTTACCCGGCGCGGGAGTTTGCAAACCGTCGGCGATGGTTTTGGGAATTTCGATTTCGACGCGTTCGCCTTTGCGCATTGATTGCCAGGTGTCGTTTCCCGCTTCCGGCTCGACTCCGAAGATGCGCGTTGACGGTGAAATGTGTTTGGTCGCAACGGCCAAACCGGCCAGCAATCCGCAACCGCTGCAAGGGCTGAGCAGAAAATCCAGTTCGGGCACGTCTTCAAACAATTCGATTGCCGCAGTTCCTTGCCCGGCCATAATCAAATCGTCGTCAAATGGCGGAACCAGAACCAAGCCGCGTTCGCGGCTGATGCGTTCGCCTGTGCCTTCGCGGCTTTCGGTGTAACGGTTGTAAAAGACGACTTCGGCTCCGTAACCGCGCGTGCCGTTGACTTTGATCTGCGGAGCATCGTGCGGCATGACGATCACCGCCGGAATGCCAAACAGCTTCGCCGCCAGCGCCGTCGCCTGAGCGTGATTGCCGGACGAATAAGCAAGAACTCCGCGTTGGCGCTCTTCATCGGTCAGCGAAGCGATCTTGTTGTAAGCGCCGCGAAATTTGAAAGCTCC
>CAYRQB010000387.1:3013-5300 GCA_964426025.1 uncultured Heliomicrobium sp.
ACAGCCGGAGCCGAATGCGTCAGCGCGCCGATTGAAATCAAATCAACTCCGGCTTCGGCATAAGCGCGAACGTTTTCCAGCGTGATGCCGCCGGAAGCTTCCAGCAAGGTGCGGCGGTCTTCGGGTTCGTGAGCCGTAACGATTTCAACCGCCTGGCGAATCATTTCCGGCGGCATGTTGTCCAGCAGCAAAATATCCGCCTTTGCTTTCAACGCTTCTTTGACTTGATCGAGCGTCGCAACTTCGACTTCGATTTTGTGCAAATGACCTGCGGCTTCTTTGGCGCGGCGAACGGCTTCTGTGACGCCACCGGCCAGAGCGATGTGGTTGTCTTTGATCAACACGCCGTCGTCCAATCCCATTCGATGATTGTGTCCGCCGCCGATTGCCACGGCGTATTTTTGCAGCGCGCGCAATCCCGGAGCGGTTTTGCGCGTGTCAACGATCTTCGCCTTAGTTCCGGCAATCGCTTCGACGTATTTGCGCGTCAACGTGGCGATGCCTGACAGATGCTGCAAAAAGTTCAACGCGACTCGCTCTCCGGCCAGCAACATCTGAGCTTCGCCGACGACGCGCGCGAAGATTTTGTCAGCCTGAACCGTTTCGCCGTCCGCCGCAGTGGTTTCGATCTGCAAATACGGATCGAGGTGCATGAACACTGCGTCGGCGATTTCCAATCCGGCCAGAACGATGTCCTGTTTGGCCATGAAATTTCCGCGAGCCTGCTGGCCTGTTTTCACGACCGCGCGCGAAGTGATGTCTCCGCGTCCCAAATCTTCGGCCAGCGAACCGGCGGCGATGTCGTCAATGATGGGGAAGTCCTGTGGGTTGATCATTGTTGTTAAAGTGATTCGATGGTCGCTTTCATTCTGGCGATTTGATCGTTCAGCTCCGCCGCGCGATGGCGCGAAGTTTCGACCACGTCGGCGGCGGCGCGAGCGATGAAATCGGCGTTGTTCAAACGTTTTTCCAGACCGGCCAGTTCGTTCGTCAACTTGCCTAGTTCTTTTTCCAATCGCGCTCGCTCCTTGTCGAAATCAATCAAACCTTCCAGCGGAACTGCGATTTCGGCTCCGGTGAAAACAGCGCGGGCTGAGCCTTTCGCCTCAGCTAACTTTTCGACTATTTGCAAATCTTCGATTCTGGCCAGCCGTTTGATGTGATCGCTCATTCGCGTGATGACGTTGCGCGCGGCGGCGTCAGCGGGAACAATCGCCGCTTTCAATTGAACCGATGGCGCGATGTTGAAAGTCGAACGGATGTTTCGCAGCCTGGTGATGGTTTCAATCACCAGCGCCATTTCGCGTTCGGCGCGTCCGTCCAGTTGAGCCGAATTGTGCGAAACGAAATCGGCAGCGCAAATCGTGTCGCCTTTATGCGGCAATCGTTGCCACAACTCTTCGGTGATGAAAGGCATGATCGGATGCAGCAATCGCAGGCTGCGTTCGAGCACATAAATGATTCGCCGTTTGACGGCCAGCGATTGCGGAGTTGATTCCTTAGCCGTCACGAATGGTTTCGACAGTTCGATGTACCAGTCGCAGAAATCGTTCCAGAAGAAACGGTAAAGCTCTTCCGCCGCTTCGTGAAAACGAAATTCGCCGAGCGCGCTGTAAACTTCCAGAGCGACGCGGTTCAAACGGCTCAGAATCCACAGGTCTGCGATTTCCGGTTGCGACAATTCGGTTTCCCATTCGACGGGTTCCTGAGCTTCCAGCACTTCGTCACAATTCATCAGCACGAAGCGCGCGGCGTTCCAAATCTTGTTGGCGAAATTGCGAGCGCTTTCCAGTTTGGATTCCTGCAAGGCCAGCGTCAGCCCGGCGGTCGAAGCAGCCGTCAACGCGAAGCGCGCGGCATCGGTTCCGTATTTGGCGAACACGTCCAGCGGATCAATCACGTTGCCTTTGGTTTTCGACATCTTCTGGCCTTGCGGATCCAGAACCAGAGCGTTGATGTAAACGGTTCGGAATGGAACTTCGCACATGAACTTCAGACCCATCATCATCATTCGCGCCACCCAGAAAAAGATGATGTCGAAACCCGTCACCAGCACATCGGTCGGATAAATCTTCTTCAGGTCTTCGGTTTCTTCCGGCCACCCCAACGTCGAAAACGGCCACAACTGCGACGAAAACCAGGTGTCCAGCACGTCGCTTTCTTCGGTTAGTTCGACTGTTGAATCCAGACCGCGAGCTTTCAAACGCTGGCGCGCTTCGGTTTCATCGCGTGCAACGACGATTTCGCCGTCGGGCGTGAACCAGGCCGGGACGCGATGTCCCCACCA
>CAYRQB010000388.1:0-5293 GCA_964426025.1 uncultured Heliomicrobium sp.
AGCTCAGGTTTCGAGCGTGAACGGATTAAAGTTCGTGTCGCGGTCGTAATAATCTTCGCGTTCCGCGCGCTTCAGGAAATTGACGATCAGATAAGTGAACGGTGTCGCGACGGCTTCCCATCCGACTTTCAACAAATAATTGCTCATCATCACAGTCAACACCAGTTCATTGGGCATGATCGAAGAGTTGTAAAAAGCCAGCGGATAAAAGATCAGCGAATCCACGCCTTCGCCTACAACCGTCGAACCGATGGTTCGCATCCACAACCAGCGGCCATTGGTGCTGACTTTCATTTTGGCCAGTACGAAGGAATTGGCAAATTCGCCCGCCCAGAAAGCCGTCAACGAAGCGAAAACGATTCGCGGCGTGCTGCCGAAAATCATTTCGTAAGCCTCCTGCCCTTTCCACCCCGGAGCGGCGGGCATCTTCACCACCGTCCAACTCATAAACGCCGCGAAGATCAGCGCGCCGAAACCGGCCCAGATGACGCGGCGCGAACGCGCGTAACCGTATACTTCCGTCAGTATGTCGCCAAAAATATAACTGAGCGGAAAGAACAAAATCGCGGTGCCGAATTCAAACGATCCGATTTTGGGAAGTTCAATCTGAGAAACTTTCTGCACTCCAATGACGCCGGAACACAACAGCACGGTGACAAAGGCAGCCATCACCAGATCGTAGTATTTGTAACGCCTGCGAGTCGGAGCGGGTGAAGCGATGTTTTCCAAAAAAGATTTCTCCCTTGCTTGATCCTGCAATTTGATTTTTTCGTGATTCGCAACTTCCTGTTTGGCGTGTATTATTCCTGTTTCCTGCTGCGCCGTGAAGCGCGGCGGTCATAATCGAAAATTATTTTTCTTCATTCTTCAAGAGGTAGATTTTGCAATCAAAGTTTTCGGATTCTGTTGCGGCGACGGCAAAAATTGTCGAAGCCGCGGATTCAGCGGCAAACGAGCAGGCTGAGCCTCCCTCTACACAGAAATTATCTGGCCGTCATACTCTGACCGGCGAATTCCGCCATCATTCAAACTTTCATTCAAAGCATCTGGACAACGACCGCGACCTGATCGTTTACCTGCCGCCGAATTACGACAAGGAAGCGGGGCGACGTTTTCCGGTTCTGTATTTGAACGACGGTCAAAACCTGTTCGATTCGGCGACGGCTTTCAACGGACAGGAATGGGGCGTTGATGAAACAGCCCAACGGTTGATCCTGAAAGGCATGATCGAACCGCTGATCGTCGTCGGCATTTACAACACCGGCGACAACCGGATTGACGAATACGCGCCGACCGTTGATCCGCGACAGAAACGCGGCGGCAAAGCCGATCTTTACGGGCGTTTCATCCTGGAAGAGTTGAAACCGCACATTGATCAAAATTACCGAACGCTGGCCGGGCCTGAATTCACAGGCCTGGGCGGGTCGTCGCTTGGCGGTCTGGTTTCGCTTTATCTGGGATTGAAACTTCCATACGTCTTCAGCAAGCTGATGGTTATGTCCCCGTCCGTTTGGTGGGATTATGGAATGATACTGAAATTCGTCCGGCATTTGCCCGCCAAACCGACGACGCGAATCTGGTTGGACATCGGTTCAAAGGAAGGCAAATTCACTCCCGGTTACGTTCGCGACTTGCGCGATTTGCTGGTTATGCAGGGCTGGCGAATGGACGCGGATTTGAAATTCACTGAAATTCGCGGCGGCGAACATACCGAAACCGCCTGGGGCAAACGCGTTGAACCCGCATTGAGATTCCTTTTCCCAAAACAAAGATCAAGATGATTGTTTCTCCGTGGAACAGGCTCAGCGAAGACGAGCAATTGACGCTGGCCCCGAAACTGTTCGGTTGGCGCAAGGCAATCATCGCAACCGATCAGATGCCGGAAGCCGCCGGCGAACGGTTCAACGAACTGGTCATCGAATTTGATTCGACGGGCGAAGCCGATGCTCAAACGACGGAAGAAAGTATTTTGACCGCGAGAAACTTCATCGCTCAAACGAGCGATTCGCCCATCTGGAATCAGATCGCCGAGATCAAAGGCTTCCGCCGAAGTTATCTGGAATTGACCGTCAATGATCGCGACGAGTTTTTGAACACGCTTGCCGGTCTGGATTACATCATCAATCGCGAACCGTTCTGGTCAACTCACCGTTTCGACAGCGCGCGCGAAATGACTGATTATTCGCATCAACCTTCGCTGCATTTCGCCAACGACCGAGCCGACGAAGACGATTACGGCCCGAATTATTTTTTCGCGCATTGGGACAAAGCTTCGTGCTGGTTCAGAAAATCGAACTGGCCGATTCGCCGATTGCCCGGAGCGAAACCAATCGAACAGCTTTACGCCGCCATCCATCATCGTTTCGGATGCGCCTGCCCCGTCGCCGTCAGCAAACATCTGAAGCGCCGCTGACTAATTGCCAAATACCAATCAGCTTTATCAACCACAGAAAGCACACAAATCACAAAATTGATTTGAGGCAGCGACAACTCTATAACTTCCCTTATGTGACTTTTGCGCTTTTTGTGGTGAATCCACCATCTCTGAATTACTCACACCCCTTGATCAGTTGATCAGCGTTGCCGACGACGCGCGGTCAAGTTGCGCCGTCAACCAGGTGGTGATGTCGTCAAGGCTTTCCGCCGAAACTTCGTGACCCATTTCGTATTCGCGGTAGCTCAGATCAATCGGCAATTCCGCCAAAAGAGTTTTCGTTTCCCTGCCCTGGCCGATTGGAATCACCGGATCGCGCGTGCCGTGAACGACAAACACCGGCAATCCGATCAGCGCGTCTTTGTCGTGAATCAGTTGAAAGCTTTGCGGCATCATTCGCCCGCTCATTGCCACGACGGCGGCGGCTGTGCCCGGAAAAGTCAGAGCAACGGACAACGCCATCATCGCTCCCTGGCTGAAACCCATCAGATAAACCGCGTTCGGATCGCAATTGTAAGCTTCGACAATTTCGCCGATGAATCTTTTCAGCTTGTGACGAGCCGCTTCGACTTCCTGCGGATCAACGGCAATGCCCTGCGGAGTGAAGCTCAGATTGAACCAGGCGTGACCCATCATCCCCAAGGTCACTGGCGCGCGAGCGCTGACAACCAGAAAGCGTTCGTCCAGATAAGGCGCCAGCGAAAACAGATCGTCTTCGTTCGCCCCGTAACCGTGCAGCAACAACAACAGCGGCGGTTTTTCGCTCAAACCGCTTTTCGGCGGCGCGGCATGATGAAACAGAGAAAAAATATGATCGCTCATGAAAATTTGAATTGGTGTGTGATTGGCAGGCTCAGCAGGTTTGTTGCGGCTCTGCCGCCCGATGTGCGGCAAGTCTTTGACTTGCCCAAAGGCTTTGTTGTTTTCCACTGGGCTACGCCCGAACAGTTTGGGCGTAGCCCGATAAGAAATTGGCAAACTTTCGGAAGGCCTTAGGCCTTCCGCACATCAGGCGGCAAAGCCGCGGGAAAACTGAAACTTTGATTCGCAAAGCGAGGCTTATTTCGCCGCTTCCAAAGCCGCATCATAATTAGGCTGTTCGGCGATGTCCTTGACGTATTCAACATATTTGACCGTGTTGTCCGACCCAACGACGAACACCGAACGAGCGTGTATGCGGTCGAGCGGTCCGCCGCTGATCAATACGCCGTAGTTTTTGCCGAACGAAGCGTCGCGGTGATCGCTGGCGGTGACGACCTTGTCCACGCCTGCGGCTCCGCACCAACGCTTTTGAGCGAAGGGCAGATCCATGCTGATGGTGACGATTTCGACATTCGGCAATTTGGCGGCTTCTTCGTTGAAACGTTTAACCTCGGCATCGCAAACCGGCGTGTCCAGCGAAGGCACTGCGACGAAAATTCGCGTCTTGCCCGCCGAACTGGCCAGAGTGTAATCGCCCATATCGGCGGATTTCTGAACGTTGAAATCAGGCGCAGCCTGCCCAACCTTCACCTCTTCTCCCTGCAAAGTCACAGGATTGCCTTTGAAAGTAACTGTAGCCATTTATTTCTCCTTGTTTGATTTTGAAGTTGATTGTTTGAGATTGGATTTTCGTGGACATCTTCAGATGTTTCAAGCGGCCAGCAGACGAATGAAACCTTCCTGTTCAAAATGCCTGTCGGTCGTCTTCGTGATCACCGTCAAATTCACGCGCCAAATCTACGTCTATCCGTTCGTTGTCGGCTGAATTCGGATCGCCACTGTCCCAAGAACCAAAGAGTCTTGTGATGTCACCTTTCTTCTTATGCTCTCCATTTGCGACTTTGGCCGAAGCCGCCTTGGAAATCCATTCAAAAGCCGTCTCCTCTGGCGTCTGCCCTTGCCTCAAAGCAGCTTCGACCAGCGGCTGAAAAATTTCATCCGGCAAGGTGATTGTCAATCTGTGTTCCATGGCTTGCTCCTTTGGCCCGGATTCTACCAAGCATCGCCCGCATCCACCATTCGCCGGTTTTATTACCTCTAAAACACGCTTTCAGCAATCTCTCCGCTTCAAGAACTTTATGCGGTTGGAGTTTGTGACGGCATCGGGCAAAATAGCAACTACGAATTTCGCCGCGGCGGATTCAGCTTAACGGCTTTCGATAACAGCCGCTGTCAGGTCAAACTAAACTGAATTATAGAACGGAAAGATCACTAAGATGCCAGTGCTGCAATTCAAGGGCAAGACTGCCGTTGAAAACTATCATTACGTCGTCCCGCACCACACGCTGGAATTCGACCCGAAACTCTCCGTGCTGGGCAAGGGCGAAAAGCCCAGCCTGGACGGCAATCTGATTATCGAAGGCGACAACTTGCTCGCCCTCAAAGCCCTCTTGCCCACGCACGCCGGACGCATCAAGTGCATTTACATTGACCCGCCCTACAACACCGGCAACGAAGGCTGGGTTTACAACGACAAACTCAATCAGCCGCAGTTCAAAGAATGGATCGGCCAGACCGTCGGCAAGGAAGGCGAAGACGCCACTCGCCACGACAAATGGTGCTGCATGATGTATCCGCGCTTGCAATTGCTGCGAGAGTTGTTGCGGGAGGATGGCGCGATCTTTGTCTCGATTGACGACAACGAAGTCCATCATCTGCGGATGATGATGGATGAAATCTTCCGAGTGGAAATTCCGCTCGCAACTTTGGTGTGGAAGAGACGTAGCCCCAGCGGAATGAAGAAGGATTCTGTCTCCGTGGATCACGAGTACCTTTTGCTCTACGCCAAAGACCCAACGAAAGTGAAACTCTCAGGGCTTGTTCGCACTGCGGATGAATATCCACTTGAAGACGAAGGCGGGAAATATGCCAGTACTG
>CAYRQB010000389.1:0-5257 GCA_964426025.1 uncultured Heliomicrobium sp.
AAGTTCGATGGGTTAATCAAAAAGCATTTTTCATCCACGAAGACACACGAAGAAAGCACGAAGGAAAGTAGACGCGGTTTTTCTTTTCTTCGTGCTGCTTCGTGTGACTTCGTGGAAAAATATTTGTTGAGTCCTGTGCTCCCCCGCCCAATGGAAATTTATGAAATACGTCATTTGGACGATTTGTTGCGCCGTGTTGTTCGGCGTCGGCGGGGAAGTGTTGGCGGCGACTTATTACGTTGCCAACAACGGCAACAACAACAATCCGGGAACAACGGCTCAACCCTGGGCGACTTTGCAAAAAGCGGTTGACGCCGTCGCGCCGGGCGATGTCATCATCGTTCGCGCCGGAATTTACGCCGGGTGCCGCATCGGCAAATCCGGCACAGCCAATTTGCCCATCACGTTGAAAGCCGACTCAGGCGCTCGCCCACTTATCAATTCTCTGGCTTCAACCAATCGCCATCAAAGCCTGATCGAAGTTGAAAATTTCGACGCGCGCGTCAGTTACTGGATCATTGACGGTTTTGAAATCAGCGGAGCGCCGCGTCACGGCGTGGACATTCGCAACGCCGATTACATCACGGTTCAAAACTGTTTTTCGCACAACAACGGTTCGACCAGCGTGCGCGGCGACGGAATCTTTCTGGGTTTCAGCAATCATCCGACGCTGCAATTCAACGAACTTTCGTTCAACAGCGAACACGGTCTGTATCACAGCAACAGCGCCGATTATCCGACCATTCGCGGCAACAGGCTTCATCACAACGCGAACGCAGGCATTCACATCAACGGCGATTTGTCGCAAGGCGGCGACGGCGTCATCTCTTTCGGGCTGATCGAAAAGAATGTGATCTGGGAAAACGGCACGGGCGGAGGTTCCGGCATCAACTGCGACGGATTGTCCGACAGCGTCATTCGCAACAATCTGCTTTACGCCAATCGAGCTTCGGGGATTTCGCTGTACGCGATTGACGCAGCGGCAGGTTCCAGCCGCAATCAGGTTTTGCACAACACCATCATTCAGGCTTCGACGGCTCGGTATTGTTTGAACATTCCCGCTTCGGACGGCGTCGCGTCGCCGACAGGGAACATCGTCAAAAATAACATCTTCATTCATCCCGGAACGCGCGGTTCGATAGTCACTTACAGCGCGTCGGCTTTGCAGAGCGATTACAACATCGTCGTCAATCGCTTCAGCCAGAACGACGGCGACACGATCATCACGTTGGCTGCGTGGCAAACCGCCGGACAGGATCAGCATTCAATAGTTTCAACTCCTGAAGCCTTGTTCGCTGACGCCGCCAATAACAACTATCGTTTGAAAACAGGCTCGCTGGCATTGAACGCCGGGATGAATGCCGGAGTCACAGAAGACGCCGACGGGGTTCCGCGTCCGCAAGGTTCAGCCGCGGACATCGGCTGTTACGAAATGGCTGCGAGTTCGGCGGCTCATGTTTCGGCGGCTAACTATCGCGGCGTGACGCTTGCGCCGGAATCCATCATCGCTGCGTTTGGCAACAATCTGGCGACGACGACAGTGTCGGCAACAACGGTTCCTTTGCCGACAACGCTCGCTGGAACTTCGGTCAAAGTCCGCGATTCGTTCGGCAACGAAAGACTTGCTTCGCTGTTTTTCGTTTCGCCGACTCAAGTCAATTATCAGATTCCCGTCGGCACGATGAACGGCGCGGCTTCGATTGTCATCGCCGCATCAAACGGTCAGGCTTCGCAAACGACCGTTCAAATCGCTCGCGTGGCTCCGGCGCTGTTCACCGCAAACGCCAGCGGGCAAGGCGTGGCGGCGGCTTACGCGCTGAGAATCAAAGCCAACGGCTCGCAAACTTCCGAACCCGTTGCGCAATTCGATCCGGCGCAAAGCCGTTACGTCGCGCGTCCGATTGATTTGGGAGAAACCGGCGATCTGGTTTATGTGATTCTGTTCGGTTCGGGTTTGCGTTTTCGCAGTTCTTTGATGGCTGTCAGCGCCCAGGTTGGCGGCACGCCTGCGATGGTCAGTTATGTCGGGACTCAAGGCGATTTCGTCGGCCTGGATCAGGTCAACGTCCTGTTGCCGCGAAGCCTGATTGGCCGCGGCGAAATTGATGTGGTCTTGACGGTTGATGGACAGACGGCAAACACCGTCAAAATCAGCATCAAGTGAGACGCTTCAACCTGTCGCCAATTTTCATCTCGACAAGCAATTCACCAAGCGCGCTTCCCTGACCCGATTTCATCAATTCGGCCAGGTCTTCGGGTTCGTCAATATCCAGCGCGATGCGCGGCAAATTTATCAATCGGCATTCCGCTTTTGCCTGCTCGGCCTCTTTGATGTGTTTGGCCAGACTGCCCGAGCCGAAATGCGAAGGGAACAAATCCGGCGGGCGTCGCAGAATGGCGTTGGTTCCGGTTCCGTCGCGCGAAGGAACTATGACGACAGACGGCGACGGTTGATCTTCGGCCAGAATCGTTTCGATGTCCTCTGTGGTAATCAGCGGCAGGTCTATCGGCAATCTCAGCACGGCTTCAGCGCCTGACTTCTTCGTTTCGCTCGATCCGAAATCAACAGACGCGCTTTCGGAAATTTGTTTGGCTTCAAGGATGATTTCAAAACCAAACTTTTTCGCCAGCGCGATTGCCGGTTCATACAAAGTGACGATGGCAATCCGATCAACTGAGCGGACGCGAGAGACTGCGGCAAAAGTGTTTTCCAGCATTGCCCACGCCAATCTGGTTCGCTCTTCCTGAGTCATCAATGCGGCCAGACGCTGTTTGGCGCGCGAAAGGTCTTTGACTGGAATCAATATGCAGCGCATCGCCTCACTTCAGGACGGACAGATAAGCTCTCCACGGCCCGACCTGATCGGTGAACTGTCTGGCCATCGTTCGAGAAATTTGCGTGACGTGACTCAGGTCGTGAGCCACCAGGTAGCAAGCAATTGTTTCATCGTCACTCGGCCAAATTCCGGATGCGTGCCGGTCTTCAGCAAGTCGGCTTCGCTTAGATTCATTGCCTTCAGTTCGGCCAGGCTGTTCTGCCGAAGAGTTTCAAATTCCGTCAGCAAATCTTCGAGCGTTTTCCCGCGGCTATGTTCAAACTGCGCGAAGCGGTCAAAGACATCGAAGGCGCAGCTTTCGCCAGATTCAAGGATGATCTTTGCGCGAGGTATCCAATCGGCCTGTTCGCCGTGAATCAAATGTCCCAGCACATCAAACGGACTCCAACTTCCCTCGCCTTCGTTGCCGTTGATCCATCGCGGCGGAAGCTGATCGAGCATCGTTCTCAGCACGGACGGAGTTTTCCCGAGCAGAATCACAGCTTCTTCGAGTTTGAATTCCATAGCTACCTCCTTCGGCGAATAATCGAACCATCAAGCAACAATGGATGACAAAACGGTTTTGGCCAGCGCCAGCTTTTTGTCAGCGTCGCTCATAACCGTGTCGGCAAGTACGACTTTGATCCCGAGTCTTTCTATCTTTGTTTTCTGCGATTCGTCCTGTTGGTCGAGAATGAAAATGTCTGCGATGTCTTCATAAAGTTTGGCAATTTGTGTGGCTGAAACTTTCATTCCCAAATCAGTCAGCATACGGTCAGTCGGTCCTTTCAGCGAAGCTCCGCCGACGACGGATGTGATGACGGCGACTTTGGCTTTTGTCTGTTTGAGCAAATCGCGCATGCCCGGAACTGCCAGAATCGGGCCGATGCTGATCAACGGATTGCTGGGACAAATGATGACGGCTTCGGATTGCAAGATCGCTTCGGCCACGCCGGGAGCGGGTTTCGCCGAATCTATGTTTTCAAAACGAATGCTTTTGACCTTCGGCTGAGCGCGTCTTTTGATCAGATATTCCTGGAAATGCATCTCGCCTTCTGAGGTGACGATTGTCGTCGGCGTGAAGCTGTCGGTCATCGGCAAAATTCGCGCGTCAACTCCGAGCGTGATTCTGATGCGGTCGGCAACTTCCGACAGCGTTGCTCCGCGACGAAGCATGTCAGTGCGAAAAATGTGCGTCGCCAGATCACGATCGCCTAGATTGAACCATCGCTCGTCGTCCGTGTATCGAAGCAGCGTATCCAGACAATGGAAAGTGTCTTGATCGAATCCCCAGCCGAAATCCGGGTTGACGACACCGGCCAACGTGTAAGTCACAATGTCCAGGTCGGGCGAAATGCGCAGCCCGAAAAGTTCAATGTCGTCGCCGGTATTGACGATGATCGAAAGTTGTTCCGGCGGCATCGCCCGACAAAGCCCGTCGAGAAATTTCGATGCGCCGACTCCACCAGCAAGCGCAGTAATCATATGTTCGATTTCGCAGATCACATTCAACCGCCGATGCAGGACATTGTTCTGAGCGGTTGCACGAATTCCGGATCGTTGATGTGATGTCGTTCTTCTTTCTTTTCCACCGTCGCCAGAATGAAGTCAATCAACTCTTGGCGATCGGCGCCGGAACGCAGCAATTGTTTGATGTTGTGTTCGACGGTTGAAAACAGGCAGGTGCGAATCATGCCGTCAGCGGTCAGTCGTATACGGCTGCAATGACCGCAGAAGGGTTGAGTCACAGGATTGATGAAACCGACTTCGCCGGGCAAGCCGTCGGCAAAGCGCCAGCGACGAGCCGTCTCGCTCAGGTTGTCTGATTTGACTCGTTCAAGCGGAAAAACTTCGTTGATCCTGGTTCTGACTTCTTCGCCCGGAACGACCATTTCGCGCCGCCAGACTTTGCCGTTGTCCAGCGGCATGAATTCTATGAAACGCACGCTGACGGCTTTGGCGCGGGCGAATTCGGCGAAGCGAATGACTTGATCGTCGTTGATGCCGCGCATCTGAACGCAGTTGATCTTGATCGGATTCAACCCCGCTTCAATCGCCGCTTCGATGCCATCCAGAACGCGGTCGAGTTCGTTGCGTCCGGTCAGCAGCGAAAAACGATCAGGCGTCATCGAATCCAGGCTGATGGTGATGCGCTGCAAACCAGCTTTCTTCAGAGCTTCGGCGCGTCCGCGCAGGAAGTGCGCGTTGGTCGTCATCGCCAAATCGGCAATGCCTTCGATTTGAGCCAGGCGTTCAATCAGGTTTTCCAGATCGCGCCGCAACATAGGCTCGCCGCCCGTCACGCGCAATTTGTTGACGCCCAACGCGACGAAGATTTCAGCCAGTCGAATGATTTCTTCGTAGGTCAGAATTTCCGGCTTCGGTTTCCATTCCATCGCTTCGGTCGGCATGCAATAAAAGCAGCGGAAATTGCAGCGGTC
>CAYRQB010000390.1:0-5255 GCA_964426025.1 uncultured Heliomicrobium sp.
AAATCTTCCAGGTTTTGCAGCGCGACTCGCGAACGAATCTTCGATCCGGCGGGAACGGCGGAAACAAAACGAACTTTGTTCAAGCCGTAATTGATTCCCATCTTGATCGGCAATTTGACCTGCACGGTTTTCGCCATCAGTTCGACCATCAACGACAGAGTCAGAAAGCCGTGAGCGATGGTTGTGCCGTAAGGCGATTCTTTCTTCGCGCGTTCGGCGTCAATGTGAATCCATTGATGATCGCCCGTCGCGTCTGCGAACTGATTGATGCGATCCTGAGTGACTTCCACCCAATCGCCGACGCCGACTTCCTTGCCGACCAGCGAACGCAATTCTTCCAGGCTGGTGATTTCTCTTGCTGGCATAAATTCTCCTTCGGAAAAAGTTGAGGTGAATGCAAGGCATTCTAACAACCGCTATCAGATACTCACAAGACGACCATAGACCAGCGCGAAGCTGGCGTTGTTTGACAGGTCGGAAAAGCCGGGTGTAGGCTTCGCTCGCAATCATTTTCGGGTTATCCCAACACTTACAACTTCCGTTACCAATGAAAGGAATTCGCGTTATGAAAAAGCTCCTTGGCGTTTTGTCTGTCCTGTTGCTGGCGATGACAATGGCGTTCGCCGCCAATGCTCAATCGCCCAATGTTGACGGCGAATGGGATGCGGCGATGAACACTCCCGGCGGCGTTCGCAACTTCAAGATCAAATTCAAGGCCGAAGGCGAAAAACTGACCGGCGTGGTCGGTCGTGATTCCGGCTCTCTGCCGTTAACCGGCACAATCAAAGGCAGCGACGTGCAGTTTTCTTACACGGTCAATTACAACGGCAACGATCTGGTTCTGACCATGACCGGCAAAGTCGCGGGCGATTCGATTGTCGGAACGGTCAGCTTCGGCGGAATGGCCGAAGACGAATGGAGCGCCAAACGCGCGGGCGCGGCAGCGGCTGCTGCGGCAGCCACACCAGCCGCCAGCGCAGTTAATGTCTCAGGCGATTGGGATGTCGAAGTTCAGACCGATCAAGGCTCCGGCAATCCTTCTTTCACCTTCAAACAGGACGGCGAAAAACTGACCGGCAATTACAAAGGATTGCTCGGTGAATCCGCGCTGACCGGAACGGTCAAAGGCGACAAGATTGAATTTTCGTTCAAAGTCAGCGGCCAGTTGGAAGGCACTGTCACTTACACCGGAACGACCGACGGCAAAACCATGAAGGGCAAAGTGGCTCTGGCCGGTATTGGCGAAGGCACTTTCACGGGAAAGAAAAAATAAGCTCGATGAAAATCGAAAAATGGGTAGCCCGCGCGATTAGCCATCGCCGCGCTACCCAAACTTTTTCCATCAACCTGATCGCAGATAAAACTCTCTGATATGAACTTCGATTTTTCTCTTCCTGCCAATCGTGAATTCGACGTGGTCGGATTCGGACTGAACGCCGTTGACCATCTGGTGACGATTCCGCGTTTTCCTTCTTTCAACACCAAAGTCCAATTGACCAATCACCAACAGATGTCCGGCGGTCAGGTTTCGTCGGCGATGGTCGGCGTTCGGCGGTTGGGTTTGAAGGCCAGATACGTCGGCAAAGTCGGTTACGACAACGAAGGCCGAATGCTGATCGAATCGCTGCAAAAAGAAGGCGTGGATTGCACAGGCGTCAAGATCGCCGTCGGCGCAAAGACTCAGGGCGCTGTTATCATCATCGAACAGTTTTCCGGCGAACGAACCATTCTGTGGTATCACGATGATGGAACTCGCATTACGCCCGAAGAATTGAAGCGCGAACAAATCACTCGCGGACGCGTGCTGCACATTGACGGTTTCGACACTGCGGCGGCAATGCAGGCCGCCGATTGGGCGCACGAAGCCGGAATGATTGTGACGATTGATCTGGACACGGCTTATCCGGGCATTGACGAACTGCTGCCGAAAGTTGATTGCCTGATTACTTCTCAGGGATTGGCCAACGACCTGGCCGGGACAATGGACGAACGCGAAGCGTTGAAAACATTGAATCGGAAATACGGTTGTTATCTGGTTTCGATGACCCAGGGTTCGCGCGGCGCGCTGGCTTTTGTCGAAGGCGAGTTCGTCGCTTCGTCGGCGTTTCGTCCTCCGGTCATCAAAGACACCACCGGAGCGGGCGACGCATTCCGCGCCGGATTCATTTACGGTCTGTGCAAAGGTCTGAGCATAGAAGACACGATGCGCACTGCCAACGCCGTCGCCGCTTTGCAATGCCGAGAGATGGGCGCGCGCGATGGTTTGCCGACCGAAGAAGAACTACAAGCATTCTTAAACAGCTAACCCACCAAGAAAGAGTAGAAAAATGGCTAAAAGTAGATCCAGACGCAGAACCACGAGCGGCCCTAAGCCTCGCCGCTCGTTACCCGGCAAACTATTATCGAAACTCGACCACATAGGCGAATTGCTGGAAGACAAACGTCATGAAGAGGCGTTGAAACTGTTAAAGCCGCTGGCGGAAAAATTCCCAAACAATTCGGAAGTAATTGTGCAACTGGCAATCGCGCAGTTTGGAACACACGACATGATCTCTTATTTGATGAGTTGTGAGCGTCTGTGCCAATTGGAACCTGACGACCCGGAGATGCTATTGCCATTAATCGGCGCCTATCAAATGAATGGTCGCCCGGTGCTGGCGCTGCAACATTACCGTCGCTTTCTTGAACAATGGCCCGACCACGAAGAGATTGAGGATGTTCGCGAAAAAGCGAAACGGTTGGAAGAAAGCGTGCCCAGGTTGATTGCGACTGCCGGATTCATTGGCGAAGAAGGAATCGAACTGGCTGCAATGCACGAAAGGTCGCAGATTCTGATGGAAAGAGCCAAATACGCCGAAGCGAGCGCGGCAGCCAATGAGCTTCTGGAACGAATGCCCAATTTTGTTCCGGCGATGAATAATTTAAGTCAGATATGTTTTCTTTCGGGCGATCATGAGCAAGCCATTGCATTGGCTCAGCGGGTGTTGGAAAAACTACCGGAGAATTTCCAGGCCTTATCAAACATTACTCGCTATCTGCTGTTGTCGGGCCGCCCGGAAGAAGCGCGCCAATATGCCGCGCGTTTGCGGGCGGTGAAAACCGAAGTCTTGGATTGCGCGGTCAAGAAGGCTGAAGCTTTCAGTTACTTGGGCGATGATGAGGCCATCATGGAAGCTGCGAAAGAAGCTGATGCGGCTGGGTGGTTGACGCAAAATGAAGACGCTTTTTTCCTCTGTCATTGGGCCGGAATCGCAGCCGCTCGATTGGGGCAGACAGAAAAAGCGCGCAGTTATTTTCGACAATCTCTGGAACATAATCCAGGGTACAGCATAGCTCAGCAAAACCTGCGCGACCTGAATAAACCGGAAGGCGAACGCAATGGCCCCTGGGCCTTTGATTTGACCCAGTGGATATCGCGTAACACCGTTGAAGCTCTGATTCGGGAATCAAAGCTGGCGGGAAAAGAAAAAGATGATTCGGAAGCGCTGACAGAAAGATTGCGCCAATACCTTCTAAAGCATTCGGAGTTGAACACAATTTTGCCAATGATGCTGGAACGCGGCGGAAAGGACAGCCGCCAATTCGCCTCTTTCATAATTTCAGTTGCGAAAACACCAGAACTGCTGGCTGCGCTCCGCGATTTCGCATTGGGGCAACGCGGTACGGATCAACAGCGCCTGGATGCGATCGGCAAATGTTCGCAGGCAGGTATCATCGAAGATGGAGAAATCCGGGTGTGGATCAATGGGAAATGGGACACTTTGCTATCGTTCGGTTTTGAAGTTCATGGCGAACCTATTTTTCGCCATCCTAATAACGTCGTGCGCTTGGTTGATAAAGGGATGAATGCCCTTCACCGATATGATGGCTTCACGGCTGAGAAATTTTTCCGGCAAGCCTTGGAATTGGCTCCTGATTCGCCGGATATACTCAACAATCTGGCCGCAGCTCTTTCTTTACAAATGCGCAACGAAGAAAGCCGGGCGCTTATCGAAGAAATTCACCTGAAGCATCCTGACTATCTTTTTGCAAGAACAAATTTGGCGACACAATGCATTAAGCAAGGCGATCTCGACCGCGCCAAAGAATTGGTTGATCCGCTGCTTAAGCGCAAGAAAATTCATTACAGTGAACTAGGGGCTATTTGCGGCGTTCAAATCGAACTGGCGCTGGCGCGTAAAGAAAGAAAGTCAGCGGAATCATGGCTCAATCTTTGGGAACAGTCTGATCCTGAAAATCCAAGGCTGGAAATGATTCGTCAACGTATCAAGCCAACAAGATCAAGTGATCTGTTAAACCCGAAGAAAAGATGGTGATATGATCCGGCGCTGTGACCGATCACAAGCGTTGGACAAGCTGCGCGTCCATCAAGTACATTCAGGCTTACTTCAACAAATTGCACTTCTGGAGAACTAGCTTTGTTACGAGCAGGTATCGTCGGTTTGCCGAACGTGGGCAAATCCACTCTCTTCAATGCGCTGACTTCGGCCAAGGCCGAAGCCGCTAATTTCCCTTTTTGCACGATTGACCCGAACGTCGGAACTGTCGAAGTTCCAGACCAGCGTTTGGATAAATTGACTGAACTTGTCAAGCCGCAGAAAACAATTCCCGCCGCCGTCGAATTCGTGGACATTGCCGGATTGGTCAAAGGCGCTTCTCAGGGCGAAGGCTTGGGAAACAAGTTCCTGGCCAACATCCGCGAAACGGACGCCATAGTTCATGTCATTCGCTGTTTCGATGACGAAGATGTGGTTCACGTCGCCGGAACGGTTGATCCGGTTCGCGACCGCGAAATCATCAATCTGGAATTGGCGCTGGCCGATCTGGCGACGGTTGAAAAAAGTCTTGAGCGCGCTCGCAAAGCAGCCAAAAGCGGCAACGCGGAAGCCAAAGCCGAAGTCGCCGCGCTGGAACAAGTGCTTGAAGTTTTAAGCGCGGGCCGGACGATCAATTCAGCCAAACTGGATCAGGACCTGCTCAATTCATTGAAATCCTACAGCCTGCTGACGGCCAAGCCGGTTTTGTACGCGGCAAACGTTGCTGATGCGGAACTGTCCGGCGAAGAAGGCGCTTATGTCAAAGCTCTGCGCGAAGTGATCGAGAAGGAAGGCGAGCCAGCCGAAGTCGTGACCTTTTCAGCCAAGATCGAAGCCGAACTTGCAGAATTGTCGAAAGACGAGCGAGTGGAATTTCTGGCTTCGCTGGGCATCGAATCCGCCGGATTGGATCGTTTGATTCGCGCGGCTTATCACCTG
>CAYRQB010000391.1:0-5250 GCA_964426025.1 uncultured Heliomicrobium sp.
TGTTCGCGTTCATCGTCCGTTTTCAGGGAGTTGAAGGTTTTGCGCTCTTCGTCTGTGATGATCCAGCGAACGTCTTCATCCACCCATCGTTTGTAAACGCTTTTGACGCGCTCTTCCCTGGCTCTCTGCTCTTTGTCCTTGTCTCGCTTTTTATTGTCCTGGGCAAAGACAGAGAACGAGGAAACGACGAGTGTGAAAGTCAGGAACAGCGCCGTCCGGCGCGCAAAATTCCCTGTGAATAAACTGTTTAACATAGCAACTTCTCTCCTCTCGGTGATGGCCATCCTGATTCGCTCGGGTTGTATTCGTTGAGTTGGTAAATCCAGAACGCATCCGACGGAAATGTTTGCCGAAATTATTTGCCGAATTCCGGCTGTCATCACCGATCAACTGGTATCAACTCTCAGCCAAAGCTGGTCAGTCTGTCGCATTCCCGACTGGCGTCTCGGTCGAATTGAATATTCCCCGAAAAATCGCCCGCCAAATGTCTTCCCTGTAAACCGAGTTGGAAGGTCTGGGTTCGACCAGGAGTGTACGCGAGCCGCTTAAAGTGCGTCAAGTCGGTGTCAATTCAACGTTTGTTGTGACCGTAAGTTTGCTTGTCAATGGGCCGCAGAGGCCAAGTTTGACAACCAAAAATCCTTCTGCTAGCTTCACGGCTTTGTTTAAGGCGGTTGGCAATAATTACACTTTCCCTATGGTTCAAATACACCGGTTTTCACGGAAAATCAGGTCTAAGGTTAGTAGTGTCGGCATTTTGGTCGCTGCCGTTGCGCTGGTGCTACTCAACATTTCGTGCAAAAGTTTGATTGTCACCAAAGACCGCTCGATTCCAAGATTGCTCACGCCGCTGGCCGATGCCAGGTTCGACGATTTGATCAAACAGTTGCAGCCTTTTACCAACCTTCAATCATTGCGAAGCTCGCGAGTCGGGATCGCTTTTTCCGACACCGGCCTGGCCGAACGCTGGCCTGAAACCGACACCATATTGGCTTTGCAACGCCCGGACAAAATTCGGCTGATCATTCAAGCGCCGCTGGTCAAACAGAAGATCGCCGAAATGGTTTCGGAATCGAATCGTTTCAAAGTCGCTCTTTATAAACAATCACCCAGCTTCCTGATCGGCACGAATGACGCCGATTACGGCATGTGGCGGGAAAAGTTGGGCGATAAGGCCCGCAGCGGTTTGGTCGAAGCTCGTCCGTTCCATTTCACTGAAGCATTAATGATGCGCCCGCTTTCGCTTAATGACAGGCGCTTTGTTTATTCAATCGAGGAAGCTCTGCTTGACGAACCCGATCCGACTCCGAAAGCTCCCAAAGGCTCCCGCATACTTCGCAGCTTTTATGTGATTTCGGAAGTCGAGATAGTGGAGGCAGGGGTTTCTCACACTCGTCGCCGTTTCTGGTTCGATCGGACAAACGGAGCGAGATTCATTCGGCAACAGATTTTCGATGCCAAAGGCGAACTGGCGACTGAAGTTCAGTATTACGATTACAAGAAGTTGAGCGAGAGCAGTCAGGATTTGTGGCCGAGCGTGATTTTGCTCAGCCGTCCTCACGACGGATATTCGGCGCGGTTGTTGTTCAGCGATCAGAACTTTGAACTCAATCCAGAACTTCCGCCTGCCGCTTTTGTCCTGGAAAACACTGAGAAGTTGAAAGAGATTGATTTGGACAAACCTCCGACTCAATAGATGCCCCTGACCGCCAGCATCGCAGCATCAATTTATGGATAGTCTAGTCGCCTCAAACATTCGCCAACGACCGACGCGCACGCTGATCAGCGTGGCTGGCGTGGCTTTGGGCGTTATCCTGATCGTGTTGAACACCGGACTGGTTGAAGGCATGTTAAATGATCGGATTCGGCGCGAGCGTGGCATTGGAGCCGAAATCCAGTTTGGTCGTCCTGCAGAATTCCTCTCGCCATCGGCGCGAAATCCTGTTGACGTGCGTTACGCCGACAGGCTGAAACAGATAGAAGGCGTCAAACAGGTAAGTCCGGTCGGATATTACATTCAGAGCGGAAACAGCGGACTGGGAATAGAAATTGTCGAAGGCGTCGAGTTTGACAGTTATTCGGAAATCACTGGCGTGAAGATCGTCGAAGGAAGTGTTTTCCAATCCGACGAAGAGGTGATAGTTGATGAGTTCAAGGCTCAGCACGGCAAACTGAGCGTCGGCAGTAAAATTCAGGTCTTCGGCAAAATGATGAAAGTCGCGGGAATTTATTCGCCACAGGTTGGATCAAGGATAAAGATGCCGCTTGGCGCAATGCAGCGCGCGCTGGCATCGGAAGGCAAATGCTTCTCGATTCTTGTCAAAGTGAAAGACCCGGATAAACAGGTCGAAGTTCAACAGAGAATCAGCGACGAATTGCCGGGAAACAAAGTTGTATTGACTCGCGATCTGGGAACCAGCTTCGGGCGTGAAATTCCTGGCATCAACGGGTTTGTCCGCGCGGTTCTGGTTCTGTCGGTAATCGTCAGCGCGCTGGTCATTCTGTTGGCGATGTACACGACGATTACCGAACGCACGCGCGAAATCGGAATTCTCAAATCGCTGGGCGCGTCGAAGCGGTACATCATCGGCGTAATTGAAAAAGAAGCGCTGGCGTTGAGCTTGATTGGAGTCATCGCCGGACTGATTTTTTCGCTGATTGCCGCCTGGGCGATTGAGCGAGTAACGACTTTGCAACTGGAATTTCACTGGACGTGGTTGTTGCGAGCGTCGTTGATCGGATTGGCCGCCGGAGCTTTGGGCGCGCTTTACCCCGCTGTGCGAGCCGCCAATCAGGACGCGGTCAAAGCGTTGTCATATGAATAAGCTGATTGAGTTAAGTCACGAAAGTCGAGAACGGCAAACGAAGTAATGGACGCAATTCTGAAAACTGAAAACCTGGTCATGACATATCGCGTCGGCAAAGTTGACGTGAACGCTCTGCGCGGAGTCAATCTGTCGGTCGGACGCGGGGAGTTCGTCTCGATCATGGGGCCGTCGGGCTGCGGTAAATCTACGTTGCTGCACATACTGGGCGGATTGCTGAAACCGACTTCAGGACGCGTAATTGTTGACGGAGAAGATTTGGCCGCGATGGGCGATGCGGGACGCACAGACACTCGACGCCGCAAGATAGGATTCGTTTTTCAGCGATTTAACCTGTTCCCGACTTTGACCGCCGAGGGCAATTTGAAGCTCGCGGAAGATATTCACGGCAACGGCAAAAAGGCGATTGACACCGAGACTCGCCGTGAAGTCTTGCGGTTATTGCGGTTGGAAAATAAAATGAGTCATAAACCCCTTGAACTATCAGGTGGAGAACAGCAGCGGGTTGCGATAGCCAGAGCAATCATAAATCGTCCGGCGATCATCCTGGCAGATGAACCGACAGGTAATCTCGATTCCGAAAATTCCGAGATTGTTCTTGAGATGTTGCAAAAGCTGAATCGAGAGCTTAATCAGACAATCGTGATGATTACGCACAATCCCGAAGCTGCGGCAGTCGCCGCCAGAATCATCGAGATGCGCGACGGGATGATTGTAGGCGAAAGGTGATGATTCGGTTCTGTGGAGTTGAGTTGGCTTGAGCAGACAAGAGGACAGGAAATGAAATCGTTTTTTGTGGGAATCAAAAATGTCCTCCTTTGGTCGTATGAACGCGGAACGTGGCAATACGATCTGATGTGTTTGCTTATCATCGCGGCGATCTTTCTGATTCCCGGCAAATATTTCGGCGACCGCGACCGCGTCAGCGTCAAAACAGCGTCCGGCGAAATAGTTCGTGAAATTGCCGTTGGTGATTTGCAGGCTTTTCTGCAAAAGCGAAGCAAGTCGGAGATGCTTTTGAATTCGCCGCAGGATGCGCTGACGCTTTACCTGCGCGACGAACTGAAGCAAGATGTGGTCGTCAGCAAGTTTGAACCCTTTATGAACCCGCAAGGACGGGTCGGTTATCGAGTTTGGATTAAGTAAAAGCATTTATCATAAGTCCGACGGTTGTAACCAAAAGTCATACAGAGATGGAGTAGGTAAGTAATGAAGAAAATTTTGACACTGGCATTGATCGCGGGAATGGCTCTGGCGTTTGTCGGAGCGATTCCTGTTGTTGACGCCAACTCATCGCCCCAAATTCTGACCGGCATTCTCAACAAGATGGAGACTGCCCACAAACAGATGAAAAGTCTGAAGGCTGAACTGATTCAGCAGAAGATCAATCCTCAGATTGGCAGTTCCGACACCGATTACGGCATGCTGATCTACAAACCCGCCGCCGGCAAAGACAAAGGCAAGCTGCGTATTGATTACACCAAACCCGGCGTCAAGGTTCTGTCGGTGATCGGTGAAAACTTCACCTTTTACGAACCGAACCTGAAGCAGGCAATGAAGAGCACGGTCGGCAAGGTTTCCAAAGGCAAGACCGGAGCGAATCTGGTCGGACTGGACGGATCGCTGAAATCGCTGCTCAACAATTACAACATTGACATCGTCGGTGATGCCGCGGTCAACGGACAGATGGCTTCGGTGTTGAGGCTGACGCCAAAAAGCAACGGGCAATACAAGGGAATTGACCTGTGGATCAACCAGCAAACCTGGCTGCCGATTCAATGGAAGATGACCGAACGCAATGGCGATTACACCATCGTCACGTTGAAAAACACACAGGTGAACACGAACATTTCCGATTCGGCCTTTGTCGTCAATTTGCCGAACGGGACAAGAATCATAGACAAGTTTTAAGCTGTCATTCTTTTCAAGTTAAATAACTCAACGGTTGCGAAAGGGACGAGTCAATCCAGCTCGTCCCTTTCGTCAAGATCACAAACTCAACTCACACCCGATCAGGAGGAAGTCGCCAGACCTGCGCCTGCGATCTTACAACAATGACAGACCTGAGCAGCAGCAAACTGAGCCGAAACCTGCGCGAAGCCAAACTGGTTGCCAAAGGCCTGGCTTCAACCAGACACCCGATTCTGGCGCACGTCATTCCGATGCGCCGTTGCAATCTGGCCTGCGGATATTGCAACGAATACGACAAAGTTTCAGAGCCAGTGCCGCTGGAAGAAATGAAGAGGCGGTTGGATAAACTGGCTTCATTCGGCACGGCAACCATCACCATCAGCGGCGGCGAGCCGATGCTGCATCCGCAGATTTTCGATATCATCACTCACATCCGCTCGCACGGAATGATCGCCGGGTTGATCAGCAACGGTTATTACATGACGCGCGAGAACATCGAAAAGCTCAATTGCGC
>CAYRQB010000392.1:0-2535 GCA_964426025.1 uncultured Heliomicrobium sp.
AATTCAACCATCGGAAATCCGCGCACGCCGGGTTTGGCGCGGAAAAGGCCTCCGGCTGCGGGTTGTTTGGCCAATTCTTCGGCGGGCATTCGCGTGCTGGCCGTGGTGATGTAAAGCTCGTCCAGATTCGCTCCGCCAAAACAACACGAAGTCGGACGCGCGACGGGCAATTTCACTTCGTCAATGATTTCGCCTTTGTCCGGATTGACGCGGATGACTCGCCAACCGTCCCACAACGCGATCCACAGCATTCCTTCCTGATCAATCGTCATGCCGTCGGGCGAACCGCCGCCTTCGGGAATTTCAATCACCAGACGCTCGTTGCTGATTTCGCCCGCCGCCGCATCGAAATCGAAGGCGACGACTTCGCTGGTCGGGGAATCAATGTAATACATCGTACGGTCGTCCGAACTCCAGGCCAGTCCGTTTGAAATCCACACTTCGTCGAGTTTGCGGTGAACGTTCAAGTCCGGATCGAGTCGGTAAAGAAATCCGTCCGGCTGATCGTGCGCAATGCGCGTGGTTCCAGCCCACAACCTGCCGCGCGAATCGCATTTGCCGTCGTTGAATCGGTTGTCAGGCAGATGGCTTTCGGGATCAACCAGCGGCGTCAGCTTTTCGGTTTCCGGATCGAGGCTGTAAAAACCGCGCTGCAAAGCCAGTATGACTCCGCCCGATTTTCTGCCGACGCAGCAACCGATCATCTGGCCGACATCAATTTTCCGGTCAGAACCTGTCGCCGGGTCGAAGACGTGAAAGGCGCAGCCTTCGATGTCCACCCAATAAAGCTGCTGTGTTTTTGAATTCCACCAAGGCCCTTCGCCAAGCAGGACTTTGGCGTCGAGCATCAATTCCGCATTTATCATTGCTTTTACCTTGCCCACGAAGATACACGAAGAAAACACGAAGAGTATCAATGACTATTTGTCAGAGATCACGGAACAAACGGAAATAACAGAATGTTCGGAAACGAAGCTGTTCTTCTTTGTGAATCTTCGTGTGTCTTCGTGGGAGAACATCTCTTGAACCTTATTCAGCGTGCCGCCAGCAGACGGCTTTGTGGACGGAAAGCGATTTCGCTTTCGTGGCGATTGGCCATCGGCATTGCGCCTCCGCATTCGGTCATCAAACGTTTCAGGAAATCGTCCTGAACCCGGCGCAAATGCAGCACGCGGCGGCCTTCGGCCATGTTGTAAACGGCAAACAGCAACACTCCGCAGGATCGCGTGTTCATCGCCCCGGCCAGAGCCGCGACGCCGTCGTCAGTGCTGTGCAGCGTTCCGGTTTTGGCAATCACGCTTCCGGCAAATTGCGGCTCGGAAAATCGTCCGGCCAATGTGCCGGAATCAAGCCCCGCCACAGGCATGACCGATTCGATCCGCAATCCGTAAGACTGAAGCCTGTCCATCATCACGCGCAGAATCCGCACCGTGTCCACAGGAGTCAGCCGGTTCACGTCCAATCCTGAACCGTGCGAAACGTAAACCAGATGGCCGGGCACGCCGACGCGCTCAATCAGAAAGCGTTGGACGCCCGCCGCTCCGCCAATGTGATTGGCCAGCATATCCGCCATCGCGTTGACGCTGTGAGCGTTCAGATACCGCGCGATGTTCAGCAGCGAATCCGATTCAACAGCCAGAACGGTCGCGGCGTGATCGTAATTCGCCAGGCGGTTTTCAAATCGCGTCTGCCCGCGAAAAACCAATCGCGATTGACGGCGAAAGACTCCAGCCGAAATATCCGTCTGTGAATTTTCGTTGCAGGTGAAATCGCCGACGACGACCAGACTGCCGCTGATGCGATTGATTCCCAACCGTCGCAGCGCGTCGCCGGCCTGCCGCGCGTCCTGAATCGAAAACGACGGATCGCCTCCGCTGACCAGAATCAAATCGCCGTTGAGTTCGCCGGTGCGATGATTGACTTCTCCCGTAACGCGAAACTCTGTTCGGAAGCGATGGCCGGGGCCGAATTTTTCCAGCGCGGCCAGCGTCGTCGCCAGCTTGATGACCGAAGCCGGATTGAACATCGCGTTTTCATTGAGCGCGGCAATTGCCTGACCGCTCGACAATTCTTCGACGTAAATTCCGTGCTGACCCGGATTGCGTCGTTCGACCTGCAATCGTTGCAGAAATTCGTCCAATGCTCGCGACTCAGGGCTTTTGACGGATGGATAAATGACCGCGACAGCACCGCCCGGATTGGCGACAGTATTATCGCCGGCTGGCCGTTTGGGCTTGCCGAATTTGTCTGTCAGATTGTTGGAGTAAGTTGGCGCGAAGGAGTTCGACAACTTCATATCGTGCGTCGGCCCGGACGCACAGGCAGTCAACAGCAACGCGAGGATCAGGGGCATTCTTTTCATTCTCAGCTTGCCAGTCTTTCTTTTATAGCCATCAAGAATTTTGAGTTTCACGCAAAGCCGCCAGGTCGCAAAGGGCTAAAGCAGGCAAATGAGGAGCAAAGCCATAAAGAAATGACTTTACAGCTTTACTTTTCCGCCCTGCGTCTTTGCGGCTTCGCGTGAGATTCCTTTTC
>CAYRQB010000392.1:2545-5247 GCA_964426025.1 uncultured Heliomicrobium sp.
CTTGCCAGTCTTTCTTTTGATTTTGGATTTCTCTAGTGGTTTGTTTCTCTCGGACGCGGTGGTAAATTACCGGCGGATCGCAATTAAATCAAGCTTTCATCTTCAATTAAGGAGTCGCCCACAAATGCCTTCACGTTGTCTCAGCTTGTTGTTGATCGTCGCTCTTCTTTGTTTGCCAATCGCTGCCATCGCTCAATCGGGCAGAACCGGAGCGCAAACCGCCGCGACAGCTTCGGCGATTCCCCCGCCCGAAAGCGCCCTGGGTTTCAAAATCGGCGAAGACCGCAAGCTGGCCAAATGGGATCAGTTCGTCGGCTATTTCCGCAAACTGTCGGAAACCAGCGACCGCATCAAGCTGGACGTGCTGGGCAAAACCACGCTGGGACGGCCTTTCGTGGCGGCGACGATTTCTTCGTCTGAAAACCTGAAACGGCTGGACGAATTCAAAGAGATTCAACGCCGATTGGCCGATCCGCGATTGCTGGACACTGCCACCGAAGCCGGAATCAAGGATTTGATTCAGGCAGGCCGCACAGTTGTCGTCATCACTTGCAGCATTCATTCGACCGAAGTCGGCGGAACGTTCACGGCGACGGAACTGGCTTATCGTCTGGCTTCGGAAAATTCGCCGGAGATCAAACAGATTCTGGATAACGTCATCGTGCTGCTGGTTCCTTCGCTCAACCCTGACGGAACCGACATCGTCGCCGACTGGTATCAGAAAACGCTGGGCACGCCCGCCGAAGGAACTTCGCCGCCGGAGCTTTATCATCATTACACCGGACACGACAACAATCGCGATTGGTACGCCTTCACTCAGGTCGAAACCCAATTGACTGTGGACAAACTGCTCAACGCGTGGCATCCGCAAATTCTGCACGACATTCACCAGATGGGCGGCGGCGGCGCGCGTATGTTCGTTCCGCCTTACACTGACCCGTGGGAACCGAACATTGATCCCGTTTTGATCGCCGGTGTCAGCGCGCTTGGAACTTCGATGGCATGGGAACTGACCGCGCAAGGCAAGACCGGCGTCGTGCTGAACGGCATTTACGATTCCTGGACTCCGGCGCGAGCCTACGCGCATTACCACGCCGGTCTGCGCATTTTGTCCGAAACCGCCAGCGCGCGATTGGCCACGCCGGTCGAAGTCAGCTTCAATCAACTGAGCGGCAGAAACGGTTACGATCCGAAAACGCAATCGTGGAATTTTCCGAAACCCTGGACAGGTGGCCGTTGGACGATTCGCGACATAGTTGATTACCAAACCGCCGGAGCTTTCGCTTTGCTGAATCACGCGGCTCGTCACCGCGAACTTTACCTGCGCAACTTTTACGAAATCAGCAAACGCGCCGTCGAAGCCAAAGGCCAGGCCTTCGCTTTTCTGCTGCCCGAACCTGCGTTGCCAAAATCGCTGGCCGACGCTTTCAAACGGCTGCAAAGCGGATTGAAAAACGTCAGCGGAACCGAACAGCAAAAACATGAACAAAGCGAAAATCTGGTTGGCCAGATCAGCAACGAGCCTTCGTCATCGGAAGAGGTCAATTACTATTTCAAAACCGAAGGGCTTGACCGCTTGCTCTCCATTTTGCGACGAGGCGGAGTGGAAGTGCAGCGAGCCAACAACGATTTCACCGCCGACGGCAAAGGCTATCCGGCGGGAACGCACATAGTTTTCATGCAACAGCCTTACGGCGCATTCGCCAAAACGCTGCTGGAAATTCAGCGCTATCCCGATTTGCGCGAATACCCCGGCGGCCCGCCACAACGTCCTTACGATGTGACGGCGCATACCCTGCCGTTGCTGTTAAACGTTCAGGCCGTCGCGGTCAAAAACTCCTTTGCAGTCGAAGCCAAACCGGAACCGATCGCCATGGTCATACAATCTCGCGTCCGATCCAGCGGCGACACGCGCGTGGCAATTTACAAAAACTATCTGGCTTCGATGGACGAAGGCTGGACGCGCTGGCTGTTCGATCAATACAAATTCGAATTCAAATCGCTGCTGCAGGACGAAGCTCGCGCCGGAAACCTGAGAGCCAAATTCGACGCGATCATCATTCCCGATCAATCCACCGCCGCTCTGGTCAATGGTTTGCCGGGCAAAACTGCTGGCGGAAGCGACGACGAAAGTCGCGGCGCTTACCCCGAACAATACGCCGGAGGTTTGGGCGAAGCCGGGATCAAGGCTCTGCGCGAATTCGTCGAAGCGGGCGGAACGCTGATCACATTCAACAACGCATCGAACTTCGCGATTGAAAAATTGGGAGTGCCGGTGAGAAATGTTTTGAAAGGCGTTTCACCGCGCGAATTTTACTGTCCCGGTTCGATTCTGCGGACTGAACTCGACACGGAACTAAACCTGAATTTCGGGTTGGAGAAAGAATCAATCGCCTGGTTTGAAAACAGCCCGGCTTTTGAAGTGACCGATCCGAAAACCGTCAAAGTCATCGCGCGTTATCCGCAAACGGAAAACCCGCTGCTGAGCGGGTGGATTCTGGGTGATAAACTGCTGCGAGGCAAAGCCGCGATGGTCGAAGCCAACATCGGCAAAGGCCGAGTTATATTGTTCGGTTTTCGCCCGCAATACCGCGCCCAAAGCCTGGCGACATTGCCGCTGTTGTTCAATTCGATGATGACCAGCAAGAGCGAGCAATGATCAGAGTGAAGCACTGTCTGCCGGAACGCGGACGTCTTCGTCC
>CAYRQB010000393.1:0-5243 GCA_964426025.1 uncultured Heliomicrobium sp.
GTGGAGCCAATTGGCGCGGAGAAAGCGGCGATTTCAGCTATGGTCTGGATTTGACGGCGATGGCCGGTGATGTTGGCATCGGAGCGAAAAGTCTTTCAACAGCCGAGCGAACAAAGTTCCTGGACAAAGTCGGGCAGATGCAGCAAGCCTGCGATTGCGTCGCCGTCTGTCGCAAACCCGTCATCGCAGCCATCAACGGTTGGTGCATCGGCGGCGGTCTGGATTTGATTTCGGCCTGCGATATTCGCGTGGCTTCAGCCGACGCCAAATTCAGTTTGCGCGAAGCTAAAATCGCCATCGTCGCCGACATCGGCAGTTTGCAACGATTACCGGCAATCATCGGCCAGGGTCACACGCGCGAACTTGCCTTCACCGGCAAAGACATTGACGCCGCGCGCGCTTTGCGAATCGGACTGATCAACGAAGTTTACGAAACTCCCGAAGCGATGCTGGAAGCTGCGCGAAACCTCGCCGCTGAAATTGCAGCTAATCCACCGCTGGTGGTTCAGGGAACGAAACAAGTGATGAACTACTGCGCAGACAAATCCATCGCTGACGGACTGCGGTACGTCGCCGTCTGGAACTCCGCTTTCATGCATTCGCTGGATTTAGTCGAAGCCATCACGGCCTTCCGCGAACGCCGCAAGCCGGAGTTCAAAGGGCAGTAGCCAAATGCATTGAAAGGTCCGCCAGGAGCGACACTCAAGACTTGTCTGTCGCCCCTGACGGGGCTTGTGTTTCGTTTTCGCGCTCACCCCGCGCTTCCGCACAGGACTATTTTCTGGCGATCTATGGCTTATAAGCCCGCTGGCTTACGATTCTGAAGCAGCCTGTTTGGCGGCTCTGGCCGCTGTCACCTCTTCCCCAATCCTCTTCAAGTAAGCCTTTGCATCTCCGTAGGTATGCACTGTTGATTTGAAATTGTCTATGATCGCCTGCTTACTGGCATCGCTTCCGTCTGACAATTCGACTTCTGCTTTTAGCGCCACGTGCAAAAATCCCAAGATGTTCCCACGTTCAGGAAGCGGTCTGGCGTCAAGTTCTGCCGTGTTAAGACCTGAGGGCGGCGACTGAACAACCTCATCGGCATCAACGGCTGCTTGCGCTTCGTCAATAATCTCAGGCTCGACAATGAAGGAGTTGGTCGTAGATGAACCGGATATCTTGTTTGGCGTAATGACAATCGGCGTATTCGTTCGCGCTTCGATTGTAGAAATGATGTTTATAAGATCATTCGCTCCGGCGTCTCTTTCCGTCAATGAGTTCATGCTCCAGATTGATTCCAATGTCTTCAGAACTGAAGTGTGGTCATAAAGAGTGTGATAGATCACTCCTTTGACTGCATAAGGAGAAATCACAACAGCCGGAACGCGCACTCCGTATTGCGAAAAATCGAAGCCATGCGTGTTCAAACTGTTCCCGGGATTATCGCCGGGGGGAGTCGCCGCGGGCGGCGCCACGTGATCGTAATAACCTCCATGCTCGTCATAAGTAATGATAAACAAACTTGTCCACCAATATGGCGAAGTGCGAATTGCATCATAAGTCGCGGCTATCAGTTTATCGCCCGCCGTCAACGAATCCGTAGGATGCTGCGAAGAACCTCCGCTGAAATCGCCGTCTGCATCACCGTAATTCGGCTCAATCCACGTGAATTGATAAGGATATGACCGCTGTAAGTCTGCGGCCAATCCAAAAACGGTAACTGCGCCACCTTGGCTGTACAAGTGATAAAAGGGATTCACATCCAGAAGAGAGATATTCTTTAATCCCGCGACGATTGGAAACTCTCCGGTGGGATGGTCAACTCCTGAGCAGAAAGTATTATCCTGATCGTTATACAAACGATAATTCAGGTTGTATTTTTTCAACTGGTCAAAAATCGAACCGTTTTTATAAGTAAATCCACTCACTGTTTCCCATTGAACAATCTGACTTGATGATGGGCTATCGTCCAAACCACTTGAAGAAGCTCCCATCGCGAAAAGGCGGTTTGGCCAGGTTGGGCCAGGCATGGATGAAAACCAATTGTCGCAAAGTGCGAAATTCTGAGCCAGGGTATAAAGATAAGGAATCTGCGAGGACGGATTGCAGCATTTCATGACATCGCCGCAATTTGATCCCGCTCCCTCAGCCGCATAATCCGCCACAAACCCAGAGTTGTTAATTGCCGGATAAGAGCCTCCTGATGGGAATGGGTTTGAAGTTCCTGCTCCGCATAGCTGTACAAGTGTATTCATAAACTCGTGCCCCGGCCCAAGCGGCATCGGATCAACAGCCGGTTCAGAGACCCTATAAGTGGCGCCTCCGTATGTGTTTGATTCGCTTCCGCTGAGTTTATGAACGTTCCCAGTGTTGTAGCCGCTGTAACCGAACAAATGATCGAAGGAATGGTTCTCCAGCATAAGCATAAAGACATTGGTAATCAGCGGACCGCCATCAGTCCTTGGTGTAATAGTCGCCAATTTGGTTACGCCCGTACTGCAACCGCCTGATGGCAGATTGATGTGAAACGTGCTGGTGTCTATGGTGAGCGTAATATTCTGTCCGGCATCGCTGCTTTCAAGCATGCATTCCTTTGACGGGCTGAGCAGCGATCCGGAAGTCGCGTAAATACCTGCATTATTTCCCGATTTGATTGAAGCGCTGCAATACCAGTAGTCAAAGCCCGTGCCTACCCCGGTTTCGTAATTAACTACCAGCGGACCGGCTTTCTGTCCCGGCGCAACAAGCCAATTGCCGACATCCGGTTTATTGCTGGAATATTTGTGCGACAGTTGGATGAAGGCCTCTCCACCCAGGTTATTCTGGATATAAATGTTTGCGGTTTGTTTCGTTGACATTGTTCATTTTCCTCATGTGGATGTAAGTCAAGCCCAAGACCTGAAGCCGGTCAGATATGGCAATACCTGCTTCTGTTCCAAAACGAATTTTTGATTGGTTGGTATTGGCGGTTCAGATCGGGAATCCGAGTAATTCGATAATGCTGGCGTAAACGGCCCTTGCGGAACTCGCCTCTGAGTTGAACGCGTCGGAAAATATAGAATCTCTCACTTTTTTGCAAGCTATTTTGCAGAAATTTCATAGATCAATTCATTTGTCTAATCAGATTTTGACATTTGGAAGTCTCGTACCTTATCCAACAATGGAATGGCCTTTCCTTTTTATGGCATTAGGGTGGTTTGTGTCGGAGAAATAAAAAAGCCGTCATTGCCAGCAGATGCGAGCAATGACGGCTTTGATAATGTTTTGAGTGTGTTTACAGTTTGCAGCCGAACGAACAAAGTCGCTGGCCATCAACCACCGGCAATCGCCGGGACGATGGAAATTTCGGCTTTGTCGGCCAGTCCGGTTTTCAATCCTTCCAGAAAACGAATGTCTTCGCCGTCAACGTAAACATTGATGAATCGGCGAAGCTCGCCGTTTTCTTCGCACAGGCGGGCGTGAATGCCCGGGTAGGCGGCTTCGAGTTGATTGAAAACTTCTCCGACTGTTGCGCCCTGGACTTCGACCAGTTCGGTGTCTTTGGTGAATTTGCGCAGCGGCGTTGGGATGATAACTGTTTGTGGCATTTGTCTCTCCTTTTGACAGATGGGAGCGCGAGCAACCTTGCTCGCATGGTGACGCCGGGCTGCTTGCCCGGCGTCACCTTTTAAGCTGCGGCAATTGCGGCTCGGCTCAATCCGGCGGCGGTTTCAAACGCCGACAGTTTCGGTTCAATGGAAGTCAGGTCTTCCAGCGTCAAGGCTTCCTGAGTTTTCAAACCGTTGCCGGTGATGGCGATGACTATGCGGTCTTTGGCGGTCAAACGACCTTGTTCGATCAGCTTTTTCGTTACGGCCACAGTCGTACCGCCTGCGGTTTCGGTGAAGATGCCTTCGGTTTCGGCCAGCAATTTCATGGCGCTGATGATTTCGGCGTCGGTCACGTCTTCGGACCATCCGCCGGTTCCGGTGATGACTCCGGTGGCGAAATAACCGTCAGCCGGATTTCCAATGGCCAGCGATTTGGCGATGGTGTTCGGTTTGACCGGTCGAATGTCGCGCGTTCCGGCTTTGACTGCTGCGGCGATTGGGTTGCAGCCTTCGGCCTGAGCGCCGTAAAAGCGAGTCGGTTTTTCTTCGATAAAACCCAGCTTTTGTAACTCACCGAAGGCTTTGTAAATTTTCGTGATCAGCGATCCGCCAGCCATCGGGACGACGACGGCGTCGGGAACTTCCCAGCCGAGTTGCTCGGCAATTTCATAACCAAATGTCTTTGAGCCTTCGCCGTAAAACGGTCTGAGGTTGACGTTGACGAAAGCGATTGGATAACGCCCGGCGATTTCGCTGCACAGGCGATTCACGTCGTCATAATTGCCTTTGACCGGAACGACGTTCGCGCCGTAAATCTGAGTGGCGGTGATTTTGCTTTTTTCCAGATTGTCGGGAATCAAGATGTAGGCCGGGAAACCTGCGGCGGCGGCGTTGGCCGCGACTGAGTTGGCCAGGTTGCCGGTCGAGGCGCAACCGACGGCTTCAAACTTGAACTCGCGCGCTTTTGAGAGAGCCACAGCAACGACGCGATCTTTGAACGACAGACTCGGATGCTGAACAGCATCGTTTTTGATGAAAAGCTCGCCCACGCCGAGCGCTTTGGCCAACCGCTCGGCGCAAACGAGCGGTGTACATCCTGTTTGTAACCCGACGGTCGGCTTGCCTTCCAACGGCAGCAATTCGCTGTAACGCCACATGGTTTTTTCACGACCTGCAATTGCTTCGCGCGTCAGCGTTGCTTTGATCGCTTCGTAATCGTAATCAACTTCCAGCGGCCCAAAGCATTCTTCGCAAATCGCCACTGGTTCCAGCTTGTACGGCGTACCGCATTCACGACATTTCAATCCCTTTATGTAACTCATTGTTCTCCCGAATAACCCGGTCGCTATGGCTCCAGGTATAGTTCCGATTGCCGGTCGCCACGGCTCCCGGTTTTGCACAAAGTAAAAAAGCCCTGCGCTAAAGTCGTAGCGCAGGGCTTTTCGGTGTTTTGATTCCCGCAACTCTTTAGCAGTTTTTTGAGTGGAGCAATTCGTTGAAATCGCCACTATTGATTTTCAAAACCCGCCTGCCGGATTCTCCGCGTTACCGGCTCAAATTGAAAAAGCCTCGCGCTTCAAAATAGCGCGAGGCTTAAAACTTTTGTCTTTCCCTCGGGCCGTTTAGCGCTTTTTTTAACGTGGAGCAATTTGCCTTAAATCACCACGA
>CAYRQB010000394.1:0-5234 GCA_964426025.1 uncultured Heliomicrobium sp.
TTGCCTTCGTCACCCCACTGCGCTCCGATGATTGCTAAGTTCATTGTGGTTTTCGGTGTGAACCACAGAAAGCGCAAAAGACACAAAAAGATTTCCTGACCTCTTTTTGTGCCTTCTGCGATTCCTGCAGTGGATTTTCAGTTCTGATGTTTTTTGCTTTCCAGGTATTTTTCGACCGAAACGGCGGCCTGCACTCCGTCGGCAACGACGTTGGCAAGTTGATAGATCGGTCTGACGCAAAGATCGCCAGCCGCGTACAATCCGGGAATTTTCGTTTCCATCAATTCATTGACGATCAGCCTGCCTTCATTGTCCGTGTCAACCATTCCTTTGACCAGATCGGAATTCGGCAGCCAGCCGATGAAAACGAAAACGGCTTTGACCGGAAAATCTTCGACCTTGTCGTTTTCCAGATTGCGAACGCGGATGCCTTCGACTTCGCCGTTGCCGTAAATCTCTTCGACAACGGAATTCCAGACCGGCGTGACTTTCGGGTTGTGCAGGTATTCTTCGATCAGAATTTTCTGCGCTGTGAAATGATCGCGGCGATGAATGGATTTGATTTCAGTAGCGTAACGAGTGAGAAACGCGCCTTCTTCGACCGCCGAATTCCCGCCTCCGACAACCGCCATCGGCATGTTGCGGAAGAAAGCTCCGTCGCAGGTTCCGCACACGCTGACGCCTCGCCCCCAGAATTTGTCATAACCTGGAACTTCCAAGCGGCGCGGATGTCGTCCCATCGCCAGAATCACCGTTTTTGAACTGACTGAAGTTCCATCGCTCAATTCAACAGTGAAGCTGCCGTCATCATTGACCGTCAGCTTTTCCGCTCCATTGCCTTCGCGAACTTCAGCGCCGAATCGTTTGGCGTGTTTCAGGAAAGCTTGCGTGAAGTCGTAACCCGAAACGCCGTCGGCAAATCCTGGATAGTTGTCAATCGCCGCTGAATTGACGATCTGTCCGCCGGGGATGTCTTTTTCCAGCACCAGGGTTCGCAACAGCGAGCGGCCAGTATAAACGGCGGCGGCCAATCCGGTTGGCCCGCCGCCGATGATGATGACGTCGTAATCTGTGGACATAAAACTTGCGGGTCGAAAGCCGTTGACTGGCGCTCGGCCAACCAACGGCTTTCGACTTTTCTTTTAAGCCAATTGCCTTTCGATCATCTGCGCAATCGCGGTCTGCGCGTTGGCGGGTACTCCAACGTGACGATCAACTTCTTCGCCGTTTTTGAACAACACCAGCGTCGGAATGCCGCGTATGCCGTATTTGGCCGGACTGTCAATGTTTTCGTCCACGTTCAGCTTCACGACTTTGGCTTTGTCCTTGTATTTTTCGGCAACGACTTCAACCGTCGGCGCCAACATACGACAGGGACCGCACCACGCCGCCCAGAAATCCACCAGAACAGGTTTATCCGAACCCAGCACTTCAGTAGCCCAATTGGCATCCGTCACTTCTGAAACAAATTCGCTCATTCTAAACTCCTTCTTGTCTTTATATTCGGCGTCGGATGTGTGTTTTTCCGGCGACGAATTGTTTGCCCTTCATAAACCCATCTCTCACTCCGACATGAGTGTCGAGAATTATAACAAGATCGTCTGTCCGCCAGCAGACTTTACAAAGTCTTGTATGGCAAAAAGCTATTTTACCATCCACTTACCAGCCGCGCGATAATCTGGCCTGGATGATCCTGTGGTAAGCGTCCATGTAATTATGAGCCGAGCGCTCCCACGAAAAATCTTCATGCATTCCATTGCGTTGCAACTTTTGCCAGAGATTGCGGTCGTAATAAACCATCAGGGCTTCGTAATACTTTTCAACCAACCGCTCGGCGGAATAGTCGTAAAACTTGTAACCGTTGCCCTGTTCGGTCGTGCGCTCGAAATTCGTGATCGTATCGTCCAGCCCGCCGACTCCGCGCACAATTGGAATCGTGCCGTACTTCAAACTGTACATCTGATTCAATCCGCAGGGTTCGTACGACGAAGGCATCAAAAAGATGTCGGCTCCGGCTTCAATCTGGTGTGACAGCGCGGTGTTGAATCCGAAATATACGCCGACCTGATTCGGCACAGTGTCACGGACGTGTTGAAAATAACCTTCGTAACTGTCAGCGCCGGACCCGAGCAATATGAAGTAAGCGCCTGTTTCCAGTATCCGCCAGACCGCCTGTGTGATCAGGTCAATTCCTTTTTGTGAAGTCAGTCGCGTGATGATCGCCACGACGGGTTTTTCCGTATCAACCGGCAAATGATACTTTTCCAGCAGGTCGCGTTTGCAAGCCAGTTTGCCTTCCAGATTGTGCGGCGAATAATTTGCGGCCAGATGTTTGTCGGTTTCCGGATTCCAATCGTTGTAATCAACTCCGTTCAGAATGCCCAGCAAATCGCCTCGCCGCCATCGCAACAGCCCATCCATCTTATTGCCGAACTCAGGCGTTTGAATCTCCTGCGCATACTTCGGGCTGACGGTCGAAAGCGCTGTCGAAAAATGCAGGCCGGATTTCATGGCGCTGACAGCGTCGTGAAATTCCATGCCGCCGAACACGTCCCAACTGAAACCGAATTTCGGCAGCAGTTCTTTGTCAAAGAATCCCTGATAAGCCAGGTTGTGAATCGTGAAAAGCGTCGCCGTTCGCGAAAAGAAAGGATCGTTCCAATAAACGTTGCGCAAATAAGCCGGAATGAACCCGGTCTGCCAATCGTTGCAATGGATCACGTCTGGCGAACCGCCGATTCGTTTGGTCAATTCCAAAACGGCTCGGCTGAAAAAGGCGAATCGTTCAACGTCGAAATTCCCGCTGCCGTAAATGTAACCGTGACCGAAATATTCCGCGTTATCAATGAAATAGACCGGAGCGCCGTCCATCCAATCGCGCCAGACGGCGGCGTGTTTCGTCGTTCCGGCAAAAGGAATTTGCAGATCGTCAAAGACCATTTCGCCGGTTTCGTGACTGACCACGTCTCCGTGGCGTTTGCCGTAACCGGTGTAGCGAGGCGTGATGACGGCAATGTCGCAACCTATGCGCGACAAAGCCTTTGGCAATGCGCCAGCAACATCACCCAGCCCGCCGGTTTTTGAGTAAGGCACAACTTCGGATGAAGCCAAAATGACGCGCATTGTGTCTTTAGAAATGTGACCCTTCCTGATCTTTTGTTCTTGGTCTGTTATTAGTGACAGAGCAGGGATACTAAAGTCGCGCTTGAAAGCTTGTCAAGCAACGCGAAAAAGCGAAAATACGCAACGACACAATCGAAGTATGACAAGCTGCCAGCTTGTCAGTGAGTTCGTCACCATAAGCGTCACAAATCCAAAGGAATTGTCGCCGAATTCATTCAACCGATGAATTACAAATGATTCGACAAGCTGGCAGCTTGTCCCACACCTCATCTAAGGAGAACTCTATGCTGCGAAAATTCAGAGTTGCGATACTCTGTCTGGCGCTACTGGTCAGCCCAATCTCTGTTTTTGGGCAAGGTCAGGTTGCCAATCCCGAATCCGATGTCCAAACCAAAATCCGCAAAGAGGGAATGGATAATTCCCAGATTATGCGCACACTGCATTACTTCACGGACGTTTACGGCCCGCGCCTGACCGGTTCGCCCAACCATGAAAACTCCGCCAAATGGGCGATCAAACAGATGGCCGATTGGGGATTCGTCAATTCGCATCTGGAACCATGGGATTTCGGTCATCCCGGCTGGCTGAACGAAAGGGCAACAGCGCACGTCATCGCCCCGTTCAAAGAACCGCTGATGATCGAAGTTCTGGGTTGGACGCCCAGCACCAAAGGCACTGTCACGGCAGGCGTTTACCAGATGATTCCTCCGGTTTCGCCGACCGAAGAGGAATTCAACGCATTTCTGGAATCTGAAAAGGCCAAAGTCAAAGGCAGGATCGTTATGGTTGGCAAACACGCTGTGCTTCCAATCGTCATCAATCCACCAGCCAAGCGAATGGACGACGCCCAGGCCAAAGCGCGATTTTCCGGCAACGCTCCGGCTGGAGGCGGAGGCCCTCGACAGCAACAGCAGCAGCAAGCTCAACAACAACCCGGCCAGCCGAAAAAGCTCAACCCACGTGAAATCGCCGAAAAGATTGACGAGTTTCTGGTTACGAGCGGCGCGCTGGTTCGTTTCAATGACAGCGGAATGGAACAGCGGCGGATTCGCGCCTTCAACAACCGCACTTTCGACCCGGCCAAGGCCATTCCGACCGCAGTCATCAGCAATGAAGATTACGGACGCATTTCGCGCATTCTGGCCGACGGCACTCCGGTTGAAATCGAAATCAACATCGTCAACCGGCTCTACCCCGAAGGCAAAACCTCATACAACGCAATTGGCGAAATCGCCGGAACCGACAAAAAAGACGAAGTGATCATGCTCGGCGGCCATCTGGATTCGTGGCACGCGGCAACCGGCGCGACTGACAACGCCATCGGCTGTGCGACGATGATGGAAGCCGCCCGCATCATCAACGCTCTGGTCAAAGCCGGGGCGATCAAAGCTCCTCGCCGAACTATTCGCGTCGCTCTGTGGAGCGGCGAAGAACAAGGCCTGCTCGGTTCGCAGGCTTACGTCAAAGAGCATTTCGGTTCGTTTGAAAACCCGAAGCCCGATTACTTCAAATTCGGCGGCTATTTCAACATTGATTCCGGAACGGGACGCGCTCGCGGTATGAGCGTTTTCGGCCCGCAGGAAGGCGCAGACATCTTGCGCGGCGTGCTTGGGTCATTTGAAGACGTAGGCTTTATGGGCGTCATTCCCTCGCGCAGCCGTTCGCTTGGCGGATCGGACAACACTTCGTTCAGCCAGGCCGGATTGCCCGGCATAGGCGTCGGTCAGGACCCGATTGAATATTTCAACGTCACTTGGCACACGAACCTGGACACTTACGAACGGATCATCGAAGACGACGCCAAGAAATCGGCCATCGTCATCGCCGCCGCCGTTTACCATCTGGCAATGAGCGACAACCTGCTCCCGCGCTTCGGCGCTGAGCAAATGCCGCCGCTGCCTGCGGCGCGTCCGTAAGGAAACAAGCATGGAGTTCACGCTTCAGCGTGTTTGTAAGGTGCTGGTTGTCATAGCGGCAGGCCGAAACCTGAACTCCATGTTTTCTGGCAGTACGGTAATTAGTGTGGGTGGGGGAATTGGTGAGTGGTTAGCTCCTTCAGGAGCGGCCTGTTTATAGATGGAGTTAGCAATTTCCCCAAAGCTCCATAGGAG
>CAYRQB010000395.1:0-5192 GCA_964426025.1 uncultured Heliomicrobium sp.
GCGGCGAGACCGCGCCCGGTTCCTTCGCCTGATCGCGTGCCGCGAACCGAGGTTTACGAAATGGAGTGGGCTGAATTGAACGCCGGAACTTTGTCGTTGACGCGCGGCAAAACAACCTTGTCGTTGAAAGCGGTCAGGAAAACCGGCGACTCGGTTATGGATTTGAAAGCCGTCAGATTGAAATTTTTGAAGAGCGATAGATGAAAGAAACAAAAGATCAATTGAAAGATCGCGCGCAGAGAATCGTTCGCGCGTTGAAGAAAACCTACCCCGACGCGACCTGCGCATTGAATCACGGCAATCCGCTGGAATTGTTGATCGCCACTATTCTTTCGGCTCAATGCACGGATGAACGAGTCAACATCGTCACTTCAACATTGTTTCGCAAATACCGCGACGTCGCCGATTACGCCAACGCCGATTCGGCTGAGTTGGAAAAGGACATCAACTCGGTCACGTTTTTCCGCAACAAGACCAGGTCAATTCAGACGATGGCCAGGTCGTTGATCGAAAAACACGACGGCGAAGTTCCAAAAACGCTGGAAGAACTGGTTCAGCTTGCGGGTGTTGGACGCAAAACGGCGAACGTGGTTATGGGCACGGCTTTCGGAATTCCGACCGGCGTGGTGGTTGACACACACGTTTCGCGATTGACTCAATTGCTGAAACTGACTGTCAGCAAAACGCCGGAAAAGATCGAAGCCGATTTGATGGAATTGCTGCCGAAAAAAGAATGGATAGATTTTTCGCATCGGCTGATCTGGCACGGACGAAAAGTGTGCAAGGCGCGCAAACCGGATTGCGGCAATTGCTCGGTGGAAGAATATTGCCCTTCGTCACTGTTGAAAGCGCCGAAAGCCAATAAGAGTAAGTGACGGATTCGCCGGTTAAATCTGTCGGACGCATTGTGACTTCGCAGACCGGTCAATTGCCATTGTGCATCGGCTTTTGAGAATCGGGCTGCTTGTATTAAGGTATCGCGCGTTGTGTTTTGGCCGGTTATTGAGTCACTGAACGCGGCCTTCATCTTTATTAAAGGATCAAATCTGGAATGAAGCGTTATTTGCCTTTTGCGATTATCGCGTTTGTTTTGGCGGCTGCCGTCGGTGCGGGCTTTTATATGTTCCGCTCAGAACAGCCGCAAACTTCGACAACTGCTGAATCAAGCGCCGGCGCTTCCGCCTCTCCCGCTGTTGCGACGACCAAAGGCGCCGTGACCATAGAAGAATTCGGCGATTACCAATGCCCGCCCTGCGGTTTGTTGCATCCTGAAATGAAAAAACTGAAGAGCGAATTCGGCACTCGAATTCGTTTCATCTTCTATCATCTGCCGCTGACCGTCATACATAAAAACGCCATGGACGCTGCGCACGCCGCAGTCGCCGCCGGTTTGCAGGGCAAGTTCTGGGAAATGCACAACATGCTTTATGAAAGTCAAAAGCTGTGGGAAGAGACGGACAATCTGCGTCCGATTGTCGCAGGCTTTGCTGGGGAATTAGGGTTGGATGTGCCGCGATTTTTGAGCGATATGGACAGCGCGAAAGTTGACGCTACGGTTGCGGCTGATGTTCGGCGTGCGAATTCGCTGGGCGTGACTGGAACTCCGACGCTGTTCGTTGACGGTCAGGAAATCAAAAACGATGACCTGACGACTGAAAACCTGCGCAAGATCATCAACCAGAGATTGAGCGTTCGATAGTTGACCCGGCTGTGGAGAGCAGATCATTAACCTGATTCGCCCGGTTTCGTAGCAAGAAAGAGCTTTGCCGCAAGGACCAAAGCCGTCAACGTCAGAGTCATCGCCGCCGACAGCAGGCAGAATTCGCAAAAGGCGTGAAGCACGAATGCTTGCAGATAAAGCAGCCACAATGTGGTCAGGAACATCGGCACGATCAGGATTGATAATCCATCACGCGCGCGTTCGTAACCGAAGACCGCAAGCGTCGCCAGACTGAAAGCGGCGAAGTAAGCCAGCGCGCCGAAAGCCGCCGTCGGAATTCCGGCGATGACGGCGTATTTGCTGCCCAACACTGCGGAACAGCCATTGGTGACAGTGCATTTGACCGTTTTGCCGGTCAAATGCTGAATGGTCAGATATAGCGAATCGCCAAGTCCGATCAGCGAAGCCAGCATCGCCAGACCGTAAATCATCGCCGGATGAAGTCGTTTAACAGTTTGCGAATTTGTCATAGCCCGTGAAATTTCGATTGCTCGATTTGAAGAAAACGAGTTGAGCTTTTAACACCGATCATTCGTCGTCTCAAGCCAACGTGAACGATTGCCAACTCATTAAAGGAGGAGTCTGATTTGAATCGCCATTTATTGATGATTGTCTCTCTCATCGCGATTGCCGTCTCGCCCACGTTTTATCTGCGTTCGGGTTTCGGTCAGCAAACACCAAACGCTCCGAAAGCTTTCATTGATGGTAACGGACTCGGCTGGCGAACTTTGGCAGAGCAGGATTTCACCAACGTCAACTGTTACGAAGACACCTGGTCGTGGAAAGACGGTTTGCTGATCTGCACGGGCAAACCGATTGGCGTGATGCGGACAAAACAGAAGTTCACCAACTTCGAATACGTCCTGGAATGGCGGCATCTGCGGTCGGCTGGAAATTCCGGCACTTTCGTCTGGGTTCCTGATGAGGCATTGGCGGATTTGAAGCCGGACGCTCTGCCAAAATGGGGAATCGAAGTTCAGATTCTGGATCACGGTTACAAAGAACAATACGAAAAATCATCCGGCAAAAAAGGCGATTGGTTCACCACCAACGGCGACATTTTCGCAGTAGGCAATTCCAAACTGAATCCTTTCCCGCCGCTGTCGCCGAACGGTTCGCGCAGCTTTCCGCGCAAAAACCTGAGCAAAGGCGTCGGCGAATGGAATCATTACTACGTCCGCGCCATCAACGGCGAAATTCGTTTGTGGGTGAACGGCGAAGAAGTTTCAGGCGGCAATGGAGCCGAACCGCGAACAGGTTATCTGTGCATGGAATCCGAAGGCTCGCCGATTGAATTCAAAAACATTCGCGTTCGCGAATTGCCTTGAAGAGTGAAATTGTTCCCGCCGATCACGCAAATGACGCGGAACTCAGCATTGATTCAACACCCGCAGAATCTGTTCGTGAAGTTGTTTGTTCGTTGCCAGTCCCTGCCCGTTGTCGAAATCAATTCTGCCGCTCAGATCGGTGAAGATGCCGCCAGCGCCCTCAAGAATCGGAGCCAGCGGCGCTACGTCGTGGTATTTCAACTGGCCGGGTTCGATCATCACATCCGCCAATCCCGTCGCCACCAGATAATAGCCGTAACAATCTCCGAAGCCGCGAACCAGCCGGACTTGCCGAGCCAGCCTTTGCAGAGGTTCGCCGCGTTCTTCAGAAATCAATTCCATCGGATTGGTCAGGATCATAGTCGCCTGTGACAACTCTGCGGTTTGTGAAACCGAACAGGGCTTGCCGTTCAGAAAAGTTCCGGTCTCAGCCGAACCGATCAACAATTCATCGCGAAGCGGAAAGTAGATCGAACCGAGAACAGGCGAGCCTTCGCGTTCCAGCGCGATCATCACTCCGAAAATCGGCGTTCGCATGACGAATGATTTCGTCCCGTCAATCGGATCAATGATCCAACGATGCGAGCCGGACTTTTTCGTTTCGCCGAATTCTTCGCCAACAATTGAATAATCTGGAAATTTCTTTTCCAACTCGCGGCGCAGAAAAAGTTCGACTTCCCGGTCGGCTTCTGTGACAGGCGAATCGTCGGATTTGTGTTCGACGGTGAATTGCGAATTGTAAAAGCGGCGGACGATTGCTCCGGCTTTCAAACTCAATTCGCCCAGAATCGGGAAGTAAGATTGCAGATTTTCCATAACGCGTGGGATTGTAGCTTGAAGAATTGAAAGCAAGAACCCGCGGATCCCGCAGATAACGCAAATGAAAATAAAGGCAAGGAATTTGATTGGATCAGCGTCATCGGCGTCATTCGCGGGAGATTTGAACCGGCTATTTGTTGATGCGGCCACGGCAATTCGGCGCGCCGCATTGGCAGGTTTTGTTGTCGTCGTGATAGGACTCTTCGTAATCGAGCAGGATTTCCTCGCCGGGTTTTATATCTCGCAAGGCGAAAAAAATCAGATGGCCGTGAACCAGAGTCAACCGACAATTCGGATCGCAGGAATGGTTGATGAACTCCGTTCCGTTGCCGCCGACCGAACCGTCTACCGCCCAGTAAGAATCTATGCCGCAGATGCGAATGCGGCGTTTGCCCCGCAACCGTCGGGCAATTTCGGAGCGGGAAATTCTTTCGCCGACGAACTCGGCAATCTTGCGCCCTTTTTTGTATGGAATGGCGGCGAAACAACCTTTGCCGTCAATCTGCGATGGTTTGACTTCTATGCCGGGAGCCAATGGCGTTGTGGTTTTCAAACTTCAATCTCCAAACTCAAAAGTATCTGTAATGACCTATGACCTTCCATTGAAACAACACGTCTTCCAAACGCGCGCCTATGCCTATGTTGTGAACAATCGCGTGACGATTCGCGCCTTCGACCTTGATCTTGCTGACCATTCCAATGTGCAGCAACCCGCTGCCTAGTTCCCATGCAACGACATCGCCGGGCTGATAATCGCCGTCGTTTTTGGTGATCGTCAAACTCTTGCCTTGCCGATCGAACCACATCATCAGGTTCGGCACTCGGCGATGATCAATGTTCTTGTCAGGCCTTCGCGCTCCCCATTTCTGCGGATACTTCGAAAAGCTGCGGGTCATGTCTTCGTGCAATTCTTTTTGCAGATCAACACCTCCGCTGCGAAAAGCTCGGACGATGACATCGGCGCAAACACCTGTTTCCTTCGGCACGTCGCCGTTCGGATAATCCAGCTTAGTGTATGACGGATCGTAGCTGTGGGTGTATGTCGTCTGCTCGATGGCCGAGGCGTTTACCTTGTCGAGCGGTGTAGCGTCGGGCTTGATCTGAATCGCAGCCTGCAACTGGCGGTCGGGAAGTTCGATTGCCCGACTGGGACTGCTAATGACCTGGCAAGCTGTCAGCAGGCAAAGCAAAGCTGCAAGGGGCAAGAAACGAGTTGCAGCAGGTGGTTCTTGTTTTTTCATACTTCTACTACTGTTGACGGGCGGACTGTGAAGTCCATGCAGCTAAAGTTAGTGGCTAAAGCCAGTACACAGAATTAGTTGGCA